>JABDAV010000008.1:50858-57567 GCA_013289015.1 Bacteroidota bacterium | reverse complement strand
GCAGTTTTAATTGGAGTGATGCCTCAACACTTACCGTATACAGTGCTGTACTGCAAAGTCAGGATCATATGGTTTCAATCGGATACAAGCCAATTGATGAAACTAATGTTGACAATCGCATCGCACAAATAAATATTCACGATAAAAAATGGACAGATGCAAAAGCGCAGATAATACAACTCATCCTGCAGGAAGAAAGAGCAATGCATCCTCAACTGAAAGCAGAAGATGTTGAAGTTTGGAAAGAAAATAAGTTACCTGTAATTGATGTGAAGATTGATAATCCCAATACCATAAAAGCATTGCGTAACAGCGGGCTTATACGTTATGTAGAACCGATGAGTTATGAGCCTGAAGATTATGACCAGGCCATGTACAACCAGTTGGAAGCTGATCTTGGCGCGGGCTGCGGCGGTTATGTTGGCAACACAAACCTGAAGGTTGGTACAGATTATACAAACATTACGCCTAATGCAAAACAATCATGGAATTATACCTATCATAATATTCCGCAGGCATGGAACACAAGCACCGGGGCCGGTATGAAAATTATGGTGATTGATACCGGCGTTAGTCCTGATCAAAATAATATGAACAGCGATTTTAACCAGGGGCTTTCATCAGGCAGAACCTTGCAAAAAATATTTACGTTGCCCGGAGCAACCAGCGCAGATGATATGTGCGGGCATGGCACCGCCATGAGCAGCACAGCAGCAGCACCAAGATGTACTGATGGTAATTCAGTTGGCATTGCATATAACAGTAACCTTCTTGTTTGCAAAGCGGTGAATGACGTTATTATTGATAACGGCGATGAAGTAAAAGGTGTTTCAGATGCTTACACTGATGCCGGCGACGATACAAGTGTAAGAATTATCAGCCTTAGTATTGGCCGCCTTACAAGTTCTTCTCAAATTAAAGATGCCATCAATTATGCTTATAATAAAGGCAAGCTCATGTTTTGCGCCGCAGGAACATCCACTGATTTTACCTCAAAATTCGTAGGTGTTATTTTCCCTGCAACTTTACCACAGGTAGAAGCTGTTACCGGTGTTAAAAACGGAAATACATTAGCAGCCTGCGGCGATTGCCATAAAGGCAAACAGGTTGAATTTGTAGTGGTGATGGAAAGAACCAGCGATAAAGGAACACCGCTTTGTAATGCAATAAGCGGAGATGTGCCCAGCACCGTTGGTGGTTCTTCAGTTGCCACTTCAAGTTCTTCAGGCATTGCAGCATTGGTTTGGAGTGCACATCCAACCGAGACAAGAGACCAGATATTAAACAGGTTGATTACAACTGCCAGTTCTTATCCAACCAAAAACAAGAATTTTGGTTATGGTAAATTGAATGCTTTGGCTGCGATAATGCAATAATAATTTACAACATTTATTATTTATGGAAACCTTTCACTTGCCTGTGGAAGGTTTTCACATTATTGTGAAGGAGTTTCATTTGCCTGTGGAAGGTTTTCACATTATTGTGAAGGAGTTTCATTTGCCTGTGGAAGGTCCTCACATTACTGTGAAAGGTTTTCACTTGCCTGTGGAAGGTTCTCACAATATTGTGGAAGAGTTTCACTTGCCTGTGGAAGATTCTCGCATTACTGTGAAAGGGTTTCACTTGGTTGTGAAAACTTTCCGGAGGCTTTCATACTAACTCAAATCATTTTGAAATTACAATCCTTCCTTCCTGCTTTCCTTTTGAATGAAGCATCACAACATCATACACTCCGCTTGACAAATCCTGTGTATTGATATGGAACAATTGTTTGCCTGCCTGCAAATTTCCCCATGAAAAATATTTTACTTTTCTGCCTGTTGCATCATATATGGTTATTGAAGCATTGACAACATTATCATCCAATATAAAAGAAACCGCCGCATCGTTGCTTGCAGGATTTGGATATGTATATAATGATGGAATATTATCCTGCATTCTTTTCGTTGCAATTAAACTTTCTTCCTCCGGCGCTGTGAACGACATTCCTGTTGCGCCTCCATACCTTGCAGCATAAATATCATAACTGGTGGTGCTGCTGTTCCTGCTGTCCTGCCAGCATGTAATAGCAAACCCTTTTGTTGAAGCAATAGTATAAGGCACTTCATGATCAATATTGGTATAATCTGCCATAACAGCTACGCCGCCGTTTTGCCATGTAGCTACGCCTGCCGCAGTGTAGTGCTGCGAATAAATAGGATATCCGTTTGAAAAACTTCTTGTAGTGTTATAGGTAACAATAAAACCTGTGCCACCATCTGAAACAAGGATCGGGTTATTTTTGTTGCCTCCAATATTATCAACATTAATACCGCCTGCACCCCATAGAATTTTCCCTTTTGTGTTTACATGCTGCACGTTGGCATTTCCATTTACGATAGCAGCTAAAAATATTCCGCCTTTGCCATCGGCAAGAAGATCCGGAGTTTGCGCATTACCACTGCTGAGATTTGTTGTGTTAACCCCACCCGCAGTCCAAAGTATATTTCCATTCAAATCTGTCTTTTGAGCATTCAAATTTATTACAGAACCTGAACTGGTAAGAAATGCCGTAAAGACTGATGAAGTTGCTGCATCATAAATTACCCTGAAACCGGGATCCAGGTTAGCATATGCAGTTGATACCTGTAAGCCGGTACTACTCCATGCATAAGAACCGTTGGCAGCTATTTTTTGCAGGTAATAATAATACACCCCACTGACTAAGACTGTAAATCCTGCAACTGCTGTGCCGTTGCCTGTGCTTGTAATTACGGTGCGGTAACCATTAATGCTGCTAATAGACAATAATGGTATTCCGGTTGTTCCCCAAACAAGATTCCCGTTTGCATCTATGTGCTGGGCATAATTAAAATAGGTATCCTGATAAGCCTGCCATGTAACGAATGCACCACCAGCGCCGTCGGCACTTATACCGCTCGGTTCGGGATCTTCAGCCCAGCGCAAACGTGAATCCGGTGCGTCAGTAATTTTTACGCCATTGCCCCATAACAATGTGCCTGCAGCATTAATATGCTGCGCCCAAAGTTGATTAGCGCCGCCGGATACAGATATTTCCATAACAATAATAGCACCTCCGCTGCCATCGGCAACAATGGTAGAATATACTGCACCTGAATTACTAGGAACATACACAGGTATACCATTCGTTGCCCATTGTGTTTTTCCTTTCACGTTAATTTTTTGCGCATATATCGATGGGTTGGTGATATTCCGTTCGTCAACCCAGGTGAAGATGGCGCCGCCTGCTCCGTCAGTACAGGAGCGCGCATAATATTGTGAGTTGGGCTCGACGCAGACAGGGTTGCGCATAAGGCTGTCTTTATTCCATTGTGAAAAACAATTTGAAGCAATTAACAACAGGAAGAAAAAAAAGTAGGTGTGTTTCATAAGTACAATATTTTGTATTGCAAAATTGAATAACTCCCTGTGCAATGTCAATCCTCATTTTGAGTGATAGAGATTTTATAGGTATTATTGAAATAGTGAAAAGAAATGTTCACACAATTTTTTCATTCAGCGCTTTTGCGATGGCTTCTTTGCCGCAATTAACATGCAATTTCTGGTAAATATTTTTCAAGTGAGAACGGGCAGTATCAAATGCAATATCAAGTTGGGCGGCAATCATTTTTATAGTATATCCTTTGTTCAATAATTGTAATACTTCTGTCTCTCGTGGCGTAAGATTGTATTTGTTGTTTTGTTTTTGCTGAAATGTATTCAGCACCTTTTTTGCAATTGCCGGCGACATTGGTGCGCCGCCATTCAACACTTCCTGTATGGCATCAAACAATTTTGATGGTGGTGTTTTCTTGAGTAAATAACCGTTGGCTCCTGCGCATAAACATTTAAAAAGTTTTTCATCATCTTCAAACACCGTGTACATGATCACAGCGGTTAGCGGGTTTGCTTCTTTTATCATTACCACGCCTTCAATACCTGTGTGTCCTGGCATATCAATATCCATCAGCACCACATCAGGTTTGTATTTTTTTACAACTGCACCGGCTTCATTACAATTATTAAAATCAGCAAGCACTTCATAACCCGGTTCTTCATTCAATAAATAAGATAATGATTCACGCAACCGGTCGTTATCTTCAAATAAAATAATGCTTATTGCCACGCAACTAAATTACAGCTTTGAAAAAGACCGGCATATCACTCATTTGAGTAGTTAGCTTTTAAAAGGCATATAAATTTTAATTGTTGTACCGCTGTTATCAGATGCAATGTTGCAACTGCCGTTGTATTTGCTGATGCGTGTATAAATATTTTTAATGCCATTGCGTGTTGTTTGTGCAGTTGTATCAAAACCTTTCCCATTGTCTTTTATCATCATAAAAAAATTATTCTTTTCATGCTTCAACTCTATTTCTGCCAACGATGCCTGTGCATGTTTATAAATATTATTCACTGCTTCTTTGAATATAAAAAATATTTCGCGGCGCTGTTCCATACGCAGTTTTTGATGCGTAAGCTTCTCATCAAAAAATAATTCATAATGAATGTTTGCTGCTTCAAACAATTCTGCAGCATAACGCCTCATGCGTGCGCCCATTTGTTCAAAGCTGTCGTTCATTGTGTTAATGCTCCACACAATATCATCAAGCGACTGGCTTGATCTATTTACTTCTTCAGTTATGCGTTTTAAAAAGCTTTCTGCTTTCTTTGAATTATTAATGTTTGATGAACTTAATGTTGCCAGTATATTAATGTTGGTAAGCGCAGAACCAATATCGTCATGCAGATCAGTAGCAATGCGGTTTCTCACTTCCTGTATATGAAGCAATTGCCTGATCCGATACCTGTACAAAAAATAAATAACAATTATCACAGCGATAAAACAAAGCAATATAAACCACCATGTTTCCCAATAAGGATATGCAATGGAAAATGAAAGTGTGGCAATGTTTCTTGTCCATTCTCCATCTGCTGTTTGCGCTTTAACTGAAAAATGATAATCGCCCGGTGCAAGGTTTGAAAAACTTACCTGCCTTTGCTTTCCCAATGCTGCCCATTCCATTCCGTTTGTGTTCAGCTTATAAAAATATTTATCCTGTTTGCCATTAATAAGATTTACAGTAGCAAAATTGATATTGATATTGTTTTGATCATGCGCAAGTTTAAAAGGTGCATTTAAGTTAAGCGCTTTGTTCTGTACAGTTACAGCAGTAATAAATATTTTTGGTTGATTATGCTGAACAAGCCATTCACCGGGAATAATGCTGTACAATGAATGTTCTGTTGCAAAATATATTTTATTATCTGCGGCATTGTAATACACTGCATTTACCGCTTCATCAGATAAATTATAAAAGCCGTTGAAGTTGATTATTTTTTCTGAGGTAAGATTGATGCAACTCAAACCATTTTTTGTTGCAACCCACAGCCAGCCTTTCGCATCAGCATCCAAATCCTGTATAATGTTTCCCGCCAAACCGGATTGAATATTGAATTTTTTAAAATCATTCTTTTCAATATCATATTTTATCAAACCTGATGCAGTGCCAAGCCATACATGCCCTTTGTGATCTGCATAAATTGAATTGATCTCACCATTATCAAAATCAGCATTATATGCGGGCGGTATTAATGTGAATGAATCTTTTGCCCTGTTGTAACTTGCTAGGCCAATACCATGCGGGCCGCCCATCCATAAGTTTCCATGTTCATCTTCATCAACAGCAATCGGATAGCTGAGCGGAAAATATTTACTTCCATACCTGCTGTAAATTTTTATATCGCCGGTTTTTAAATTGTATGCAGCTACACCTTTGCCTGCGCCCAAACCAATCCAAAAAACATTTTTACTGTCTTTAAACTGAATAGTAATAGGCAATGCATTTATCCATTCAAAATTTTTTGGGAATGCAAAACGAATATGTTTATCAGAGTCAATATTCCATTTATACAAACCTTGCTGTGTAGCGACTGTGTAAACATCTTTGTCAAAACTTTTTATACTCCATACGTCATGCAACGTTGCATGTTCATTCCATAATTCATTTTTCCATGAAGTATCACTGCTATAAAAAATGCCTGCTCCATTCGTTGATATTAAAATCCTGTTGGCATCTGAAGCAATTGATTCAAGCTGAATATTTTCTTTTGTTTCATTGTTTGATTGCGGGAACGGAATAATATCAAGGTAATTTTTTGCGAGCGTGTATTTGTATAAACCGTTTGAAGCTCCTATCCATACATTGCCTTCATCATCACTGAAAGTGCACGTTGGTTCTTCCTGTGCAAAGACGAGATTTTTTTGAAAATAATTTTCCCCGGGTTGAAATGCATTTTTCCAATACAAAAGTCCGCCGCCCGATAAAATGCAGCTTATAAGATTATTATTGATAAAATCAAGATTGCAATTAAAATAAACCTGTTGCTTTCTAAAATCGTTTCCGAGAAAAAATGCACTTACTCTTTTTGTTGAAAAATCAAAATAAAAAATGCTGTCAACTTCATACTTTACAAAATATGCATTCTGATTATTATCAAAGCAAACATCTCTGACTGCAGCAGAAGTTTTATAAAGAAAATCTAAAGAATTGTTTTGAAGTTCAGCTAATGATATGATCTTTTTTTGTTCCGGTAAATAAATAAAATAATTAGCGTTATCAGTAGAAACTGTTTGAAAAATAACCTGCCCATTTGCAAGTGGCTTTATTTTAATAATGTAAATAAATGAACTTGCATTCATTGGTTT
>JABDAV010000008.1:0-50848 GCA_013289015.1 Bacteroidota bacterium | reverse complement strand
GGCTGTTTCCATGATTGAATGATGTGAAGGTTTGTATCAAGTTTATACAATGTAGTTTGTGAAACTGCCCAGATATTCTGGTTCGCATCAACCGCCACGATTGTAAAATTGTTTTCAAAAGGAAAAGTGTTTTGCAGCGCTTGTATGAACAGGTTTTTGAAAATATTTTTACCGGTATAAAAAATACTTAAACCCGATGCATCGCCAATCAATATGCGGTGATGAGAAAGATTGATGATCTTCCTGATATAATTACCGGGCAATGAATTGCTGTCTTTTGTATGATAATAATTTTGAAATTCAACGCCGTTGTATTTACTTAGGCCATTCGTGGTTCCTATCCACAGGAAACCATCTTCATCCTGGCAAATGGAAGTGATGCCTGCATCAGGCAAACCATCTTTTAAACCAAGATGCTCTGCTTTTTTTTCATTAAGTGTTTGTGAAAAAATATGGAAAGCGCTAAAAGTAAAGCATAAAAATATCAGTGATTTCTTGCCCATGAGCAAGCGTGTAGGTTTTGAATGCCAAGATACCTGTAAAAAGTGATTAGTTAATGTGAGGATTAGGCGAGCGGAGATTAACACATTAAATCAATTATTTGTTTATATTTTAATTGATATGAACCATTAAGTTTGGAACTCTCTTTTTTTGATTTTAGAGCCAATAAAAAACCCAATGCTTTAAACATTGGGCTTTACTTATTATTTATACAATAAACTTAGTTTATTCCTGCGACCTGGTTTGATGCTCGGGCTTAGGCATTAAAGCTTTACGGCTTAATTTAAACTTGCCGGTTTTGGGATCAAGCCCTACAAGTTTCACCTTAACCACATCACCTTCGTTAAAAATGCCTTCCATAGTTTCAAGGCGTTTCCAGCTTATTTCGCTAATGTGCAATAATCCTTCTTTTTTCGGAAGAAATTCAACAAAAGCGCCATAAGGCTGAATGCTCTTTACCCTGGCTTCATATACATCCCCTATCTGCGGTACTGCAACAATTCCTTTTACCCACTTTACTGCTTTTTCAACACTTTCTTTATTGGTAGAGAAAATGCTTACTTCACCAAAGTTGCCTACTTCTTCTATGTTAATTGTTGTACCGGTTTCTTTTTGTATCTCCTGTATAACCTTACCGCCGGGCCCGATGACTGCACCGATAAATTCTTTATCAATGATCAGTTTTTCCATACGCGGTGCATGTTCTTTAACTTCAGGTCTTGCAACTTCAACCGCTATGTACATTGCATCAAGAATATGTAATCTTCCCGTACGTGCCTGCCCAAGCGCTTCGCGCATAACATCCATGCTTAAGCCATCGACCTTAATATCCATCTGCACACCGCAAATACCATCGCGGGTTCCTGTTACTTTAAAATCCATATCACCCAAATGATCTTCATCACCAAGAATGTCTGTAAGGATCGCATATTTATTGTCGGAAGCTCTTGTTATCAATCCCATGGCAACACCGCTTACATGTTTTGGAAGAGGAACACCTGCATCCATTAGTGCCAGTGATCCTGCACAAACAGTAGCCATTGATGATGAACCATTGCTTTCTAAAATATCACTTACAATGCGCACGGTATAGGGATAATCTTTTCCCGGCATCATCTGCTTTAAACTGCGCATGGCAAGGTTACCATGGCCAACTTCTCTCCTGCCCGGGCCACGCATAGGTTTAACTTCGCCGGTTGAGAAAGGAGGAAAATTATAATGTAAGATGAAATTGCTGTACACGCTTGTAGCAGCGCTTTCAACCAATAATTCATCTAACGGAGTACCTAATGTAACGGTAGTTAAAGATTGTGTTTCACCTCTTGTGAATAATGCAGAGCCATGCGGAGAAGGAAGGACATCTGCTTCCATGCTCAGTGCGCGAACCTCGTCAAGTTTGCGGCCATCCAGACGCTTACGGTCATCAAGCATCATGTTGCGAACAACTTCCCATTGAAGGTCGTCATAATATTTTTTAGCAAGCTTTAAATGCACATCAGTAGTATCTTCAGGCAGGCTTAATAATAATTCATCCTTAATAAGTTTGAATGCGTCTGACCTTTCGGTTTTTGCAGTGCCCCCGGATGCAACCTGGTAAAGCCTGTCCTTACAAAATTCAATTACTTTTTGTTTCAGTTCTTCATTTACTTCCGCTTTTGCATAATCACGTTTCTGTGTTACACCAAGTTTATCACGCAATTCCTGCTGTGCTTTTATCTGAACACGGATGGCATCATGCGCAAGCTGTAATGCATTTACAAGATCTTCTTCGCTGCATTCTTCACTCTCACCCTCAACCATCATGAGGTTCTTTTCTGTAGCGCCAATAATAAAATCCATGTCGGCCTTTGACGCCTGTGTACGTGTTGGGTTGATAACCATTTCACCATCAACTCTTGCAACGCGCACTTCAGAAATAATTTCTTTAATAGGAATATCTGAAACAGCCAGCGCAGCACTTGCAGCCAGGCATGCTAAAGAATCAGGCATGACCTCAGCATCTGATGAGATGAGTGTAACCAATACCTGCACATCGCAGAAATAGTCTTCTGGAAATAATGGGCGTAAAGCGCGATCGATGAGGCGGCTGATAAGTATTTCATAATCGTTGAGCCTTCCTTCGCGTTTAAAAAATGAACCGGGAATTCTTCCGGCTGAAGCAAATTTTTCGTTGTAATCAACAGTTAATGGAAACCAATCCTGACCTTCTCTTGGCTCTTTTGAGGCAACCACTGTGGCGAGAATAATGCAATTGCCCTGGCGTATTGTAACCGCACCGTCGGCCTGCCGTGCAAGCTTACCCGTTTCAATGATCACTTCCTGCCCACCGGGCAGTGTGAATGTTGATTGTATAGGTTGAGATAACATAACTTCTCAGATTTTAATTAATAATGGAGAAAGAGAAAATAATTGGGCAAATATGCTGAAAGACTGGTTGGCATCATAATAAACCCGTATACTAAACAGCAGAAATGAATCGGCGTATTCCTCAAAAAACTAATCCCAACCATATTTTAGTTGGGATCGCAATATTTTATTCAAGCTATTTTCTGAGGCCTAACTTTTCAATTAAGGCGCGATAGCCCTGCAGGTTTTTTTTCTGAAGATAAGTTAGTAAGCGTTTGCGCTGACCCACCATGAGCATGAGACCACTGTTTGTACTGAAGTCTTTTTTATTAGTCTTCAGGTGTTTTGAAATACTTGAAATACGTTCAGTAAGATAAGCAATCTGAGCTTCAACAGAACCGGTGTTTTCTGGTTTACCTCCAAATTCGGTAAAAATGTTTGTTTTCTTTTCAGTAGTTAAATAAGACATCTTAAATTATTTAATTGCATCCAGATTTTTCTTCTTTCTATTAAGGCGGCAAAAGTAATGGAAAAAATCTAATTTCTCCGGATGATATTTATACTGCTTGTATTGTAAGGGTTAAATCTAACTATTAATTAACAGGATCTATATGTATAGGAAATTTAAGCAGGCTATCAGGAATTTTTATTGAAGCCAATTGAATAGTCTGAACAACAGGCCAGGAGAAATTTGCATTTAATATTTTGGAAACCTGCGTATAATATTTATCAGGATAATAGTCGAAAAAGCAACTGCCACCTTTAATGCAATTAATAATATTTTTTACTTCTGCTGCAGGAACTGCCGGGCAACCAAAGCTACGGCCCATCATAGCGCCTTTTGAAGCACGCTGGTCGTTTACATAATTGCTGCCATGCATTACAATCGCTCTTTCTCTTGCATTATCGTTAAAACCATTTTCCATTCCGTCAAGCCTCATACTATATCCGTTGTCGCCATTATAAGTTTCGGCAGTACGTAAAAAACCAAGGCAACTTTTATGCGATTCGTTGCTGTTAGAAAAAGTTGTAGCATAATCATTGCCGGAATTATGGCCATGAGATACATATGTATTAAAGATTATTTTGCACTTGTTTAAATCCAGCACATACAATCTTTTTTTACTGCTGCTTTGACTAAAGTCGCAGACAGTTAAAATGCCTTGTTTCATCAACGCATTCTGCGACAGCATATACTCGTAACCTTTGCAGGCAGTAAAAAATACATCACGTGATAAATTAACCGAGGCCAAGCCCATTTTATTATATAATGAGTCTATCCAATATTTTATTTCAAAGGAATTGTCTGTGCCCATACTAATGTTTGCAGATGCTGTTTTACCAGGATCCGAAGCCATAGCTTTTTTTGAGTTTATGGCGATCATTGAAGAACAAACAACAACACAAGCCGCACATGCCAGAATTAATTTCTTCATCAGGGGGACATATTTACATATCAAAAATAAAGGTCAGTGCAATAATAACAGCAATGGTTATTATTTTATTACGAAATGCAAAAATAAAAAAGAGGTTGAGAACTTTTTTACAATGAATTGTTAGAGAGGTTATAAAATAAAAACTTCCCAATTTTTAAATTATTGGGAAGTTGATACATAGATATTAGAAATAATTAAAGCTTGTTTATAGCTACATCATCAACTGTATGTTCTGAAGTAGTTACAACATAAGTACCTTCCAGGTTTTTGTTAGCTGAAGTAATAGTGAAAGTGTACTGTGAATTATCCTGGTCGCCTTTGATCAGTTTGAATTGTTTTTCAAAATCTGCTTCATTAAAAGTTTTGGCGAATAAAACATCACCGCTGTTATTCCTGATTGTTAAAGTGAAGTTGTCTGCTTTTTCATTTTTTACATGCACTTTAAACAATAAAGCATCGCTGGTGCTGCCTGTGAATTGGACATTGGTATTTTCGCCGGATACTATTTCAATATAATTTTTGCTAACGTGTGCAGTTGCGGCAACAGATGTAAGTGCTAAAGATGCCGATAAAATAACCGCTGCTACGAATTTTTTTCCTGATAATTTCAAAAATGACTGTTTCATAATTGTCTGTTTTAATGTTAAAAAAATTTATCATTAATGGACAACAATCGAGTTTTTCAAAGGCAAAACAAGGCAGTTAATTTTGATCCTTCAATACGTAATTGTGTAATAATTACACATTAATACTTTTAAAGAAATAAGGTAACCCTGCTTCAGAAAAATTTTTTACTAACGATTGTAAGTTTATTCTGGTTTTTTATTGAGTGTTTGCCAGAGCAGGTCTTTTAGTTCGCTCATGCCTTGGCTGGTGATGGATGAAATAAATATATGGGGAATGTTTTTGGGGAGTTCGTTTATAATTGCCTTTTTCAATTCATGATCAAGCATATCGCTTTTGCTGATAGCGATTAGAAAATCTTTCTGTAGCATTTCAGGATTGAATTCTTTCAATTCATTTAACAGAATTTCAAATTCTTTTGTATGATTATTACTATCGGCAGGAATTACAAATAACAAGGCTGCATTTCTTTCAATATGCCTGAGAAAACGATGACCAAGTCCTTTTCCTTCTGCTGCGCCTTCAATTATACCAGGCAAATCTGCAATACAAAAAGATTTGCCATCACGGTATTCCACAATGCCCAATTGTGGGGTTAATGTTGTAAAAGCATAGTCTGCAATTTTTGGCTTGGCTGCGGTAATGACAGACAATAATGTTGATTTGCCTGCATTTGGAAACCCAACCAACCCAACATCAGCCAGTACTTTTAATTCCAGTGTTTTCCAGGATTCAATTCCCGGTTCGCCAGGTTGTGCGTATTCGGGAGCCTGGTTGGTAGCTGTTGCAAAATTTGCATTACCCAATCCGCCGCGCCCGGCGCGTAACCAAATAACTTCCTGCCCGTCTTCCAAAATTTCAGCTTCCAGCTTGCCGGTTTCCTCATCCCTGGCAACAGTGCCCAGCGGCACCTGGATAGTTATATCTCTTCCATCTGCTCCTGTACAATTATTTTTATCACCTCCTTCTCCATCTGAAGCAATAACATTTTTATAATATCTCAGGTGAAGAAGTGTCCATAATTGCTTATTGCCCTTGAGAATGATATGCCCGCCTCTGCCACCATTGCCACCGTCAGGGCCAGCCTTTGGATTGAATTTCGTACGCATAAAATGCCGGCTACCGGCACCGCCATGACCGCTACGGCAAAAAATCCTGATATAATCTATGAAACTGCTTTTTTCCATTTAAGGAAAGTATCTGAAAGAAATAAATGAAATAAATTATGAGCCTGCCAGTACAGGTCTAATATAATGTGACCCTAGAAAATAGTTGGATCAACGAAATTATTTGTTTAAAACATTAGCCATGGTTTTGCCTATGTCTGCAGGACTTGCCACCACGTGTACCCCACAATCAGTCAATATTTTCATTTTAGCTGCAGCTGTATCATCTGCTCCGCCAATTATTGCTCCAGCGTGTCCCATTCTTCGGCCGGCTGGAGCCGTTTGCCCTGCAATAAAACCAACAACAGGTTTGCGGCTATTTTCTTTTATCCATCGTGCAGCTTCAGCTTCCATGCCTCCACCTATTTCACCTATCATGATAATACCATCGGTTTCATCATCGTTCATAAATAATTCAACCGCTTCTTTTGTGGTCGTACCAATGATGGGATCGCCACCAATGCCGATAGCAGTGCTGATTCCAAGTCCTGCTTTTACCGCTTGGTCAGCTGCTTCATAAGTAAGTGTACCTGATTTTGAAACTATTCCTATGCGGCCTTTCTTGAAAATAAATCCGGGCATAATTCCAACCTTAGCTTCATCTGCCGTAATAACACCGGGACAATTGGGACCAATTAATCGTGATGATTTCCCCAATAAATAATTTTTCACTTTCACCATATCCTGAACCGGAATACCCTCTGTTATACAAACTATCAGTTCTATTCCTGCTTCCGCACTTTCCATGATAGCATCAGCCGCAAATGCAGGCGGAACAAATATGATGCTTACGTTGGCGCCGGTTTCCTTCAATGCATCAGCAACCGTATTAAACACCGGCCTGTCAAGATGGGTTGTTCCACCTTTACCCGGTGTAACTCCGCCAACAAGCTGTGTTCCGTATTCGATCATCTGGCTGGCATGAAAACTGCCTTCTGTTCCGGTGAATCCCTGTACAATAACTTTTGAATTTTTATTAAGCAATACGCTCATGTGTAGTTTATTAAAAGTCTGCAAAAATAACAGTAAGTTTTAATTAGTGCATAGTAATATAAACCTGGTGTACGATTAAAAATAATTGGAACTCAATAATAACATTTTTACTATGTGCCTCTAAGTTACTTTGTTTTTAACGGGCAGAAAGTGAAGGCAAAATTCCTTAACCTGTATTGAGTAAATATTATCAACATCAATTTAAAGAATAAAAAAAATCAGGCAAAACATAGAAAGATTGTATGTTCTGTCTGTGTTTTGCCTCTCTTTTGTCTCTGTTTTGTGTGTTTTTAATAGTTAATTAACCAATATTTTGTTCCCTGTTTTACTTATGCCGGGTTAATTGACCAACGGGTTAAAATAAATTCATTCATTATTCATCCAGTTTATCCATTTCTGATTTGCCGTTGAAAATGTTTTCCATTTCTTTCGCCTGGTAAATGTTCCGGTTTTCTTTGTTACCCAAAACAATTATGGTAGCTGTATCCTGCACCAGTCTTATGAATGAAGTATTTGTTCCGTGCCATTTGCCGTTATGATACACAACAGTGTCTTCATTTTTAATAAATAATCTCCAGGCCAAGCCATAATTATGCATGGAACGCACTTCATTGCTCGTGGGTGTAAAAGCCATATCCAGCGTAGATTTTTTTAAGAATGTATGCTGGTATAAAGATTTATCCCACGCAAAAAGATCGCGAACGGTGCTGTACACATTTTTATCGCCATAAGTGCAATCATAAGCATCCATAAGAAAAGGCCGTGATACAGACCAGGTAGGATTATAATTAGCAGTATCTTTTATTGAAAAAATGAAAGTATCATGCATACCAAGCGGTTCAAATACATGCTGCTTCATATAATCAGGAAAATTCTCTCCCGTTATTTTTTCTACTATCAATGCAAGCAACATAAAGTTGGTGTTGCAATATTGAAATCTTTTATCGGGCAGGTTTTGTATGCGGGGATGATGAACGATCAAAGCATTCAATACATCTTCATTTGTCATTTCCTTGTGCTTGTCCCAAATACTGTCCATAAAATATAGATAATTCGGCAAACCACTTCGGTGACTCAGCATCATTTTTATAGTAATCCCATGATACGGAAGATTTGGAAAATATTTTTGTAACGAATCATCAAGCGAAAGCTTTCCTTCTTCCCATAATTTCAATATCGCCATTCCTGTAAATGTTTTGGAAGTAGAAGCGATGTGAAATGGAGAATGTTCGTTAAGACTTTCCTTTGTTACAAAATTGCTGTAGCCTCTGTATTGTTCAAAAACAATCTGTCCATTCTTTGCTACAAGAATTGCACCATTAAAACCTGTTTTTACAAAATGTGTTTCATAAAAATCTTCAACGGCTGCCTGGTATGCAGCTGTCTGTTGATCACTTAATGGGTTGAATGCAAAATCAGGTTTATTAAGTGTTGTATCTTTTCCATTTTTCTTACCATTATCTTTTACTGAAGTTGAAGAGCACATACTAAAACACATACTTACTACAGCAAGAAAAAAAAGAGGAGCTGCTTTTCTAAAATGCATGAACGGTTGCTTTATTGCTTTTGTAACGCGGTAAATGTAATGCGAAAGAGATTATAAATTTTTCATTCTCTTTTTTACAACAATATCTTTACAAATAATGGTAATCGTTTTACTTGATACAGATGCGAAGCAAAATTTATATCCGCTTGCACAAACGAAAGCAGTTGCAGACATACGTTGCGGGATTTTTTCAGTGAAAGAAAGATGGGAAGCAATCAGCGGCTTTCCTGTTTATGTGCTTGCAGAAAAATATTTGTCCGGATTATATGGCCTGCTTCCTGATGATGAATATTTGATGATAGATGCAATGCTCAAAGATGATGATGACATACGTTCGCAAATTCTTTCGCTTCAAACAGGCGAAGCTTTGTATGATGAACAAGGTATTGTAGCAGGCAGAACAACAGTTAATATTTCGGAGTTTAATGCTGCCAGGTCTGCATCATATTTTAAAAAAAATTATCCGGGTAAAATCTGCGCAACGTCTGGAATATCCATGGCAGCTTATTGTTTGGAATAATGAACAGTTGCGACGGGATTTTTTATTGCTTTTTGCAAGAAGTACCACACAAACAATTTCTGATACCAATAAAGTTATTCAGCCTGAAAATGTAATTATTGAAGAAGGCGCTGTTGTTGAATGTTGCATCATTAATGCATCCACCGGGCCTGTGTATATCGGTAAAAATGCAACGGTGATGGAAGGCAGTGTTTTGCGCGGCCCCATTGCAATTTGTGAAAGTGCTATTGTAAAAATGGGAACAAAAATTTATGGCGCTACTACTGTTGGCCCTAATTGTACGGCTGGAGGAGAATTAAAGAACAGCCTGTTGCAATGTTATAGCAATAAAGCGCACGATGGTTATCTTGGCAATGCAGTAATTGATTGGTGGTGCAATCTCGGTGCGGGAACCAGCAACAGTAATGTAAAAAATACCGGGGGGGAAATAAATGTATTGCATGATGCCTCCGGAAGAAACATACATGTTGGTAAAAAATTCGGAATGATAATGGGCGACTATAATCGTACTGCAATAAATACTTCTCTTAATTCAGGTTCAATTATTGGTATTTGCAATAATATTTTTGGTGAAGGATTAATGCCTAAAACTATTGGTGATTTCAGATGGGGAATACATCATACTTCAAATTATAAGTTTGATAAAGCGGTTGAACACATCAACAACTGGAAAAAAATGAAAGGCCTTGAATTATCTTCTGCAGAAATTTCTGTGTTAAAGTATATTTTTGAGCGCCGGTTATAAGCAGATGCTCAGGGTATCAACAGTAAAAGTGTTGCGACGCAACCGTGATGCCACAAGTACAACTGCCGGTAACCAAAAAAATTTTATATGAGAAAACAAATAGCAGCCGCAAACTGGAAAATGAATTTAACGGTTGATAAAGCCGAAGTTTTATTAGATAACATTTTATCTGCAGATATTAGTTTAAGCAGCGATCAACTTGCAGTATTTGCTGTGCCTTCTCCTTACCTGCAACTGGCGCAGCAAAAATTAAATAACAAAGAAAATTTTTATATCGCCGCGCAAAATTGTTACAGCAAAAAATCAGGCGCATACACAGGAGAAGTTTCTGTTGAAATGCTGCAATCATTAAACATACAATATGTTGTGATCGGTCATTCTGAGCGCAGAGAATATTTCCAGGAAAGCAATGCTTTTTTGGCGGAGAAATTAAATATCGCACTTGAATATAACATCACACCAATCTTTTGCTGCGGCGAACCATTAAGCATTCGCGATGCACAAACACAAAATGAATTTGTGTCAACACAGTTAGAAGAATCTTTATTTCATTTTTCTGCTGATGATGTTCAAAAAATTGCAATTGCATACGAACCAATCTGGGCAATCGGCACGGGCAAAACTGCAACAAGCGAACAGGCTCAGGAAATGCATGCGCACCTGCGTAAAGTACTTGCAGATAAATATGGAAAAGATGTTGCAGATAACATCAGCATCTTATACGGCGGCAGTGTAAAAGCTTCTAATGCAAAAGAAATTTTTTCTCAGCCTGATGTTGATGGCGGTTTGGTTGGCGGTGCTT
This sequence comes from Bacteroidota bacterium, assembly GCA_013289015.1. Lineage (GTDB taxonomy): Bacteria > Bacteroidota > Bacteroidia > Chitinophagales > Chitinophagaceae > Parafilimonas. The sequence continues at coordinate 40,169 of JABDAV010000008.1, read as the reverse complement.
CTCTTCTCGCCGATGAATTTATTGCTATCATCAAAAGCCTGAAATAATATCCCGCAAATGGGTTTAAAAAAATTACTTACACAGAGTATCATCTGGCGTAGCTTTTATTTTTTTTCCATATTATTGGTTAATGTTTTCTTATCGCGTTTTTTACAGGCTGCCGATATCGGGAATTTGTATTTCCTGAATGTTATCTTTTCATTCCTGTACGTGGTTTTAAGCCTGGGCGGAGAAGCAGGTGTTATTTATTTTGCTTCATCGAATATCATTGAAAAAAATAAACTTATTATACTTGGTGCAGCCTGGAGCATAGTTGCCGGTGTGTTGAGTACAGGTCTGGTGTACCTGTACTTTTTGTTCAATCCTCCTGTTGATAAAACACTTGTTTACTGGTACTGTGGGTTTGCTTTTTTATATGTATCGGGCCAGGCGCTGTCCAATTATTGCGTAGGCATGTATTATACGAGGGAGAATTATTTTTTACCGAATTTTCTATTAGCTATCGTTAATCTTGTTTTTGTTCTTATAATTCCCGATAAAGATAAAAATACACATTCAGGTCACAATGAATGGATAATCTTATTGTATTTCGCAACATTTTTAACCGGTGGTATAATGGTTTTTCTTTCTTATATAATTCAATATAAAAAAGAGGGCGCCATAGGTTTCCCGTCACGCCACTATTTTAAAAAACTGCTTAAGTATTCTTTAACTGCGTTAGGTGCAAATGCAATTTTTTTTCTTGTTTACAGGGTAGATTATTTTTTTGTGAAATACAGCCCTGTATGCACTGCTGCAGACCTTGGAAATTATATACAGGTTTCCAAGCTCGGGCAGTTAATGCTTTTGGTACCACAAATAATTGCCAGTGTTGTTTTTCCGCGAACAGCCAAAGGCATTGAGGAGAAAACTTTAAGTGATGCGATCATTACAATGGCGCGTTTATTTTCGCAGTTATATTTATTGGTATTTATTTTAATTGCTTTATTTGGCGGCAAATTTTTTGTACTGCTTTTTGGAGAAACATTTAATAAAATGCAATTGCCGATGCTCATCATAATTCCCGGGATATTTTCTTTGAGCGTACTTTCATTATTATCTGCCCATTTTGCCGGTAAAGGCAAAGTAAGAATTAATTTATACGGAGCTATAATCGGACTGATTGTTATGATAACCGGCGATTTGGTTTTTGTTCCCCGTTATGGAATAATCGCCGCTGCGGCAGTAAGCACAGCAAGCTATATGGCTAATGCAGGTTTCTCCATGTGGAATTTTTATCGTGATTATTCTATATCCTGGATAGAGTTTTTCAAATGGAAAAAAACAGACTATGCAGTCTTATTTTCATTATTAAAATTTAATAAAGCTGCTTAATGAAAGTCTTATGGCTGGCAAGCTGGTATCCCGATGAATATGAGCCAACGAATGGCGATTTCATACAACGCCATGCAAAAGCAGTTTCAACTTTAATACCTATTGATCTTATTCACGTAATACAAGCAGGAAAAGATTTTGGTTATTTAAATAAAGTTGTTATAAACGATGATGGTAAACTGCATGAAGCCATACATTATTTCTATTTTAAAAAAACAGGAATTGCTATAATTGATAAGATACGATATAATAAAGCTTATTTAAATTATTACAGGAAGATCATTCATCAATATATACAAGAGAAAGGCAGGCCTGATCTAATTCACGTTCATGTACCTATGAAAGCCGGTATTATTTCACTGAGGTTTTATAAAGAATTCAATATTCCTTATATCGTTTCGGAGCAATCTTCCTTAAAAGATAAATTTAACGAACACAGTTTTTTTTTCAGGTATTATACAAAAAAAATATTCCGGCAGGCAGCATTGGTAACAAACGTTTCTTTAGCCATAGCAAAGGTTCTAAAACAAATGTTTCACATAAACGATATACGCGGTATTCCAAATGTTGTTGATACAAATCATTTCAACTTCAAACCAAAACAAAAAAACAGCGTTTTCAGATGGCTGCATGCTTCAACAATGCATCCTGTAAAGAATGTTGGCAAGATCATTCAAACATTTAAAAATATCCAGGCAATAAGAAATGATTGGGAACTGATCATTTGCGGGCCAATCAATAAAGATTATGAACAACTGGTTGAACAATTAAACCTTCAATCAAAAATTAAATTTACCGGTGCAATAAGTTATGAAGAAGTTGCAAAGCAAATGCAGCAGGCTGATGCATTCATTTTGTTCAGCAAACACGAAAATTTTCCCTGTGTTATTGTTGAAGCTTTATGTTGCGGTTTGCAGGTAGTGGCGTCAAATGTTGGTGGTATTATGGAAGCTGTAAATGAAACCAACGGAATTTTGGTTGAGACGGGTAATACAGATGAACTTCAAAAAGCTATCATTTCAATAATGAATAATCTGAATAAATTCGATCTGGAAACCATTTCAAAAAGCGCAATTTCGAAATACAATTATCAAACTATCGCAAATCAATTTCTTGCTGTTTACAATGAAGTATTAGGTCGTTAAAAGCATTTCAAATCAATTAACAAACCCAACATTATCTTTGCCGCTTATGAAGGAGATCAGGAATTTCTGCATTATTGCGCATATTGACCATGGAAAGAGTACGCTTGCAGATCGTTTATTAGAGCATACCAAAACTATCAGTGAAAGAGATATGATGGCGCAGGTGCTGGATGATATGGACCTTGAACGTGAAAAGGGAATTACCATTAAAAGTCACGCCATTCAAATGGATTATAGTTATAATGGCGCAAAATATATTTTTAATTTAATTGATACGCCCGGTCACGTTGATTTTAGTTATGAAGTAAGCCGCGCGTTAGCAGCGTGCGAAGGAGCTTTGTTGTTAGTGGATGCAACGCAGGGCATACAGGCGCAAACTATCAGCAATTTGTATTTAGCAATTGAGAATGACCTGGAAATAATTCCTGTTATTAACAAGATAGATATGGATGGCGCCATGATCGCCGAAGTGAAAGACCAGGTAATGGAATTGATCGGTTGCAAAGAAGAAGAAATTTTGTTGGCAAGCGCAAAAAACGGAATTGGTATTGAAGAAATTTTAGAAGCTATTGTTAAACGCATTCCTGCACCAACAGGCAAGCCTGATGCACCTTTGCAGGCTTTGATATTCGACAGTGTGTTCAACAGTTTCCGCGGTATCATTGCTTACTTCCGTGTATTCAATGGTTCGGTAAAGAAAGATGAAGTCATCAAGATCATTTCAACCGGCCAACAATACCAGGCTGCTGAAGTAGGCACCTTAAAATTAGGTTTACTCCCAAAAGACAGGGTAAAAACCGGTGACGTTGGTTACATCATCACCGGAATAAAAAATGCAAAAGAACTTAAGGTTGGCGATACCATTACTGTGGCATCAAATCCCGGCGAGGCCATTAAGGGCTTTGAAGATGTAAAACCAATGGTATTTGCAGGCATTTATCCTGTATCAACCGATGATTTTGGAGAGTTGCGCGAATGCATGGATAAACTGCAATTGAATGATGCATCGCTTACGTATGAATTGGAAACATCGCAAGCTTTAGGCTTTGGTTTCCGTTGCGGATTTCTCGGTTTGCTGCACATGGAAATTATACAGGAACGTTTGGAACGCGAGTTCAATCAAACAGTAATTACAACTGTTCCTAACGTTAGCTTTCATGCCTACACAACCAGCGGCGAAAATATTATCGTGAACAATCCGGCAGAAATGCCGGATACCACCAAGATTAATTATATTGATGAGCCCTACATTCGTGCGCAGGTAATTTCGCAGCCTGAATATATCGGCAACATTATGACTTTGTGTTTAGGCAAACGTGGCATTCTCATCAACCAATCTTACTTAACTACAACGCGTGTTGAATTAATTTTTGAAATGCCTTTAACCGAGATCGTGTTTGATTTTTATGATAAATTAAAAAGTTCAACGCGTGGTTATGCTTCATTCGACTATACTCCTATCGGTTATCGCGAAGCTGATATTGTGAAGATGGATATTTTATTAAATGCTGATAAAGTAGATGCATTAAGTGCATTAATTCATCGCAGCCGCGCGCAGGATTTCGGAAGAAAGCTTTGCGAAAAACTAAAGGAACTTTTACCAAGACAACAATTTGCAATCGCAATACAAGCTGCTATTGGCGCAAAGATCATTGCACGCGAAACCATCAGCGCTTTCAGAAAAGATGTTACTGCAAAATGTTATGGTGGTGATATCAGTCGTAAACGCAAACTGCTTGAAAAACAAAAAGAAGGCAAGAAACGCATGCGCCAGATCGGTAACGTTGAAGTTCCACAGGAAGCATTTTTAGCGGTGCTGAAGCTGGATTAGAAGCTCCATCTTATTCCCTGAAGGGAAATTAATATTTTTTTATTCGAACCACGAAGACACAAAGACATTAAGTTACACTAAGTCTTTGTGATACTTTGCGTCTTCGTGTCTTTGTGGTTTATTTGATACCAACTGAAGTATTTCATGGCATCGTTCCTTGCGTCGCAACACTTGTACTGTATATTTTTAAGCAGCATTTAAAATTCCTTTTCATTTAGTCTTTGTAATTTTATTACTCAATAAAGTTTATATGCCTTATAATATAAAAGAATTGCTGAAACTTCCTGATGAAGAAAAAATCGCTATTGCAGATTTATTATACAGCAGTGTGAATGACGATGATTTTGATGAAGATGAAGAAACAAAACCATGGTATGAAGATGAAGAATTTGTGAAAGAGCTGGACAAAGAACTTGAAGCATGGGAAAAAGGTGAATCCGAAGGTTATACAATTGAGGAAGTAAAAAATTTTATGGAAGATTTTAAAGCAAAATACAGGACTAAGTGAGATATTTTTCCAATCTAACCGCGAGAGCAAGAAAGGAACTATCTGATGCTTGGCTTTGGTATGAGAAGCAACAGTCTGAACTGGGTGATAAATTTGAAATTGAAGTATTTAAAAGAATTCAACAAATAGAAGAAAATCCGGAACGCTACGCTAAAAGAAATAAAAATCTAAGAGAAACAAGGGTAAGAAAATTTCCATTCCTGATTATTTATAGAATTGAAAAAGGTAAAGACATAATAATTATTCAATCAATTTTTCACACAAGCAGAAATCCTAAACACAAATACATTGGTTAATCTAAGAGACTATCAGACAAATGGAATTGATGACATTATGCATGCTTGGAAAGACAGTAATAGTGTATTGTTTCAAATGCCAACAGGAACAGGAAAGACCACGCTCTTTTGTGAACTCGTAAGAAAATTTACAACTGAACTTTACCCTGATAAAAAAGTTTTAATCATAACGCATAGAAAAGAATTAGTTGACCAGGCATTCAAAAGATTGGTAAAAGATTTTCATTTAACTGCTGGCATAATATCATCCAACTTCATCGGTGACCAATCTTCGCCTATACAGATTGCTTCTATTCAAACTTTGGTAAGGCGGGATGAACACCAAAAAGATATATTTTCATTGGTAATTATTGATGAAGCGCATCATGCCTTAGCAAGTACTTACAAAAAACTTTGGGAGTTTTATCCAGGCAGCAAATTCTTAGGCGTAACTGCTACACCGATAAGAACAAACGGCGAAGGCTTCGGGGATTTATTTGATAAATTAATTACAACCGATTCAATTAAATGGTTCATCAAAAACAATCACTTATCTGACATAAGATATTTTGCAAGCCATACGCCCGATATAAGCAATATTAAAATAAGGGCTGGCGACTATGACGAAACGGAATTAAGTGAAGTAATGCAGGACAATGCAGTAATGGCTGATTTAGTTCAAAGCTATATTGATTTTGCCCATAACAAAAAGATGATTGTATTCGCTGTTAACAGAGCACACTGTACAAAAATTGTAGAAAAATATAACAGTAGCGGTTTTACTGCAAAAGCTATTGACACTTACACCGCAACCGACGAACGCAGGAAAATTGTAAGTGATTTTAGAAATAATCAATTTAAAATTTTATGCAACGTAAATATTTTTACTGAAGGCTTTGATTGTCCCGATGTTGATGCTGTTCAACTTGCAAGGCCTACTAAATCGTTAACCTTATTTCTGCAACAGGTTGGCCGGTGTATGCGGCCTCATCAAAACAAACAATATGGAATTGTGCTTGATAATGCGGGGCTTTGGAAAGAACATGGGTTACCAAAAATGGATAGGAATTGGAGTTTATATGGTACTGATAAAAATATTTGCCCTTCCCAAAAAGCAATTATCGGCATCAAAGAAATTTCAACAAGAGAGAATAATCAACCACAGGAAAGCAAGGGGATAAGGCTTGTTGAAGTTGGTGAATTGGATAATATAATTTCAGCCAACACTATTAACTTCAATAATATTGAGAAGAACTTAATTGATAAAAAAATTCTTACCATGAGAGAAAGAATAGAAGAATTAATAAATCAAATCCAGGAAATTGAACAGAGAATAAGCGATGAGCCAAAAGAGTTCATTAAAAATATTTTGAGCAAAGAATTAAAGACACGGCAAAATGAATTATTTGATTTGCAAGAAAACTTACAACCTCAAAGATTTGAACAGGTTATCGAACTCATCATTGAAAAGTGCCAGGAAATGATTGATAGCAATGAAATTTTTGTTGATGGTGATAAAGATATTTTCTTAACCCGTTTTGTTGAACCTTATTTGAAAACAAGTAATCTAAATAGAATTCAAGAAAATCATGGATCAATTAAAAGCGTATTTAATACCGGAGCAGTACCTGGCGCTAATAATGAGCGTGATTACATAATGAGATATTCACGCGGATTAAACAATCAAAGTACTTTGATTAGTAAAATGCTTAACTATATTCAGACACACAAGAAAGTGGCTTGGGTACAACTTAAAAGAGCATGTGTCACAGAATTTGGTTGCACAAATGAAAAGTCCGGAAGTATTGGTGCAAACCTTAAAGCTTTAGAATATCTTAATAAAATAAGTATTGATGGCAAGGGTGAAAGTAAAATAATTAGCATCGACGATATTCCAAGTCCTGATAAAGAAATCCATTCTTCAAAATTAGATTCCTTGGAAACATTGAAAGAAGACCCTTCATTAGCGAATAGTCAGATTGAAATATTTCACTATTTTTCAAGAACTAACTTGAAAGCAACTGCCACTTTTAATCCTCTTTCAAAAAAAATAATGTATAATGGAGAGCCTAACATGAGCCCCTCTGCTGCTGCAATAAAAGTGACAAAGAAATCACGGGAAAAAATTCCAGTCTAAATGGTTGGATATTTTGGAAATATATTGATGCGAGAGGAAACGAAAAAACAATTGACAATTTGAAGTAGCCCACCTTTTCACTACTCTTAAATCTTCACATTTCCCCGTTTTAATTTCTTTGTTCTAATATTGCACGGTTCACGCATGCTGAACATTGATGTAAAAGCATAAGTGAGTGACACAACGAAGATGACATCTGCACGGTTGCCGGTCACAAAAAAATAAAAATGCATGGCTAAAAATTTATTGATAGTTGAAAGTCCCGCAAAAGCTAAAACCATTGAAAAATATCTTGGCAGTGACTTCGAGGTAAAAAGCTCTTATGGTCACATCCGCGACTTGGAAAAAGATGATATGGGCATTGATGTAAATAATCATTATTCTCCACGCTATATTATTCCTGAAGACAAACAAAAGGTTGTAAAAGAATTAAAGCAGATCGCAAAAAAATCTGATGAAGTTTGGCTGGCAACAGATGAGGACCGCGAAGGTGAAGCCATAAGCTGGCATTTGTGTGAAGTGCTTGGCCTTGATCCTGCAAAAACAAAACGCATCGTTTTTCATGAAATAACAAAGCCTGCCATTCAAAGCGCCGTAAGAAATCCGCGCACAGTTGATATGCATTTGGTTAATGCGCAGCAGGCAAGAAGAATCTTAGATAGAATTGTAGGCTTTGAAATAAGTCCTGTATTATGGCGCAAGATGAGCATGAAAAATTCATTAAGCGCAGGCCGCGTGCAAAGTGTTGCGGTGCGTTTGATTGCTGAACGTGAAAGAGAAATAAATGCATTTAATGCTGCAAGCAGTTTTAAACTTGAAGCGATCTTCAGCGGAAAAGATATCAATGATAAGAATGTAAGCTTTAAAGCAGAAGGCAGCCGGCAAAAAAATGCTGAAGATGCAGAAGCATTTTTACAAAGCTGTGTTGGTGCAAATTATACTGTTAGCGATATTCAGGTTAAGCCGGCAAAAAAATCTTCTCCTGCACCTTTTACCACTTCAACATTGCAACAGGAAGCAAGCCGTAAACTGGGTTATGGTGTTAGTAAAACAATGGTGCTTGCGCAGAAATTATATGAGAGTGGTAACATTACGTACATGCGTACAGATAGTGTGAGTTTGAGCGATACAGCGCTGAATGATATTTATGGCAACATAAGCAAACAATACGGAGATAAATATTTGCAGCCACGCAAATACAAAAACAAAAATGAAAGTGCGCAGGAAGCGCATGAAGCAATTCGCCCAACTTATATAGATAATGTAACGGTTGATGATGCTGATACAAAACGTTTGTATGAATTAATCTGGAAGCGTACAATCGCAAGCCAGATGAGTGATGCTGAATTTGAAAAGACAACAGCAAAAATTTCAATTTCAACAAATAACCAGGAATTAACAGCGCAAGGCGAAGTATTGAAGTTCGACGGCTTCTTGAAAGTATACATGGAAGATAAAGATGATGATGAAATAGCTGAAGAAGATACAGAAGGCATGTTGCCACAGTTAAGAGTTGGCCAGGCATTATCATTAAATGAAATGAAAGCCATTGAACGTTTTACAAGGCCTGCTCCGCGTTACACAGAAGCATCACTTGTAAAAAAACTAGAAGAGCTTGGCATTGGAAGGCCATCTACATATGCACCAACTATATCAACTATTTTGAAACGAGGTTATGTTGAAAAGCGTGATAAAGAAGGAACTTTAAGAGATTACCGCGTGCTTGTTTTTAAACATGATAAGATCGATCAGAAAACAGAACAGGAAATAACAGGCGCTGAACGATCAAAATTATTTCCTACTGATCTTGGTTTGGTGATAACCGATTTTCTGGTCGAATATTTTTCTGACATAATGGATTATGGTTTTACTGCCAGGATCGAAGAAGAATTTGATGAAATTGCAGAAGGCAAAAAACAATGGGAAAAAACAATTGATGGCTTTTATAAACCATTTAAAAAAGATGTTGAACATACGCTTGAAAATGCAGAACGCATAAAAGGGGAAAGAGAATTGGGTATAGATCAACACTCGGGCAAGAAAATCGTTGCACGCATGGGCCGCTATGGGCCAATGGTGCAGATCGGCGATGCGGGCGATGAAGACAAACCACGCTTTGCAAAATTGAAATCAACACAAAGCATTGAAACCATCAGTCTTGATGAAGCAATGGAGTTATTTAAATTGCCAAGAACACTTGGTCAATTTGAAAATGAAGGTGTAACAGTGAATATTGGAAGGTTTGGTCCTTTTGTCGCACACAATAAACAATTCTATTCGCTCGGTAAAGAATATGATCCGTACAGCATTACGCTGGAAGAAGCAATCCCTATTGTTGAAGAAAAGCGTAAAGCAAAAGAAGAACGCACTTTAAAAGTTTTTCCAAAAGAAAAAATTCAAATTCTCCGCGGGCCGTACGGGCCCTACATTAAACAAGGTTTGCGCAATTACAAACTTGCCAAAGAACATCAGGAACGCGCAGCAGATCTAAGCATTGAAGAAGCTAAACAAATAATTGAAGAGCTGAAGGCAAATCCTCCTAAAAAAATTACGCGCAAAAAAAAGAGATCTTAATATTTACTTTATTGTAATTATACGTATTTCATAATAACAAAGACGCTTGATAAACAAAGCAATTTTGTTTATCAGGCTTTTGTTTATTTATACACAGTCATGTGATAAATTTTTAAATTGCACATTATAAAAAGTAATTAGTTTGTGTTTTATTTATGCATCAGAACACTGAAATATCTGCTTTGCTCACTTTGATCGACGATCCCGATGAAGAAGTTTTTTCTACGGTAAGTACCCGCATAGTGCATTATGGCAAAAGCATTATTCCAAACCTTGAAAATCTTTGGGAAAATACGATCAGTGAATCTGTGCAGGAACGTATTGAAATGATCATTCACCGGCTGCATTATACAGATCTTGTAAGTGATATTACGGAGTGGCGTGACAGTGCTTACCATGATCTTTTATTTGGCGCACTGCTGGTTGCACGATTTCAATACCCTGATCTGCAAACCTCGCCCGTTATACAGGAAATAGAAAAAATAAGAAGGAATGTATGGCTTGAGCTCAACAGCTTTCTTACCCCGCTTGAACAGGCAAATGTTATTTCAAGTATCGTTTATAATTACTACAACTTAAAAGGATCTGAAGTTGCCTATGCAAACCCCGACGATTTTTTCATACATAAGGTTCTGCAAACAAGAAAGGGCAACACACTTTCAAATGGTATACTTTACCTGGTGTTGGCTGAATTGCTGGCAATGCCCGTAAGAGCCATTAATATACCGCGACAGTTTGTACTTGCTTTTTTTAATGAAGATTATGATGTTGCTTCATATAATGGCAACCCTCAAAAGAAAATTCATTTTTATGTTGATGCCACCACGGGCCAGCCTTTTACACATAAAGATGTAGAGAATTATTTCAAACGCATTAATGTACCACCGGTTCCATCTTATTTCAAACCTTTAAACGCGGTAAGGGTTGTGCAGGTTTTGACCGAAGAATTAGCGCGCTGCTTTGATAGTCCGCAGAATTTATATAAGCGTAATGAATTATTACAGCTTTCAAATTTGTTATCTCAGTAGAAGAATTTTTATATAATCAGCAGTTGATCGTTGTGGCATCGTTCCTTGCGTCGCAACACTTGTGCTGCATATCGCTATTCAGCAAATTAAAAACCTTAAAGTCTTACCAAGTAATTTCCTTGTAAATTTTGCTTTCTGTTTTTTAGGTTCAGCATACTTTCCATCTTTTAAATAAAAACTTAATACAGTTTTATCGGCAGGCTTAACAATAAAATATTCTTTTACACCAAACTGCTCGTATATGGCTCTCTTTCTTATAAGATCTGTATTACGGTTGCCTGGAGAAAGCACTTCTACAATCAGATCAGGCGCACCATAAATGCCATCTTCTTTAATAAAATGCTTATTGGAAAAAGTGATTGAATAATGGCGAAGGGCTCATATAGAATTGATTTTGTATAACCTGGATGGGGGTACCTTCAGGCAACAGCCTGTACACATCAACTAAAGTTTTAGGTTTTTGCAGTAATGCCTCCATAGCACAAATTTAAAATAATTATGCTTTCTCCAAATTGAACAAGCTGTCAACAAATTCGTGCCTGTCAAATATCAAAAGATCATCCATCTTCTCTCCTACACCAATATATTTTACAGGAATTTTAAACTGGTTTGCAATAGCAAGTACAACGCCACCTTTTGCAGTGCCATCTAATTTTGTAATAGCAATTGATGTAACATCTGTCGCGGCAGTAAATTGTTTTGCCTGCTCTACTGCATTCTGTCCTGTTGAGCCATCCAGCACCAGCAGCACTTCATGCGGCGCATCGGGGATTACTTTTTGAATAACACGTTTTATTTTGGAAAGCTCTTCCATTAAATGCACTTTGTTATGCAATCGGCCGGCAGTATCAATTATTACTATATCCGATTTTTTTGCAACGGCGCTTTGCACTGCATCATAAGCCACAGCAGCGGGATCGCTGCCCATTGGTTGTTTTACAATGGGCACATTTACACGTTCACTCCAGATGGTAAGCTGGTCAACTGCTGCTGCACGAAATGTATCAGCAGCGCCAAGCAAAACATTCTTGCCGGCTTTTTTATAATTGTATGCAAGCTTACCAATAGTTGTTGTTTTGCCAACGCCATTTACACCCACCACCAACAACACATAAGGCTTTTTATCTTCAGGCAGGTCAAATTCTTTGTACGAATCTTCAGGCGCATCAGTTAAAATATTTTCAATTTCATTCTGCAATAACCGGTTCAGTTCACTTGTATTAATGTATTTATCTTTTGCCACACGATCTTCAATACGCTTAATAATTTCAATGGTTGTATCAATACCAACATCTGCGCTTACCAGGGCATCTTCAAGATTATCGAGCACTTCTTCATCAACAGTGCTTTTACCTGCTATTGCCTTTGTAATTTTTTCTAAGAATCCCGTTTTGGTTTTTTGTAAACCTTCATCTAAACTTTCTTTCTCTTTTTTACCAAATAATTTGTTGAAGAAACCCATGCTTTATTTCTGATTTATGATTTGATGATGTCTGATTTTTATTCAGTTATAATTTTTGTGATGTATGATTTGAAATTGAAACCTGTAGTTGAATGGTTTGTTGCAGATGCAGTGTTGCGACGCAACGAAGCTTAATAGCACTACAAAAAGCTGGTCACCAAAAAATTACTTATGTGATAAAATTTTATGCCCCATTTTATCACGCTTGGTAGTTAAATATTTTTCATTGTGCTCATTCGGTTTTATTTCAATAGGAACGATCTCAACCATCTCCAAACCATAACCGCTTAAGCCTGCACGTTTTTTCGGATTATTGCTCATCAATTTTAATTTGGTTACACCAAGATGCCGCAAAATTTGTGCACCAACTCCATAATCTCTTTCGTCCATTCCAAAACCTAAATGCAGATTAGCTTCAACAGTATCCATGCCTTCTTCCTGCAGTTTATATGCGCGCAGTTTATTTATTAACCCAATACCGCGGCCTTCCTGGTTCATATACAGAATAACGCCTTTACCTTCTGCTTCTACCATTTGCATGGCTTTGTGTAATTGCTCGCCACAATCGCAACGGAAGCTTCCTAAAATATCACCGGTAAAACAACTTGAGTGCACGCGCGTTAAAACAGGTTCATCTTTTTGCCATTCACCTTTTATCAAGGCAAGATGTTCGCCGCCGGTAATTTTTTCTTTAAAAGCTACCAGCTTGAACATGCCATATTTTGTTGGCATATCAACACGCACTATTTCTTCAATAGTAGAATCTGTTTTAAGCCTGTATTCAATTAAGTCTTTTATGGAAACAATTTTCAAATCAAACTTATCAGCAATTATTCTGAGTTGCGGCAAACGCGCCATTGTTCCGTCTTCATTCATTATCTCAACCAAAACGCCAGCAGGTTCAAAACCGGCAAGTCTCGCAAGATCAACCGTAGCTTCTGTATGGCCAGTTCTTCTTAAAACACCGCCATTTTTTGCACGTAATGGAAATATATGTCCGGGCCTTCCTAAATCTTCCGGTTTTGTGTTAGGATCAATTAATGCCTGTACCGTTTTTGCGCGGTCATGCGCACTGATGCCGGTTGTACAGTCGTGACCAATCAAGTCAACGCTTACAGTAAAAGGTGTTTCATGCAATGCGGTGTTATTCGTTACCATCAGGTCAAGCTTCAGTTTATCGGCGCGTTCTTCTGTCATCGGTACACAAATCAAACCTCTGCCTTCTTTGCTCATAAAATTGATAATTTCCGGCGTAACATTGCGGGCAGCCGTTATAAAATCGCCTTCATTTTCGCGGTCTTCATCATCTACCACAATTACCAGCTTACCTTTCTTTATATCTTCAATCGCACTTTCAATCGTATTCAGCATATATAAATTTTATGCAAAGGTAATACAACCATTCATAAGCAATGTTAAAGAGGCGATGCCTGATATTGCATACCCATGAATCGTTATAAACAAAACAGCAATGGAACCAGGTAATATGAAAAATAGAATATTGCCTAATTTGCGGCATGCAGATAATTCCGCTAAGCGAGGGCGTTTTTACAATTGACAAGTCTAAAATTTTTGTTCCTTTTGATCTTAATAAAGATGATTTGCAGCAACGCAACGCCGGAAGTTTACTGGTAGAAGTTCAGCCGTTTATCGTGATAACCAACAAAGATGTTTTATTGCTTGATACAGGCCTTGGGTTTATGCAAAACGGCCAGATGCAGTTGCATAAAAACCTGCTGGAGAAAAACATAAAGCCTGAATCTGTTACAAAAGTTTTACTCTCGCATTTACATAAAGATCATGCAGGCGGCGTGAGCTATAAAGATAAACTGGGGCATTATCATCTTTCGTTTCCCAATGCGATTTATTATGTACAGCAAGCTGAATTTGATTTTGCGATGAATACCGGCTTTCCATCTTTCATGACAGAAGAGCTATCAATACTTGAACACAATTCACAGGTGGTTTTTTTAAACGAGCCGGAAGGCATAATTGATGGATACATTCATTATAAAATAACCGGCGCTCACAGCCCGCATCACCAGGTTTTTTGGATAAAAGAAAACGATGAGATTATTTTTTTTGGTGCAGACGATGCGCCGCAATTGCAGCAAATGAAACACCGCTTTGTTGCCAAATATGATTTTAACGGCAAAAAGGCAATGGAACTGCGCAGGCAATGGTGGGAAGAAGGCGCTAAAGAAGGCTGGGCTTTTTTATTTTATCATGATGTGAAAACACCATTCTGCAGGAATTGTTAAAAGCATCTCCGGAGATGCTATTAGAATGAACGAAGACACTTTCAGTATCAACGAAGACACTTTTAGCATGAACGAAGACACTTTTAGTATCAACGAAGACGCTTTCAGTGTGAACGGAGATGCTTTTAGCTTGAAGGGAAACACTTTTAGCATCAGCGAAGATGCTTTTAGCCTCAACAAAGATACTTTTGCCATTAGAGTTATGCTGTATGAAGAATAAAAAACAATTCAGGGAGCTTTTATTAAAATGGAATCGTAAAGAAAATAAAAGAACCATGCCCTGGAAAGGCGAAAAAGATGCATACAAAGTTTGGTTAAGCGAGATCATTTTACAACAAACAAGAGTTGAACAGGGCTGGAATTATTATGAGAGATTCATACAACAATATCCAAATATTTCAGCGCTCGCGAACGCAAAAGATGAAGAAGTTTTTAAGCTGTGGGAAGGCTTAGGCTATTATTCGCGTTGCAAAAATTTATTGCATACTGCAAGAACGGTGAATGAAAAATATGCCGGCAATTTTCCTGCAGAATATGATGCTATTTTAAAGCTGAAAGGCATAGGGGCTTATACCGCCAATGCAATTGCGTCTTTTTGTTTTGATCTGCCTTATGCTGTTGTTGACGGAAATGTATTGCGTGTGCTCTCAAGATATTTCGGAATTGACATCCCGGTAGATTCTACTGAAGGCAAACATTTTTTTTCCCGGCTTGCGCAGGAATGTTTAGATAAAAAACAACCGGGTGAATACAACCAGTCGATAATGGATTTCGGAGCCACGGTTTGCAAGCCTGTGCCTTTGTGCAACCATTGCCCGATGAAAGTAACTTGTACCGCGTTCAATTCAGGCAATGTTGCTGTTTTACCGGTAAAACAAAAAAGCATTATAAAAAAAGAAAGATGGCTCTCTTATTTCATTTTTTCGATTGGTCATAAAAAGTTTGTTCAACAACGCACTGCAAAAGATATCTGGCAAAACCTGCACGAATTTTATCCCGAAGAAACAACAGTTAATCCCGAATGGGATATAAAGAAAATAAATACGTGGCTTAAAACTTATTTCAATATAGAAAAAGTAAAAAGCATTTATATCATTGCCGCCAAAAAACAAACACTCACGCACCGGTTCATACATGGATATTTTATTTGTGTTGATTTGTTTACAATACCCGAAAAATTGCAGGATGCAAACGGTTACTGGCTAACTGATGACGAAATAAAACTAAAAGCGTTCCCGCGCTTTATACACCAGTTCACTCAAAAAAAAGCAATACAGGCGCAGGTTTTATAATTTTAACTCATTCACCTTTAAATCTTTTGTATAACTTTAAGTTGCTTTTTTAAAGAACTGGCTAAACAAGGCGATCTAAATAAACTTATATATGAGAGGAGTAAACAGGGTAATTCTTATTGGCAACCTCGGCAAAGATCCCGAAATACAGTACCTGGAAAAAAACATCAGTGTTGCCAAATTTCCGCTGGCTACAACAGAAACTCATAAGGATAAAAACGGCAAACTTATTTCTCAAACAGAATGGCATATTATTGTTTTATGGAGAGGATTGGCTGAACTGGCTCAAAAATATTTACACAAAGGAAGCTTGATTTATGTTGAAGGCCGCCTGCGCACACGCAGTTGGGAAGACAGGGAAGGCAACAAAAAATTTGCAACCGAAATAGTTGCCGATAACCTGATCATGCTTGATAAAAGAAGCGATAATACCGGCAATAATTTTCCTCCCATCCTGCCGCCGGATACTGATGCACTTGAAGGATTCAGCAATAAAGATTCATCGGGCGAAGACGAACCAACGGGAAGTTTGCCATTTTAATTGAATTTTTATGTTATTTGCAATAACACTATTTTGCTGATGCTAAAACAGCATAACAAAAATTTATAATTTGGAAATTTTCTCTCGTGCTCTCTCTCTCTTACAAATTCATTCCACAATAGATTCACAAGCTACTACTGTACTCGTGTTTCTGCTGATCGGTTTTATGATGCTGTCGTTTATTGTTGCAGGAGCAGAAGTTGCATTCTTTTCATTAACGTTCAAAGAGATCAATCTTTTAAAAACAAAAGAACAATCTTATTATAAAAGAATTATTAATCTGCTTGAAGACCCCAAAGGCTTACTGGCATCGTTGTTAATTGCCAACAGCTTTGCAAACATTGCAATTATCATTATCTCCAATCTTTTACTGGATAATGCTTTACAGTTTGAACAACGGCAGGTAGTTGTATTTATTATTAAAGTGGTAGCAGTTACATCATTGCTTGTTTTGTTTTGCGAGGTGATCCCAAAAATTTATGCCAGTCAAAACAATACAAGATTTCTTAAAAACTTTGGAATAATTACTGAAGCCACTTATTATCTCTTTCATGGAATGGGCAACTGGCTGGTTAAGTATTCTGATATCATCGAAAAGAGATTATCAAAAAAAAAGAAAGGATCTTACAGTCTTGAAGAGCTTGATCATGCAATTGATATCACTACCAATAACTCAGCTTCTGAAAAGGAAAAAAATATTCTGAAAGGCATTGTAAAATTCAGCAATATAACAGTGAAGCAAGTAATGCGTACCAGGCTTGATGTAAGCGGCATCGAATACAATACTTCTTTTTCAGATCTCTTAAAACACATTGAAGAACTGCATTACAGCAGACTGCCCGTTTATAACTCCAATCTTGATGATATTGCAGGCATCCTTAACACAAAAGATCTTTTGCCTTTTATAAACACCATGGAAAATTTTGACTGGCATAGCCTGCTGCGCCCAACAACTTTTGTGCATGAACATAAACTTATTGATGACCTGCTGCATGAGTTTCAAACGAAACACATTCACTTTGCCGTGGTCGTAGATGAGTTTGGCGGCACAAGCGGCATTGTTACACTTGAAGATATACTGGAAGAAATTACCGGCGATATAAAAGATGAGTTTGATGAGGAGGATATGGATCATAAAAAGATCGACGACTATAATTTTATTTTTGAAGGCAGTACCATGATAAATGATGTTTGCCGCATCATGCAACTACCATCGGATACTTTTGAACCTATAAAGGGAGAAAGCGATTCGCTTGCCGGTCTTGTGCTGGAAATTGCGGGCGAAATTCCTCAGCAAAACCAGGTAATAACCAGCGGCGATTTTGAGTTCGTGGTATTGGAAATGTTTAAGAACCGTTTGCAGAAAATAAAAATCACTATTAAGCCACATGTTACTGCAGAGAAAAAAGAGAAGTAAAGCAAAATTCAAAAATCAAAAATCAAAAACTCCTGAACAACGATCAGCAAAAACCTCCTGCATTTTATTTTTTACTTTTTACTTTCCACTTTTCACTTTCCTCGGCTGCAACTCACCATATACGCCAAAACCTGCAGGTTACTTTAAAATAGATTTTCCTGAAAAGAAATACCAGGCATTTGATAAGGCCGGTTATCCTTACAGCTTTGAATATCCGGTTTATGCAAATGTGATAAAAGACAGTACTTTTTTTGGAGACCGAACAGAAAACCCATGGTGGATAAACATTGATTTTCCGCAATTCAATGCACGCATTTATTTAAGTTATAAAGTTATCGGTAAGTATAAACTTGATAGTTTGCTGAACGATGCATTCAATCTTACCAACAAACATTCTATAAAAGCTTCTTACATTGATGATTCTGCCATGAATATTTCAAACAATGTACATGGAGAATTTTTTAAAGTTGAAGGCGATGTGGCAACGGCTAACCAGTTTTTTCTTACAGATTCAACTAAAAATTTTATACGCGGCGCTTTATATTTTGATGCAACTCCGAATGAAGATTCGCTTAGGCCTATCAACCAGTTTCTTGTTGACGACATGAAGCATTTGATCAATACTTTCAAATGGAAATAAAAGTTGTGAATTGTAATATTGCATGCCTCGTTTCTTTGCTGCAGGTTTTGAATTTTTACTTTTTATTTTTGCGTTATGATTGCAATAGATAACAAATTAGTGAGTGATGAAATTATAGAGAAGCAATTTGTTTGTGACCTGGTGAAATGCAAAGGTGGTTGTTGCGAAGACGGTGATGCAGGCGCTCCCCTTGACGTAAGCGAGCTTGATGAACTGATACATAATTACGAAGCCGTAAAACCCTATCTCACAGAACCCGGGATTAAAGAAATAGAAAAACAAGGGAAATATCATTATGACGGGGAGTTTGGGTGGGTTACGCCAACCATTAAAGGTGAGATGTGTGCTTATGGCTACAGAGATGAGAATGGCATTATAAAATGTGGCATTGAAAAAGCTTATAATGAAGGAAAAATAAACTGGAGAAAACCATTAAGCTGCCACTTGTTCCCAATAAGAGTTAGTAAAAGCAAAGAAGATTCGGATCTTGAATATTTGAATTATGAACCCAGGCAGGATTTATGCAAAGCAGCATGTAAATTAGGCAAGCGTTTACAAGTGCCTGTGTATGTTTTTTTAAAAGAATCCATCATTCGCAAATACGGTGAAGAATTTTACAAAGCATTGGAAGCGGCTGCAGACTATTCAAATAAAAAATAATGGAATTAATAAACTCACTATTCACCATTCACTATGAGCAAAACCGCGTCAACATTTATAGCAAAGAGCACAATTAAAGCAGCTAATCTTGATCATCGCAGGAAAATTAATTTTAACATTGGCAAATACAATGCGGTTGTACCCCAGGGCAAAGCCCAGTTTGACGATTTGATGCTGGCACGCAAGCGCGCAAAAAATATAAAATGGAGTGCTATTGAAAAGCTTGATGTGATGCTGGAAACATTTGAAAAAAATATTTCGGCACGCGGCGCAAAAGTTATTTGGGCAGAAACAGCGGAAGAAGCATTAAAAGAAATTGGTGAAATATGCAAAGCAAAAAATTGTAAAACGCTGGTGAAAAGCAAGAGTATGGTCACCGAAGAAATTCACCTGAATAAATTTTTGGCGAAGCATAATATTGATAGTGTTGAAACAGATTTAGGCGAATATATCCAGCAGTTAGATGACGAACCACCCTATCACATTGTCACACCTGCAATGCATAAAAGCAAAGAAGATGTTGCAAAACTTTTTACTGAAAAACTAAATGCTCCTGAAAATTTATCACCCCAACAACTAACACAATTTGCAAGAGAAAAGCTCAGGAAAAAATATGTTGAGGCCGAAGTGGGTGTAACCGGTGCAAACTTTTTAATTGCCGATACCGGTTCGATATCAGTAACAGAAAACGAAGGCAATGCAAGGTTAAGCAGCGCCTTTCCCAAAACACATATTGTTGTTGCCGGCATTGAAAAGATAATTCCTTCCATCGATGATCTTGCTTTGTTTTTGCCTTTGCTCGCAACATTTGGTACAGGGCAAAGATTGACTGTTTATAACACTATCATATCAGGTCCCAAACAAAAAAACGAAACCGATGGACCCGAAGAAATGTATGTGATATTATTAGATAATGGCAGGACAAATTTGCTTGCGAATCCCATAACCCGCGAAGCATTGTATTGTATTCGTTGCGGTGCTTGTTTAAACGCCTGTCCTGTTTATAAAAATATCGGTGGCCATAGTTATGATACAACTTACAGCGGACCAATAGGCAGCGTTATCACTCCGCATTTGAAAAACCTGAAAGCATATAAACATTTAAGCTATGCATCTTCTTTATGTGGCAATTGCACAGAGGTTTGCCCGGTGAGAATTAACCTACATGAATTATTGCTGGAGAACAGGCGCGAATCTGTGGTTGAAGGTGATGCCTCAGTTGCGGAACGTGTTGCATGGAAGCTCTGGAAACAGGCAAGCTTAAGCCGCAACATGATGAACATGAGTAACGGCAAAATGAAAAACAAAGTAGTGAACAGTATATTTAAAGGTTGGACGAAACATAGAGCTGATCTGCATTTCAGCGAAAGAACATTTAATGAAATGTGGAAAGACATGAAGAAAAATTCATAGCAGCCACAACTCCTCTCTTACCTGCTTTCTGTAAATAATGATGCATCCCGATACTTTATTAATGTGAGTTCTGGATAAGCAATTTGAATTCCTGTTGAATAATATGCTGTTTGTTTTTCGATACGAAGTTAGGCCGTCACCCCAACGTTTTTTTTGCCATTCCGGGCTTTATACTTATTTTACATACCACAATATCCTGTTTGTAAACAGCTGTATAAAACTACACATCCTTTCCACTCTGCTTCACTTTCATAGAGACTTTATAGTAACCTTATAGAGACCTTATAGAGACCTTATAGAGACCTTATAGTAACCTCACCCCATACTAAACCCCTATCAGCTTCCTGTCAATTCCATGGCAAAAGGTACTCAGGTGTATAGTCAGGCCTGTACTATCGCATACTAAATAACGTGAATATCAGGATCAATCAATTGAACCCCTGTGTGGTTCAATGTCTTTTACACATTTATTCTCCCGTAATTCCTACGGGGCTATTCAAATTTAATCCTTTCAGGGTTACTTCATGCTTAAACCGAACGCACGTTAAGTATTTACAATACAACTTCTTATCTTGTTTTATAATTATTCGCTTTCATTAAACTAAAAAAATAATATGAAAAACATTTTACTTATCTGTTTTGCTATATGCATAATTATCTCAACAAAAGCGCAAAATATATTTCCTTCAACAGGTAATGTTGGCATTGGAACGGTAACGCCTGCATCTGCATTACAGGTTATCGGCAGTTCTCGTTTTGGAAGCTTTAAAAATTATGTAGTTGTTGATACTGCAGGCAACATGAGTTTTACGGGCAAAGGAACATATAAAGTCGGTGCGAATAAATATGCATTTCAATTCATCAACAACTCTAATTATGGTTTATTCTTTAACGCAACAGATTTAAAATACGAGTTTAGAAATGGTTCATCGGTACCAGTATTTTATATACGCGCAGATAACGGCGATATAACCACATCCGGAAAAATTTCTACTGACAGCGGCTTGTATCTTCAAAGCAATAAATTTATCAGCATCAGCGATACCAACAATACATTCATTGGCGTCAATTCAGGCGTTTCCAACATTGCTTCATATAATACAACTACGGGTTTTAATACAATGTATAGTAATCAAACAGGTTACAGTTGTACAGCCATTGGTGCGCAGGCTTTGTTCTCAAATGTTTCCGGGAGAGCTAACACAGCGTTAGGCGCATTTGCATTATTGAACAATTTAATTTCTGAAGCCAACACCGCAAGCGGCGCATATGCATTGTATTCAAACCAGTCGGGCGATGGCAATACTGCAACGGGTGTGCAGGCCATGTACAGCAATCTTATTGGCTGGCATAATACATCAACAGGTGTAAGTTCATTATATAATAATTTAAGCGGTGCATTTCAAAGTGCACACGGGTTTGAATGTTTATACTTTAATACAACAGGCTCATTCAACGCTGCCACCGCTTATCATGCTTTGTATAATAACACAACCGGAAGTTATAATGTTGCAATGGGTGTAATGGCGCTTGGTAAAAACACAACCGGTTCGAATAATACAGCTATTGGCGCGCAGGCAGATGTTGCATTAAATAATCTTAGCAATGCAACTGTAATTGGTTTTTCAGCATCCGTAAATGCTTCTAATAAAGTTGTTATTGGTAACAGTGCTGTAACTGTTATAGGCGGACAGGTTGGATGGAGCACATTAAGCGATCTTCGCTTCAAAAAAAATATACAGGATAATATTCCGGGACTTGCATTCATCAATAAATTAAAACCGGTTTCATATTCTCTTGATGCAAGAAAGTATGAAAAGTTTTTAGGCATTCCTGACTCTGTTGTAAGCAAAAGTTCAGATGCATATGCTAAATCAGAAAAAGTTGTGCGCAGTGGTTTTATTGCACAGGATGTAGCAAAGGTTGCAAAAGATATCAATTACAATTTTGATGGTGTACACACACCTGAAAATGATAAAGACAATTATTCGCTTGTGTATGCTGAGCTTATTCCTTCATTGGTAAAAGCTGTGCAGGAATTGAGTAATGAAAATGATGAGCTGAAAAAACAATTGCAAAATGTTCAATCAGCATTACAGCAAATGAATAGTAATAGCTCTTCAAATACAATGAATACATCAACAGTACAAAATTTTTCAACCATTATACTTGATCAGAATGTGCCCAATCCTTCTGGCAACACAACTTCGATCAGTTATAAAATTCCGCAGAACGTAAAAAATGCTTCGCTGATAATTGTAAATGCAACTGGAAATGTTGTGTCAAATCAGAATATTCCTGCTTCGTCAAATAAAACAAATATTGATTTAAATAAATTTATTGCAGGCGTTTATACGTATTTCATAATTGCTGATGGTGTTGTTTCTCCATCAAAAAAAATGGCGGTTGAAAAATAATACTTCCTCAAATAAATTGAAAATAAAAAGAGGAAAACTGTAAAGCAATTTTCCTCTTTTTTAAAAATAATATCAAACTTCATCGCAACCTGTCCATACTTTTTACAAGCTTTTGATCTTTATAAATTCCCTGTACAGCAAAAAACAAAAATACCGGCACAGCAAATACCATAACTGAAGTTAAAGCGAGGCCCCCACCTGTATAATCTTTTTTATAATTAAAATAGAGGAAAATATTCAGAATACTTATTATTATGGCAAGTATAGCTAACCATAATTGTAGTTTTCTTTGTTTATATATGAAGATGGTAAACAGGCAAAGAGCGCCAAGAATTGAGGTTAACATTAACAGAACAATTTTGGTTGTAGCGTTGAACTGGTCTGAAGTAAGCTCAGTGTGTGGACCAATATAGTAAAAAGGAAACTTCATGCTCAAAAAAGTGCAGACAGAAGCTGCCAGCAACCAAAGGGATTGTATACGTTGTATCATAATTAAACTTTAAATTATCATCAAAAATAAAGCTAATTCAAAATAGGTAAAGCAAAGGTTTTACTGCTGGTTATTCGTTATATATATTTGCAATCCCTAAAAATTATTTATGTTCAATAATCTTACCGAAAGGCTTGAAAGTGCTTTTAAGAATTTAAAGGGTGAAGCAAGAATAAACGACCTGAATATTGCCAATACGGTTAAAGATATTCGCCGTGCCTTAATTGACGCCGATGTTAACTATAAAATAGCCAAAGAGTTTACTGACCGTGTAAAAGAAAAAGCAACAGGTGAAAAGGTTATCAATGCCATTAGTCCCGGCCAGTTAATGGTAAAAATTGTGCAGGATGAGCTTACCGAATTAATGGGCGGAACAGAGGCCGGATTTGATGTAACCGGAAATCCTGCTGTTATATTGATTGCAGGTTTACAAGGTAGTGGTAAAACAACTTTCAGCGGCAAGCTTGCCAATTACCTGAAGAATCAAAAAAAATCTCCTTTGCTTGTTGCAGCAGATATTTATCGCCCTGCAGCTATTGACCAGTTAAAAATTCTTGGCGAGCAAATTAAAGTAGATGTTTACAGCGAACCTGAAACAAAAGATGCGGTTGTAATTGCACAAAATGCTCTTAAAGAAGCAAAGGCAAAAAATAAGAATGTAGTTATTATAGATACGGCGGGCCGTTTGGCTGTTGATGAAGCAATGATGACTGAAGTTGCTAATATCAAAGCAGCCGTTAATCCAACAGAAATATTATTTGTTGTTGATTCAATGACTGGCCAGGATGCAGTGAACACTGCAAAAGCCTTCAATGACCGTCTTAATTTTTCCGGGGTTGTTTTAACCAAATTAGATGGGGATACACGTGGTGGTGCTGCTTTATCCATTCAATACACCGTAAATAAACCTATAAAATTTGTAAGCAGTGGTGAAAAATTAGATACGCTTGATGTGTTCTACCCCGAACGTATGGCCCAGCGTATTTTAGGCATGGGTGATATTACCTCACTGGTTGAAAAAGCACAGGCGCAATTTGATGAAGAGCAGGCCAGGAGACTGGAAAAGAAAATACGCAAGAACCAATTTGATTTCCAGGATTTTTACGATCAGCTTCAGCAAATAAAAAAGATGGGGAATCTGAAAGATTTGATGGGCATGATCCCCGGGATGGGAAAAGCCATAAAAGATATTGATATAAGCGATGATGCTTTCAAAGGAGTTGAAGCGGTTATTAATTCAATGACGCCTTACGAAAGAGCAAATCCTGATGTTATCTCTCAAAGCAGAAGAAACCGGTTGGCAAAAGGGGCTGGAAAATCAATGGAAGATGTTAATGCTTTAATGAAACAGTTTGACCAAATGAAACAAATGATGAAAAACATGAATAAAATGCCAATGGGAGGCATGCGGATGCCGGGAATGAAGCGTTAATTAAAAAAAAATTAATTTATAGCCAGTGTTTTACCTGATAATAAATTATCTCTTACATTCGCAGTCCATTATTCATTTAAACCTTTTAACAAGGCCTTTAAATTTCTATTTAAAATGGCAGTAAAAATCAGACTTCAAAGGCACGGAAGTAAAAAGAGACCTTTTTACTTTATCGTTGTAGCCGATGCCCGTGCGCCCCGTGATGGAAAATTTATCCAGAAGATCGGTACCTACAATCCGCTAACTGTTCCAGCAACAATCCAGTTAGATCGTCAAAAAGCTTTAGAATGGTTGCACAAAGGCGCTGAACCAACAGATACTGTTAGGCGCATTTTATCCTTTAAAGGAGTGCTCTATCTAAAACACTTATTGCGCGGTGTAAAACTTGGACTGTTCGATGAAGTAGCAGCCATGCAAAAATTCCAGAAATGGCATGAAGAACACGAAGCGCATATAAAGCGCCGCAGTGATGAGCACAAGCGATCCAGGATTGCAAGCCGCCCTCAGCCAACTGTAAGAAGAGTTGAATCGCAAAATTCAGCAGGAGCGTAAGTAACCAGGGAAAAAATTTTCTTTAAAATCCCGATAGCAATATCGGGATTTTTTTATTTTAGGTTGCCGGCTGTGTAGTAATGTATTGAGCACGGCAGAGCTCGTCCCGAACTTAATCGCATAAGCGTCAAGTTAAAAAATTGCTGTAATCGTTTTAAATATAAACCCAGCTTGAGTTTCAGAGTAATTAATGCCTGTAATTTCAGGTTGTTACCAGTTGTCATATAAGGCGCCTCTTTCGGTTCGGTCCCGACTTGTCGGGATTGAAAAAAATCCGAAGGAAATTTTTTTCAAAGAAGCGAAAACAGCGCCGATGAGACAACGAAGCCATGCGGCTTGAGCATATAACAATTGTATTTAAGTGATGCATAAAGAAAGTTAGCTTGATTGCCAATACGAACTTAATCGGGAGCACACCCTTGTGCTGCACGCATTTGCTTCGGCAATTATTCAATCACTTCAAGTAATGTTCTGAAAGAAATAAAATTACTACCCCATTTTTCAATTACTGCTTTACGAAAGTCGTTTGCAAATATTTCAAGATAACGGTTGTATAAAGCTTTACTTTCAGCAAAATATTGCGCCACGTAAGTCGGCCCTTCTATATCATCCTGCTCATGCAGTTTTAATAACTGGCATCGTACAAAACAATTTGTTTCAAGCAAAACGGGCATGTGTTCTTTCAGCATCCATTCAACCCACGCATCACTTATGCTCCAGTCAGGTTTAGTTGTAACGTTATAAATAAACATATGTCAAATATTAATTTCAAGATAAACAGGACAATGATCGCTGTGTTTTATTTCGGGTAATATTTCAGCGTCTTTTATTGAGTTCTTTAAAGGCTCAGTTACGTTGATATAATCAATCCTCCACCCTTTATTTTCTGCTCTTACATTTGGAAACCGCTGACTCCACCAGCTATAACGATGCGGTTCGGGCCTTACTTTCCTGAATGCATCAATCCAGCCATTCGCAAAAAGCTTATCCATCCATGCACGTTCTTCCGGCAAAAATCCTGATGTTTTTACATTGCCTTTGGGATTATGAATATCTATATCCTTGTGCGCAATATTATAATCTCCGCAAAGAATGAGCTTCGGATGCGTTTGTTTTAATTTATCGAGATAATTAAAAAATTCATTCAGCCATTCATATTTAAAAGTTTGCCTTACTTCTCCTGTTGTTCCCGAAGGAAAATAAGCATTGATCAATCTTACATCACCAAAATCCAATTGTAAAACACGTCCTTCATCATCACTTACTTTATGCCCTGTTCCAAACACAACATTATCCGGTTTTGTTTTAGTAAAAACCGCAACGCCGCTATAACCTTTTTTTTGTGCAGCATACCAATAGTCGTTATACCCAAGTGTTGTTATTTGCTCGTGATTTACATTTTCCTTATGCGCTTTTGTTTCCTGTATACAAACAACATCAGCAGGATCTGTTTTCAACCAGTCTGATAACCCTTTGTTTAAAGCTGCGCGGATACCGTTTACATTATAGCTTATTATGCGCATGATATAACTTTGCCCGAAGTTAAGCAGCTGCCAAATCTTAATGACTGCTTATTACCTTCAATATCAACTTTGCGTTAACAATCGTATAAATTAATTTTGCGATTCAAATTTTTCGTATGCATTTAAAACCGGTACCTGTAGTTGACGATATTTCTCCTGAAGATTTTAAACGCACCTATTTTAATAACAATACACCCGTTGTTATTAAAAATTTCTCAAAGCAATGGCTTGCCTATACAAAATGGAACTGGGATTATTTCAAAGAAATTGTAGGTGATCAAAAAGTAGCGCTTTATAACAACGTAAAAAGTGATGCTTACACGCCTATTAATAAAGCAGATGATTATAAAACATTTGCAGAGTATGTTGATATGATAAGAAAGGGACCTGCAGCATGGCGCATTTTTTTATTCAATATCTTCAGTCATGCTCCGCAGCTTACAAAAGATTTTACCTGGCCTGATAAATACATGAAAGGATTTGTAAAAAGAGTGCCGATGTTATTTACAGGAGGGCAGGGTTCTATCACACACATTCATTTTGATATTGACCTCAGTCATATTTTACACACACAGTTTGCAGGAAGAAAAAAAGTTTTATTGTTTCCTTATTCAGAACAGCACAAGCTTTACCGGAAACCTTTTGAAGTATTGAGTCTTGCAGATTTCAGCAATTATTATGATGCCGGTAAAAGCAAACTGGATATAGAAAAGTTTCCTGCTGTTGAAACTGCAAACGGCTTTGAGATAACATTAGAACATGGTGATACTTTATTTATGCCGGGCGGTTATTGGCATCATATGGAATATCTTGACAGCGGGTTTGCCATGAGCCTTCGCGCTTTGAACAGCTCTATGACCGGGAAACTAAAAGGTTTATGGAATATTGCAGGCATGCGTAACATTGATACGCTCATGAAAAAAACAATGCCGCATAAATGGTATGAATGGAAAGAAAGAAAAATTTTTGATGCAGCAAATAAAGAACTCGGTTTGGCTAACAGTTAAGCTGTTCAAGTTTTAAACTGATGCCATGAAAAACTACAGTAAAAGGGAGTGACACAACCGTGATGCCACAAAATACTGCAGCTGACAATATAAAATTATTGCAGCATTAATCGGGAAAATAAAAAAATTGTGAACGAGATAAGTATTTCAGTTCAAAAATAATACACAATAAAAAAGCCCGCAATTGCGGGCTTCTTAAATTATATAGGCGCTGTTACATTTTTTTAGCATCTTCCAAAAATTTGGCAAGACCAATATCTGTAAGCGGATGCTTTAATAATCCGAGAATTGAATCAAGCGGAGATGTAATAACATGCGCTCCCAATTCTGCAGAACGGATAATATGATTCGGATTGCGGATAGAAGCAACAAGCACTTCTGTTTTATAACCCTGGATATCGAAGATCTGTGCGATCTGGCCGATTAGTTCCATACCATCCCAACCGCTGTCATCAATACGGCCAACAAATGGTGAAACATATTTTGCACCTGCTTTTGCAGCCAATATGGCCTGGCCTGCAGAAAATACTAATGTGCAGTTTGTTGGAATGCCATTATCTGTAAACCATTTGATGGCTTTAATACCATCTTTAATCATCGGGATTTTTACCACAATATTTTTATGTATTGCAGCAAGCTTTTTTCCTTCTTCAACAATGTCTTCAAATTTGGTTGAAACAACTTCAGCGCTAATATCGCCGTCAACCATTTCGCAAATGGTTTTGTAGTGTTGCATAATTGCATCCTGGCCTTTAACGCCTTCCTTAGCCATTAATGAAGGATTGGTAGTAACACCATCCAGGATTCCAAGATCATTTGCTTCTTTAATTTGTGCAAGATTTGCTGTATCAATAAAAAATTTCATAACAAAGCCGCTTTAGCGGAAATTTATTTAGTGTGAAGAAATGCCTTTTCAGGGAGGTAAAAAAAAGGCAGGCTGATTACATCGCACCGCTCAACCACCTACTCTTGCTGCCTTCCGGCCCTGGGAGGGTTCAGCAGGAGCTGGTCGTGTAAGACCTGCCGCCGCAAATGTAATGATTAATGTGTAAAATTTATTGCTGAGTAATATTTCTACTGTTAATTGTTGTTATACCAACCAGTCTGTCTGTCCTGTCACTCAAAGAACGATAATAAACAAGTATGGTATAATTGTTTTCTGTTTCAGAAAAATCGCCTTCTGTATCTGCAGTTTCGGCAACACCCCCGTTCTGATTTATTGCTTTGGTAACGTAGGTGTAATAATAATAGCCTTGCTTAAGCAGCAAAGTTTTTTCATACACTTTTTTATCGGCGTTATAATCCATTTCACAGGTTCCATTATCACAATTACCTGTTGCCAACTCTCCTATCATGTATACTTTTTTGTTGACAAAATCTTCTGCACGCAACGGAACAAAAGTAAAATGCACATTAGCATAATCACCCTGCAACCACGCATTACTCACATCAATAGCACTTATCTCATAAGCGCCGTTAAGATCATAATAAGTTACATAACGTTCTTGTGTACGCTGTGGATCAGCCTTAAGCCAAACAGCATATGGTTTTATTTTCAGATCTGCAGAATCAACTCTTTCACTTTGAAACCGAAAACTTTTCAGATCTACCCAACGGTAATCCCTTCCTGCAGGAAACACAAGGTTTGTTTCGTTATTATATTCATATTGATTGCCGCGCATGAATGTTGGCTGTACGCCACTAACTGCATTATCCCATCTGAAATTTTGCAGCACCACTACTTTTAATTGTTGTTGCGGATTTAAAACATTAAGCTTCGTTTTATCAATAATGAATTGTATTTTCTGATGTGTGCGAAAAATTTGTGTATTAAACGGCAGCGAGATCTTTGCAGCAATTGGAATAATATTATCTACTATCAAAATACGCCTCGCAAATGCAAGTTTTGCAGTATCACCGTTCAGGTAAACTTTCAACAGATAATTGCCGCTTACCTTAGGCAAACAGCTTTGTTCCGGCAAGAACATTTGGTAATGCGTATACTTTGTTTCAGCAACAGATGAATTACGGTATTGAGATAACCTGCCCTGTGTAAAACCCTGCAAATAGTCAAACGGGCTCAGATCAGCAGGAACCCAATTCGCATCACATAAAACATAAGTATAATTATAATTTTTAACGTTGGCATCAAGGTCATCAAAATGCAATTCCAATGCATTGGTTACATTAACCGGGATGATCGGATAAGCATCCTGCCTGCCCGCAATAAACAACTTTACAGTATGTATGTTCGGCATAACAATTTTATCGGGTTGCTGTGCAGAAATATATGTAAAAAAGAGCAGGTTCAAAAAAACGATCAAAATAATTTTTTTCATTCGCATTAAACTAATAGTTCAAATGTAACAGAATTTTTTGTTGGCAAGATTACTACGTTTTACAAGCCGATTTATTATCCACCGGTAACTATAATTCTTCTCTTAATTTTTTAGGCAATGACTTTACAATAAGATCATACGAATCATCAACTATTTCTTTTAGAAGTTTGACTGAAATGCTTCCATCAATTATAATAGTATTCCAATGCGTTTTATTCATGTGATAACCAGGTTTAACAGCGTCATATTCTTCACGCAGTTGAATTGCTTTTTCGGGATCACATTTAGCATTGAACTGCAAAGGGTCAGCATCAAGCGCAACCAATAAAAATATTTTATTTTCTACTCTGAATACCAAAGTAGTTTCACCAAAAGGAAAATCTTCTGTTACTGCTTTTTTGAAAAGACAATATTCACGGAGTGTTTCGATATTCATTCAGATCATTCTTTTCAAAAGTTGAAACGGGAATAATAAATGTTGATTGATTTAATCAACTATAAAGATTCTTCTCCACGAATGCATTTCTAAACTTTCCTTTGGAATCGAATTCTTCAACAAGCAGTTTAAAATCTGCAAGCTTTTCATAACGGGATTGCAAAACTTTTGGCTGCATTGTAAACAACTTTGCCCAGTGTGGTTTAGCATTGAATGGTGATAACTGTTCTTCGATCAACGGTAGTAAATTCATCACTGCATCGGTTTCCTGTTTCCAGGTAAAATGAATTGCTGCAGAAGTTTGTTTATAACAGGGACTCATCCAAAATTCATCCGCATGAATGGTTCGTATTTCTGTAATAAAAAGATGCGGCGTTATTTTTTCATTCAGTTTTTCTACAGCCATTATTGCATCATAAGCATGTTCGATCGGTACAAAATATTCGGTCTGCAATTCTTTTCCGGCACTTGGTTTAAACCCCATTTTAAAATGCGGCATTCTTTCATACCATGGCCCGGGAATGCCCATTTGATCTGTAACGTTTTCAGCAGACTCGCTTGCTATTGGATGCATATTTTTATCAGCGGGCTTTGCACCATATAATTCAGTTGCGATAGTTGTTAAACTATTATCAACGCGGCTTTTGATCCATACTTCATTAATGTTTTTATTTTTCCAATCGGTAAACAGGCTTACACTGTATCCCATAGATTCAAGGTCATTAAAATTATTTTTTAATTCGCTCATGGACATATCAAGATAAACAACCTGTTTCATTTTAAATGTAGGTATAATATCAAGTGTAACTTTCGTAATAATACCTATCGTTCCAAGATGTACAACAGCGCCATAAAATTTATCTCCGTCTTTTTTCTTTGATAAAGTAACAACTTCTCCTTTCGCATTCACAAATTCAATTGCAGCAACAGACGTAGACAAGTTACCATTATTTATACCTGAGCCGTGCGTTCCTGTTGCGCATGCACCTGCAACGGTGATGTGTGGCAACGATGCAAGGTTCGCCAGGGCGTAACCGTTTTCATCAAGATAAGGTGCAAAATCACCATAGCGTGTTCCGGATTCTATCGTTACTGTATTTGCATTTTTGTCTAATGATATTATTTTATTCAGGTTCTGTGATGAAAGTTGGTTCGCCGTGCTGTCTGCAATAGTGTTGAAAGAATGCCTTGAACCCAGCGCTCTGAGGTTATTGCATTTCTTAACAACTTCCTGCACTTCTTCAATTGTTTTCGGATAATATACGCTGCCTGTACTATAAGTTAAATTACCGGCCCAGTTTGTGAGATGTTCATTCATTGCTGAAATTTTTTGAGAAGGTTTGCAGCCGATCATATCTGAAACAATTATGCCGCCAGCTGCAACAGATGCTGTTTGTAAAAATGTTTTTCTGTCCATAGGTTAATAATTGAAATGTTTATGTAAGATAAATTACAATAACATTCATATCTCTGAATATAGATTATTGTTTGCCTATAAATTTAGTTGTTCTGAAATGATCGGGCGTATGTTTTTCCTTTGTAAAAGTTCGAATAATTGCTTTGAATTTGGTAACATCACTTTTATGCAGTCAATCACTTTTTGCAGAAAGCATCTTTTACAATTTAAAAACAATCAATTGCCTTTGTGTGAAATCTATTTTAATTCCGTTTTCTTCGGCAGGCAACCAATCGGGAGAAGAACTAATAAGCCTGAGCGCTTCATTATCTAATAAAGCATTTGCAGATGCTATAACTTTTGCATTGGTTATTTTTCCACCTTTTGACACTACGAATTCTACTGTTACTGATCCTTGTATCCTCTGTTTTTTTGCATCCTTAGGATACTTCATATTGTAAGTCACAAACTTTTTCCAGTTAGTATAGCCACCTGGAAACACAGCCGGTTTTAGCATTGAAAAAAATATCGTTCTATCAGATTCGTATTCTGGAAAGACTTTTGAGCCTATCACTTCTTCATTACTGAATGATTGCCGCCATATAGTATCTCCATCTTTATTTAATTCAGCATGCATTGTTAAATCGCCAACACTGTCGTAACATTTAATTTCCTGCGGAAAACCTTTATCAGGATTATAATAATAATGACAATACAAGTTGACAGTAAAACTTGTATCGCTGTAGTAGCCTCTGCCAATCAAATCAGTTCCGTTATAATCCAGTGCGAGAAAACCGCTATCAGCAGCTGGTATAACTTTTCGCACAAAGTTGCCACCCATATTTTTTACTGGCCGCCAGCGATTGGGAATACGAAAGAATAAAGTATCATTTGCGAAAATTTTGCAAGAGAACATGATTAAACATGCTAAAAAAACAAATTGCTTCATCAGGATTCTGCAGTTAGTAAAATTTGAGATGCAAATTTAAAAATATATATCAATTAAACAAACCCACACTAACTTCTACATCCGGGTTATCTAATAAAAATGCAGCCATTTCTTCATTCATTGTAAAACCTTTTTCTGCTGTATTCAATACCACTTCAAGATTTTCCTGTGGTTCTTTTAT
Source organism: Bacteroidota bacterium (assembly GCA_013289015.1). GTDB lineage: Bacteria > Bacteroidota > Bacteroidia > Chitinophagales > Chitinophagaceae > Parafilimonas. The sequence continues at coordinate 6,889 of JABDAV010000008.1, read as the reverse complement.
TTTAAATCTGAGCGAAGATTTTCCGGGATTTGATCTCACATTGTCCGCAATAAAATTTACAAACTCATCTGTTACCGAAGCCGGCTCGATACAAATTTCAAGATTACGCGTAAGATTCATTTTTGCTGTTTCCAAAAGATTGATGGCCGTTGCTTTAAACTCGTATTCATCACCATTATATCGTTGTTTGAAATAACCATAGATCAATAAATTGTTTCCTTTTTCTATATAATTTTTAAACTTCACATAATCATCACTCCACAACATTAATTCTGCCTTGCCGCTGAAGTCTTCAATTATCATCGAACCAAAATTTTTACCATTGCGGGAAATACGATGTTGTGCATCAGTAACCAACCCTGCAATGCGCATATTTTTTTCACGATGCGCAGCAGCCAATGTGTTTGATTCTTTTATTTCCGTAAAGTCAATAAGTTTTGTAATGCCGTAATATTTTAATTCAAATTTGAAATGATCCAAAGGATGCCCGCTCATGAACATACCCGTAACTTCTTTTTCACGGTCGAGTTTTTCAGTTAATGCCCATTCAATGCATTTAGGTAAAAGCGGAGAAGCGATTGCAGGCAAAACAGTATCGCCAAACAATGTATTTGCCTGTTGTTGTTTATTAGCCTGGAAAGTATTTCCAAAACGGATGATACGTTCGATGCCTGTTACATTATCGTTGGCTGATGTATAAAAATATTGTGCACGATGTACATCTTTAAAACAATCGAATGCACCGGAGTTGGCAAGGCTTTCAATTGATTTTTTATTTACTGTCCGTTGATTCACACGTTTGATAAAATCAAAAATATCTGTATAAACACCATTGTTTTTTCGTTCTTCGATAATACTTTCAATAGCAGCTTCGCCAACACCTTTCAACCCGCCCAAACCAAAACGGATCTCTCCTTTTGCATTAACGGCAAAACCTTTTAATGATTCATTGATATCGGGACCAAGCACTTTCAAACCCATGCGTTTACACTCTTCCATATGGAATGTGACCTTGTCAATGCTGCCTGAATGATTCAACACGGCAGACATATATTCTCCCGGATAATGCGCTTTTAAATAACCTGTCTGATACGCCACCAATGCATAGCAGGTTGAATGTGATTTATTGAACGCATACTGCGCAAACGCCTCCCAATCGTGCCATATCTTTTCAAGCACATCTGCCTTGAAACCCTTTGCTGTTGCGCCTTTGATGAAACCGTCTTTCATCTTATCCAGTGTTTTCCTGTCTTTTTTCCCCATTGCTTTGCGCAACACATCTGCTTCACCTTTTGTAAACCCTGCAAGTTTTTGCGAAAGCAGCATCACCTGTTCCTGGTAAACCGTTACGCCGTAAGTTTCTTCAAGATATTCAGCCATTTCAGGCACGTCATACACCAGCTCTTCCCGGCCATGCTTGCGTGATACATATTGCGGAATGTAAGCCATTGGTCCCGGACGATACAATGCATTCATCGCAATAAGATCGCCGAATTTATCGGGCTTTAATTCACGCAGATATTTTTGCATGCCTGCACTTTCAAACTGGAATGTTGCATTGGTTTCACCACGCTGATATAACTGGAAAGTTGTTGAATCATCTAATGGCAAGTCGTCAAGGTTAACCTCTATCTTATGATTTTGTTTGATAAGTTCCAATGCAGTTTTTAAAATGGATAAAGTACGCAGGCCAAGAAAGTCCATCTTTAATACACCAGCTTCTTCAATCGTACTTCCTTCAATTTGTGTAACCCACAGATCAGATTCTTTTGATGTGGCAACAGGAATTAATTCAGTAAGATCTTTAGGGGCTATGATGATACCTGCTGCATGAATACCTGTGTTGCGCACACTTCCTTCCAATCGTTCGGCTTCACGCAATACCTGCCCGCGTATATCATCGCCTTTATGAATCTCACGCAGTTTTTTTATGTTATCTAATTCTTCACCGGCGTAACCTTTTTCTTCCAAAGATTTTTCGCCATCTTTTATGGTAAGCGGTGCATTCAAAATAAATTTTAAAGATGTGCCCGGCCTGTCGGGAACCATCCTGGCCAAAGCATTGCTTTCCGGCAAAGACAGATCCATTACACGCGCTACGTCTTTAATGCTCATCTTCGCAGCCATTGTACCATATGTAATGATCTGGGCTACCTGGCTCTTGCCATATTTCTCAACAACATAGTCAATTACTTTTTGCCTGCCTTCATCATCAAAATCCGTATCAATATCAGGCATTGTTTTACGGTCAGGATTCAAAAATCTCTCAAACAGCAAATTATATTTTATTGGGTCGATGTTGGTAATGCCGATGCAATATGCAACCACGCTGCCCGCAGCAGAACCACGGCCGGGACCAATAAACACGCCGCGTTCTCTTCCAACTTTTATAAAATCGCTTACTATTAAAAAGTAGCCTGCAAAGCCCATGGTTTTAACAGTGAACAATTCAAAATCCAAACGCTCGCGTATCTCTTCAGTTATTTCGCCATAACGCACTCTCGCACCTTCATAAGTGAGATGATGCAGGTAATTCCATTGATTGATATTCTTATCATCGCTTGTTTGAAATGCCTGCGGAACAGGAAATGCAGGCAATAAAATATCTTTCTTCAGGTCAAGTGTTTCAACCCTGTCAACGATTATGTTTGTGTTATCTAAAGCATGTGGCACATCATTAAATGTATCCAGCATTTCATCCTGCGATTTAAAATAGAACTGGTCGTTTGGAAATTTAAAGCGACGGTTCTTTACATGCAGATCATCATTCACAAAATCATCAAAACCAGGTGTGCTTTGCTTTTCCCCCGTATTAATGCAAAGCAGAATATCATGTGCATTGTAATCTTCTTTTTCTGTATAATGACTGTCGTTGGTTGCAATAGCCGGCACATTATATTTCTTTGAAAATTTTAGCAACGTTGCATTGATCTTTTCCTGCTCAGGAATTTTATGCCTTTGCAATTCAATAAAATAATCATCACCAAATAAATTATGCCACCATTGAAATTCTTTCTCAGCTTCTTCTTCTGATTTGTGCAATATTGATTGCGGCACATAAGCGCCAATGCAACAGGTTGTTGCTATAATGCCTTCATGATATTTTTCGATCAGGCCTTTATCAATGCGCGGGTATTTGCTGTAATATCCTTCAATAAAACCAAGCGATGTAAGCTTGATAAGATTCTCATAACCTTTTTTATTCTTTGCCAGTAAAACCTGGTGAAAGCGTTCGTCTTTCTGTTCTTTTGAAAATGTTTTTCTATGCCTGTCCTGCACCACATAAAACTCGCAGCCAACAATTGGTTTTACAACTGGTTCTCTTTTTTCTTTTCCATTTTCATCAATACCAACAACGCGTGTATTATTCCACGCCTGTTTTACAAATTCAAATACGCCAAACATGTTTCCATGATCAGTAATCGCCAATGCCGGCATATTATGCCTGGCTGCTTTTTTATATAATGAATCGATGCCTGCAGCGCCGTCAAGCAATGAATATTGTGTGTGAACGTGAAGATGAGAAAAACGCATTTTTTAAGTTTAAGGCTATTAGCTAATGCTATTGGCTAACAGCTATTTTAGAACCAACAAATTTCTTAAATAACGCTCAAAGATGCTTTCATGGTTTTCCACATTTTGCACATTATTAATTCCAGCCATGAAATTTATGCACTTTTAGTTTCGTTTTTGGAAATGCAATTTATATTGCGTGCTTCAGATGAATCTGCGACTATTACAAACCGTTTGCCTGCTGATAATTTTAAGCAGTTGTAAAAGTTTACAGCAATCGTCAGCCCATAAAAATCCATCAAAGACTTCATCCAAAACAGATCCACGCTTTTTAGATAATGTTAGTATAAATCCCGGCGAGAAAAAAAATAGTAATTACGCATATACACATGTTCAGCAGGGAGGAAATAAATCTTTCTCTAATACGTCTTCATCTTTTAATATCGAGAAAGCAGATTGGTTGCAGATAAAATATGCAATAATGATAGACATGCCGGTTGAGCAATTAAACAACCTGCCTTTATTACAACAAATTGATCATTGGTGGGGAACGCGTTACTGTCTTGGCGGAAACGATGAATCATGCATTGATTGTTCCGCATTTACTCAAACAATTCTTCGCAATGTATATGGAGTTGAAGTACCAAGAACTGCAGCAGAGCAATACAATTTTGCGCAGCCGATAAGTGATGCAGAAATAAAAGAAGGCGATCTTGTGTTTTTCAAAAGCGGCCGCGGAATATCGCATGTAGGTTTATTTGTTGGTAATAATAAATTTGTACATGCAGCTACAAGTGAAGGCGTTACTATCACAGATCTTAATGATAGTTATTGGAGTAAAAGATATGCAGGTGCAGGAAGAGTAATAAAGTAAGATTGCACATCAATATATTATTCAACCAATTTCAATACAGGCACAGCTTTCATATCCGGTGCATCAGCAATGGCAACAGGTTTTATATCTCCCGGGAAATTAAAACGATAACTTTTTCTTGTACTCCTGCCGATTATGGAAAGTGCCGTATTACCGACATATTGAAACAAAATTGTGTGACTGGCAGAAGCAAGAAAAGGGTGAGGTTTTGCAACAATTCTTTGTTGACTTTGAACAGGGGATGAACTTCTTTTCTTTCCACAGTTGCACATAAAGTAAATTTAAGTGATAAGTTTTATGTTATACGTTGACTCTTTTTAATCTTCATGATAAGTTGGCGTATTGTCTGGATCATTTTTTGTTGTTGCCTGTTCAAGCAAACAAGCAGCGCCTGATAATGCAAACCATACTAAAAATTTTTCTATCCATATTTGTCCGAGCCATATTGCAAAGGGCAACGCAATCCAAATGCTGAGGCAATAAAAACAATCCATCAGCTTGCCGAAAAAACCATTACCTGCTTTTCTTCTTAATAAAAAAATTATATCGAACGGACCATCTTCTTTACCAAACAAATGCGTTAATCTCCACACCGCAAAAACCGATAATACCAGGTAAAGTATATTCACAGATAAAAAATTGTGTCAGCTATTCTCTTATGTCTTATTAAAACTAAAAAAAAATCCTTTAATTATTAATAGAAATCTTTGTGTTGTTTAAACACAATTATCTCCAAAATTTTTAAACATCATTTTATCGGTTTAATAATTGTACAGGCAAACAAACAAAAAGTTATTTTTTCCAATCCTGTATTCGTGTTTTGGCTACATCAACCAATTGCATTGCATCAGGGGTGAGCTTTAATAAAAATATGCCGCCAATAAACAACCCTGAAAATAAACCTGAGCGAATGAAGATGCCCAGCCAACTATTTATCCTGTAAAATAAAAAGTAAGTAGCAACAATCGCGGCAATACTCAATAACAATGCATAAATGGTTTCGTTATTAAACGGTTGCATTTTAAATTTTCTGCGAAGAAATTCATACCGTATAAAGTTGTAGACAATTTGCGAAATAAGTTCTGCATAAGCAGGGCCTATAATACCATAACGTTGAATTAAGATATATGCAAGCGGTATGCGCAAAGCCAGTAAAACAACATTTGTGTAAAATTCAAATTTCCATAAAGTTGAGGTTACAATTATTACAGAATTTACACCTGTGCCTGCATCAATTATTTTAGCTATACCGAGCACAAATACTACACTTAAACCTGCGGCATAAGCATTTTGTATTTGCAGAAGATTAATGCCTTGTGCAACATTTAGCCATACATTTCCAAAAACAAAAACAGAAAGCAATAACATGTTTATACTGGATCGGTGATATACGCGGTTGATGGTTGCAAAATCTTTATCCTTCCATGCTCTTGACAAAACACCTGTTGATATAGAAGTAAGGCTGCGCTGCGGAATTTCAATAAGATTAGCAACATAAGCTGCCAGGCTAAAAACGGCTGTTGCAGTTAAACCCATTTTACTTGCAATTAAAATACCACTAATGGTTATAGCAACCGCATTCAGACAAATACCACCGAAAACAAAAAACTGCAAACCCATCATTTTTTTGATGAACTTTTTTGTAACCCGGCTAACTGTAAATGTTATGTGGAACTGGTGAATGCGCCACAAATACATCCCAAGCATTATCGCAATAATTAAAAACACTGCAGAAAATAAATACATGAATTGTGCAAAGCTTATAAGCTTAAAATAATAAAGCAGGATAAAAACAGTAGTAATGATCCGCATCATCGTTTCTTTAAGCGCATTTGTAACAACAGTTCTTCGTAATGCCCATGAATATCCTTCCAATATTGCAAACAATAAATAACCCAGGCTAAATGGAAAAACAAGGTAATAGAAGTCTAAAAATAAAGTAGAGCGTTCTGCAAACTTTCGTACTACAAACGGCTCGAATATAATGCCGGTAATGGTTACAAGAATAAAACCTATTACAGAAGCAACCAATACCCAGGTAAGCAGATCATTTTTTTTATCTGAAAGATTGTCTTTATAATAAGGATAAAATTTATACAGAACAGGAGTAGTTCCAAGGCTTGCAAATGCAAAAATGTTTTGGGCAAAATCAAAGAACAAACGCGTTAATCCGAACTGATCTGTTGTAAACGATCCATTCTTTGAATAAAAATACATGTTGAAAGCGCCAACCAAAAAACCGAAATAAACAATAATGCTTGATTGAATGGTTTGCTTTCTTATATCTGACATTTGAGTTGAAACTTATTTACAAAATGGATTATGAATTAGCTCTTCCAATTACCTAGTAATCTTCTTAACACGATTATTTCGCCAACATGATAGCTGTTGTGATCTGCTATCAGCATTGCTTCGCGCACAAGGTTCTGACCGTTTCCATGATCAAATGGTTTGAAAAGATCTTCTGAATTTTTAAGCAATTCTATAAATTCATTGAGATCA
>JABDAV010000007.1:21514-61302 GCA_013289015.1 Bacteroidota bacterium | reverse complement strand
CCAGTTGCGGATAACTTAAAACACTTTTTTTGTGTGCAACCTTATCTGTACTTTCTGCTTCCTGTTCTGCAATTTTTTCAAGATCAATTTTATTTGGCACTGATGAAAACCTGAAAATAATTGCTGCAAGAATAAATACAGCGCCTAAAATAAGATAAGGTGTTTTTACACTTTCTATGCTTGCAACGCCAACACTGCCTACAGCTACCGTTCCAAATATTGCAAAGCTTACAAGCAATGGTCCTATGGTTGTACCAAAATTATTTATGCCGCCTGCCATGCATAATCTTTGTGCACCGGTTTTAGGATCGCCCATAACTATTGCCAAAGGATTGGCCGCAGTTTGTTGTAACGAAAATCCAAGCCCAACTACAAATAAGCCGGTTATCATTATTGGAAATGATGCTGTTTGTGCTGCAGGATAAAATAAAAGTGTGCCTAAAGCTGAAATAATAAGCCCAAGAGAAATACCGTTTCTAAAACCAATGCGGTTTAAAATATCACCGCCGGTTAATTTTGAAATAGCAAAATATATTATTGATCCAACTGTGTATGCAACATAAAATGCAAACGAAACCATTTGTGATTGCCATTGTGCCAAATGCAGTTTGTCTTTAAAAACAGGGATAAGAATATCGTTGGATGCTGCTACAAAACCCCAGAAAAAAAACACAGTGATCAAAACACTGAATTGTGACCATTTTGTTTTAACAGGTTCTGACATTTGCAATAAGTCTTTGGTAGCAATATTTCGCGTATTAGTTTCCATGCTTGCCATCGTTAATTTATGAAGTAATGAATGAGCGTTTAAAAGTAAACAGAATTTTATCTTTTCAAAAATTTTATGCAGCATTTGCCACAACTATCTTTTTTAAAGATGAGCAGGCACAATCAACCGGTTAAAAAAAATCATCAAAATATTTTATCATAGGCTTGAACTATAGTTGATTTGATTTTAAATTGCTGAAGAAATAACCTTAGTTTTATTGCCATATTGAATTTGTTATTTAACCGTAACCGGTTACAACGTTTATATTTTATCGCATGGAAATCATTCACCTTAGTTTTGAATGCTACCCGGTAGCCAAAGCCGGCGGCCTCGGCGATGTTGTTGGAGCTTTACCAAAATATCAAACAAAAGCGGGGCATTATGCAAAAGTGGTAATGCCGATGCATCGTACCAAATTTTTGAATACACATGAATGGGATGTTGATTTTAAAGGCCGCGCCAATATCGGCAACTGGTGGTTTGATTATACGGTAATCAAAGAAAGGAATAACACACTTGGTTTTGATCTGTTTTTAATTGATATCAATGGCTTGCTCGACCGTGAACAGATCTATGGCTTTGCTGACGATACTCAGCGTTACATCGGCTTCCAGGTATCATTTATAAACTGGCTCGATCACTGGGAACATAAACCTGATGTTATTCATTGCCACGATTATCATGTTGGCCTTGTTCCGTTCATGTTGAAATATTGTTACCAGTATTCCCGCCTTGGAGATATTCCAACGGTGCTTACCATTCATAACGCACAATACCAGGGATGGATGGGTTGGGATCAAAGCTTTATGTTGCCCACATATGATACCTGGAAAGGCGGCCTCCTTGAATGGAGTGGCGATATAAATCCGCTTGCATCGGCTGTAAAAAATGCATGGAAAGTAAATACGGTAAGCTGGAGTTATATGGAAGAGCTGCGCTATAATTCAAACGGGCTTGAAGCTTTGTTTGAATATGAACGGGGCAAATGTTCCGGCGTTTTAAATGGTATTGATACGGATGTATGGGATCCTGCAACAGATAAATTCATCGACGTGAATTATGATGCGACTACTGTTGATAAGAATAAACAAAAGAATAAAGAGGCATTATGCAAAGAGTTTAATCTTGATCCGCAAAAACCATTGATTGTTTTTATTGGCAGGCTTGTTGGTGAAAAAGCAGCAGATCTTTTACCTGATGCCATTGCATCTGCTATGTACAGTATGCAGGGTTATGTAAACTTCCTGGTTTTAGGAAGCGGCGACCCACATATAGAATGGCAACTTAAACAGATGACACAAACATTCAAAGGCAGTTATAATGCTATGATCGGTTATAACGAAGCGCTTAGTCATAAAATGTATGCAGGCGCAGATTTTTTGCTTATGCCAAGTCGTGTTGAACCTTGCGGATTAAATCAAATGTATGCAATGAAATATGGCACTGTTCCTATGGTTAGAAGTACAGGTGGATTAATTGATACGGTTACCGATATGGGCGAGTGGCAGGGCTGGGGTATACGTTTCATGCAAGCCAGTGTTGGTGATATTATGCATGCCATAAGCAGGGCCGTAGGTTTGTATTATGATGATAAGAAAACGCTTGCGCGTATGCGTAAGCACATGATGGAAATTGATAACAGTTGGGAAAAATCTGTACAACAATATTTGAATATTTATCTTAGTCTTAAGTAATAATCAAAAAGGTTAATCAATACTTTTATAACACTGAAACACAAATTAATTATATGGCATCATTAGCACAGTCAGTAATAGCAGTTATCCTTGGCGGCGGGGCTGGTACCAGGTTATATCCTTTAACAGCAGCCCGTTCAAAACCTGCAGTTCCTATTGCAGGTAAATATCGCCTGGTAGATATTCCTATAAGCAATTGCATCAACTCAAACATTAATCGCATATTTGTTTTAACGCAATTCAACTCGGCATCTTTAAACAAGCATATCAAGAACACTTATCTCTTTAGCAATTTCAGTTCAGGCTTTGTTGATATACTTGCTGCGGAACAAACACCGGATAACCCGGGATGGTTCCAGGGTACTGCAGATGCTGTTCGCCAATCACTGAGACATATACGCAACAACGATTATGAATACATTCTTATATTAAGCGGCGACCAATTGTATCAAATGGATTTCACGCACATGCTGGAGAATCATATTGCTGCGGGCGCTGAGCTTTCTATTGCAACCATTCCTGTTGTAGGAAAAGAAGCTACAGAATTCGGCATAATGAAAACAGATGAACAAAATCATATCACATCATTCATAGAAAAACCAAAAGCTGAAGTTTTGGGTGAATGGATAAGCGATACCGGTGCGCAAATGCAGGAGCAGGGCCGTGTTTATCTTGCTTCAATGGGTATTTATATTTTCAGCCGGTCATTAATGAACGAACTGCTGTTGAACAAACATCCGGATGCAAAAGATTTTGGAAAAGAAATAATTCCATCTTCTATTGCGGCGCACACAGTTATCAGTTATCAATACGATGGTTACTGGACTGATATAGGAAACATCTCATCATTCTTCGAAGCAAATCTCGCATTAACATCTGATATACCTGTATTCAATTTATTTGATAGTGCAAACCCGATATACACACGTGCGCGTATGTTGCCACCTGCCAAAATAAGCGGCACCACGCTTGAAAAAACAATGATCGCTGAAGGTTGCATCATATTGGCAAGCCGTGTTGAAAATACGTTGATGGGTATCAGGACAAGAGTGGGACATGGCAGTACGATTGTGAACAGTTATATTATGGGAAATGATTTTTACGAAACAATAGAGCAAATGGAAGAGAATGTTAGAACAGGTGTGCCGCGTATTGGAATAGGTGACAGGTGCTATATAAAAAATGCCATCATTGATAAGAATTGCCGCATAGGAAATGATGTACGCATAAACGGCGGCCCGCATCTTGAAAACGTAGATCATACTTTATATACTGTAAAAGATGGAATTGTTGTGGTGAAGAAGAACGCAGTTTTGCAGGATGGGTTTATTATATAAGTTATTATTAAATGTACAAAAAGGCTGAGTGAATTCACTCAGCCTTTTTATTTATACGAATTAAAGTTATTCCTGCTTTTATAACTCTAAGCCTTTTTAACCTTAAACTTTTTTATGAATATCCAGAAAACAAAAACGCCTAACAACAAAGGCCAAATACTTAATGCAAATAAAACAGTTTCGCCAAGAACAGATGTGCCTGTTGAGAATGCACTTGTAAGTCTTGTAAGAAAACCAGATTTTTCATCATCAGCTGTTGATCCATTTATATATTGATAGTATTCAAGATTAATAGTGCTGTATGCAGATGCGTGTTGCAGGTAATTTATTCTTCCGTTGGCAGCTTCAATATTTTCCTGTATTTCATTTAAATCATTCTGAACCTGCAATATTTCATTCATATTTTTTGCCTGTTTTAATAACTGCAAATATTTTTCGCGCACAGCAAGCTTTGCCTGCAAACGCGCTTTTGTATCTACGACTTCACCCGTCACATCTTCACTTGAGATATTCTTCTCCATTATTTTTACACCATCTCCTCCGAGAGAATTTACCAGGTCCTCAAACTGCGCAACAGGCACTTTTATAGTAAGGGAATTTTCCATCCGGTAATCTGTTTCCTGTTGCTTTTCTTCAGCTATGTAAGCGCCATATTGTTTTAAAGAATTATGAATGGATGTATTGAACTTTTTATACTCATCTACCTGTAATTGCAGGTCTGCATTTTTTACTATCTTTTTATCCCAGTCCTCATCATTATCTTTTGCTGTAGCAATATTATTGCTTATTTCTTTTGTTGGCGCTGCTACAGTATCTGCCGAAGCAATTTGATCAGTTAGTTGTTGAGATGTTTCATTTTTATTTTGAGCACCTGCAGTTTGGTCCTGCAGCGGAACATCATGAATCTTGAGAGATGAACCTTTATTACATGAGTTTAACATCATAGCAAATATTGCCATGAAATAAAAATATCTTTTCATATAAGTTGATTGATTAGTTAATAATGAGATGCGGAAAAAAATTATTTACATAAAACAGGCTTACGATAAATTAATAGGCAAAAGTTAGCCAACCGTAAAATTGTTACAGCAAACTTTGGGTTTGAATAAAATTGTTTTTAGATGTGAAAAGAATTGCAAGCCTGCAAATGATTAATTACTGCATGAAGATTTTTGTAACCAGTACAAGAAGTTAAAAGAAAGTAAAATGGTGGTTTAAAATAGACGCTCGCAGCTCACTACTCAAAGCTTATAGCTTTTTCGATTATTTCATTCCACCCATCTCCAAAATAATATCCCACTCTTCATCGGTGACAGGCTGAACAGATAATCTTCCTATTCTTACCAGCGCCATGTTTTGCAGTTTTTTATTGGCTTTTATTTCAGCAAGTGTAACGGGATTTTTTAATGCCTTCACAGGTTTGAGCATAACAGAAACCCAACGGTCATCATCTATTGTAGGATCCTGGTAGAATTCTTTTGACACTTTTGCAATGCCAACAATGTCGGTTCCTTCATTGCTGTGATAATAAAAAACCTCATCACCTTTTTTCATGTTCTTAAGATGAATACGTGCGGCGTAATTGCGCACACCATCCCATGAAGTTTCTTTGTCTTTCACCAGTTGTTGCCAGCTATATGCATCAGGTTCAGATTTTACAAGCCAATGCGCCATGATAATTAAGAATTAAAAATGAACAATTAATAACAGCGTAGTATTTTCTATAACAATTTTAAGCAATCTTCCAAACTGGTTCTCCAATTTTTTAATTGAATATTGAAGTCGTTTACAATTTTTGATTTATCCATCCCTGAATAAGCAGGACGTTTTGCAGGAGTTGGATAAGCTGTTGTTGGAATTGGATGCACAACACAATCCAATTGTTTTATTTCTTTAATAGCCACTGCAAAATCATACCACGAAATAATGCCTTCATTGCTGAAATGAAATACGTGAGATGTGAGATGTGAGATGTGAGATGGATTTACGTCCTTACTATTGACTATCGACCATTGACTATTAACTATATCGATTATCGCTTCTGCCAGATCTTTAGCATACGTAGGCGAACCTGACTGGTCGCTTACAACATTTATCTCTTTTCGTTCTTTCATTACACGCAACATGGTTTTTACAAAGTTGTTTCCATAGCTGCTATACACCCATGATGTGCGTATAACAATTGTACCCGGGTTATTATTTAATGCAAGCTGTTCGCCCAGCCATTTTGTATAACCATAATAATTTACAGGATCAGTTTCATCATCTGTTTTATACGGCTGTGTTGCCTTGCCATTAAAAACATAATCAGTAGAAATATGAATGAGCTTTGTGTTGAACTCATGACATTGCTTTGCAATTAAACCGACAGCTTCTGCATTTATTTTATATGTGATCTCCTGGTCAGTCTCGGCTTTATCAACAGCAGTATATGCGGCGCAGTTGATGAAGAATGCAGGTTTGTATTTTTCAAATGCTTCCTTCAACACGTTCTCATCAGTAATATCCATGTCATCTTTATCAGTAAAAACAAAATCGAAATTTTGCGCAGGAGCTAAATCCTTCAACTCATTGCCAAGCTGACCGTCTCTCCCTGAAACTAAAATGTAAGGCATTCAATCTAATATTAAATTATAAAATCAGTTTGATTTATTCACTTAAAAAATGTTATGATAACATTATTTCTGTTTGGTAAACTCTTTAGGCAACTTAAACCATTCTTCGCTTGATAAAGCTTTAAAGTAATCGTATGTTTTTTTCAGTCCTTCTGCGCGGTCAACTGTTGGTTGCCAGGCTAAAATATTCTTTGCTTTTGTAATATCCGGTTGCCTTTGTTTTGGATCATCAACAGGCAAAGGCTTATAAATAATTTTTACGGAAGCACCGGTAAGTTTCAATACTTCTTCGGCGAAATCTTTCAATGAAATTTCATTAGGATTTCCAATATTTACCGGCATTGCATAATCGCTCAGCAACAAACGATAAATACCTTCTACCAGGTCGTCCACATAACAGAAAGAACGCGTTTGGCTTCCATCTCCAAATACAGTAAGATCTTCACCACGCAAAGCCTGTCCGATGAATGCGGGCAACGCACGCCCATCATTCAAACGCATTCTCGGGCCATATGTATTAAAGATTCGGATGATTCTTGTTTCCACTGCGTGATAAGTATGATACGCCATCGTTATTGCTTCCTGGAAACGCTTGGCTTCATCGTACACACCACGTGGACCAACAGGATTTACATTGCCCCAGTATTCTTCTGTTTGGGGATGCACCTGCGGATCGCCATACACTTCACTGGTTGATGCAACCAATATTCTTGCTTTTTTTTCTTTTGCCAAACCCAAACAATTGTGCGTTCCTAAAGAACCAACCTTTAATGTTTGAATAGGGATTTTTAGATAATCAATCGGGCTTGCCGGTGATGCAAAATGTAAGATGTAATCAAGCTTGCCGGGAACATGAATGAACTTTGAAACATCATGATGATAATATTCAAATTCTTTTAATGGAAATAAATGTTCAATGTTGCGAAGATCGCCGGTAATAAGATTATCCATTGCGATAACATGATAGCCTTCTTTTATAAAACGATCGCACAAATGCGATCCTAAAAAACCGGCTGCGCCTGTAATTAAAACTCTTTTGCTCATGGTACTTTTCAGTTTATGTTTTGGCTAATGATATTGAATTTTAGTTTATAAATGAATGCATGTACTGTATGTGCATTGCTCAGTAATATTACTGCAGTTGAAGGGAGTGACACAACGAAGATGCCACGAAGAACAACTGCCGGCAACATAAAAAAATTAATTGAAATAAGCCAGCACATTATCTGCTATGAATTGCAACTGCTCTTCATCCAGTTCAGGATGCATAGGCAATGAAATAACTCTTTCTGTTAACCAGTCTGTAACAGCTAACTTATATTCAAGTGCGCCAAATGTTTCAAACATTTTTTGCCTGTGGCCCGGCACAGGATAATAGATCATGTTTGGAATTTTTTTGCCGGAAAGATATGCGCTGAGATCATCACGCAAATCTTTTCTATCGCTGTTCAATATAAGCGTGTATTGATGAAACACATGCCTGTTATTCTTTGCCCTGAACGGCGGTTGTATTATTGAATGATCTTTAAAAGCATCGCTGTAATGATCAGCAGCTTTTATGCGTGCTGCAATATTTTTATCAAGATGCTGCAACCTTATATTTAAAATGGCAGCCTGTATTGTATCGAGCCTTGAATTACATCCAACCACGTCATGATAATATCTTTTACTTTGCCCGTGATTGGCGATCATGGTTAATCTTTGCGCCAACGCATCATCATTAGTGAACATCGCGCCGCCATCGCCATAAGCGCCAAGGTTTTTTGCAGGATAAAAAGATGTTGTTCCTATCGTACCGATCGTTCCTGTTTTTTTTGAAGTGCCATCTGTAAAATAATAATCGCCGCCTATTGATTGTGCGTTGTCTTCTATTACAGGAATGTTATGCTCATTTGCTACCTGCATAATCGCTTCCATATCGCATGATTGCCCATATAAATGCACAGGCACAATAGCTTTTGTTTTTGGCGTAATGGCTTTGCGCAGGCTTTCAACATCAATATTAAAAGTTTGCTTATCTACTTCAACAAATACAGGATTTAAGCGCAGCAAGGCAACCACTTCAGTTGTTGCTATATATGTAAACGATGGTGTAATTACTTCATCGCCGGGCTGAAGATCTAAAGCCATCATGGCAATTTGCAAGGCATCTGTTCCATTCGCACACGGGATTACATGCTTAACATTGAGATAATCTGCCAATGCTTTACTGAAATCCTGCACAGGCTTGCCATTTATAAACGCAGCGCTTTCTATAACATCAATAACAGCCGTATCAATTTCTTTTTTTAACCGCTGGTACTCTGTTTTCAGATCAACCATTTGTATAGCTCGCATGAAACAAGTTTGCGGGCAAAACTAAGGAAAAGTTCAGCGTATAAATAGCCAATACAATTAAAATAAAAGCCGGCAATTGCCGGCTTTTATTGCTTGTTTATTTTATTCTGTATCTCCCAAACTGTATTCATTGTTTTCTTCATCCTCTTCACCTATTTCTTCATTTGCATCATCATCCTCTGCTCCGGGTACATCAAGATCATCTCCTGAAACATCATCATCGTCTTCGTTCAATTTTTCACCATCAAAATCAGTATCATCTAATTCAGCGCGATATATATCTTCATTGTCTTCTGAATCCACATCTTCTGTTTTTTCAAGTAATTTTTTTTCTTCGTCGGTAACGTCTGAATCGTCGCTTACGGCATCATCGGTTATTTCAAGTTCATCGTCATCATCAAATGCCTCATCATTTTCTTCATCGTCAAGTTCAGCATCCGGTTCTTCATCATCACCAATTATCAAATCATCTTCACTTAACTCTTCGCCGGTAGCCAGGCGTTCACCCATATTATCAGCATCTTCATCAAATAGACCAACACCTTCCTCATCATCAGACGATATGGTTGTGTCTGCCATTTCACTCATATTCGGCGCATGAACAAATTCCTGCCCCGGTATATCTTTTACATCCGGAAGATCGAGTATTGCTTCATCAGGTTGCAGTTTTGCTTTATCTCTTTCTGAATCCGGTAAATCAGAATTGAAATTTGTAGCCATAAATTTTTTTATTTAAATGTACTAAAACAATGCCACCGTTAAATTATCAAAATATGAATAAAACATTAAGAAATTCCGGGCTCAAATTAAAATAAACAGTTGCCCAGGCAATAATCAAAAGGAAATTAATGTATTCCCGAATAAAGACCGGTAGATATAATCGTGCCTGGTAGAATGATTTGCTGCAACCAAAATAATTAACCATTTTTTAAATAGCATAGAGTAAAATAGTCTACATAGTCCATATTAATAAACTATATAAATCTTTTATTTAACAGCTGATCCGTTATGGCTTAAGGTTTGTATGATGGTGCTATACATCTAATCATTGTTTAAAAAACATCTTTATGAAAAAATTATTTGGCATTTTATGTATTGCTTGTGTTTGTGCATTTACAGCATGCAACAGTACCTCAAAAAATCAGGATAGTGTAGACAGTTCTAAAAATGTAAATGACAGCATGTTGCCTGACAGCAATTCATCTGCTATGGCTTCTGCGCCTGCTTCTGAACAGGATGCAAAATGGGCGGTTGATATAGCCAATGCCGGCATGACTGAGATCGAATTGAGCAAGGTTGCTCAAACAAAAGCTGTTAACCCAAGGCTGAAAGGCTTTGCAGATATGATGGTTACCGATCATACAGCTGCTGCAGATAAGTTAAAAACAATAGCAGCATCAAAGAGCATTACTTTGCCTGACAAGCTAAGCGATGATTCTCAGAAAGCGTTGGATGAACTGAACAAAAAATCAGGAAAAGATTTTGACAAGGCATATATGAATGACATGCTTGACGGACATAAAAAAGCGGTTGATGCTTTTCAGAAAGGAAGTACAGATTTGCAGGATGCAGATCTTAAAAACTTTGCTTCGCAAACATTGCCCACCATACAAATGCATCAGGATTCTATAAAAGCAATTGCCGGTAAAAAATAATTCACTCTTTGCCTGTTACATAAGGGAATGCACATGCATTCCCTTTTTATTTACATACCTGTATTCACTGATGATTATTTTATTTCTTTGCATCTAATTAATGCATAAGTTTTTCTATAACATCTTTATAAAATTTTACCCGCTTGCCGCTGCCGTAATTTCTCCTTTTAATGAGAAAGCCAGGCTTTGGATAAACGGCAGAAAAGCTATTCTTAAACACATTGAAACTACCATAGCAGGAGATACCTCCAAAAAAATATGGATGCATTGTTCATCACTGGGTGAGTTTGAACAAGGCAGGCCTTTAATTGAAAAATTTAAAGCCCTTTATCCATCTTATAAAATTGTACTTACTTTTTTTTCTCCGTCAGGGTATGAGGTTCAAAAAAACAATCAATTAGTTGATTATGTTTTTTATTTACCGATGGATTCTTCAAAGAATGCAAAAACTTTTCTTGATAGTATAAACCCTTCGCTCGTAGTGTTTGTGAAGTATGAATTCTGGTATTATTTTCTTAAAGAAATAAATGAAAGGAATATTCCATTGCTGTTAGTGTCTGCTATATTCTTCGAACATTTCTCCTTCTTTAAATGGTATGGTTCATGGTATCGCGAAAGTTTATTTCTTTTCACACATATCTTTTTACAAACAAAACATTCAGAAGATTTATTGCGTACAATAAACGTTACAAAAAATGTGAGTGTTGCCGGCGATACAAGATTTGACCGTGTATTACAGGTAGCCGCAGAATCAAGATCATTTCCCGAAATAGAAAAATTTATCATCAACTCAAAAACCATTATTGCAGGAAGCACCTGGATAGAAGATGATGAAGTATTGGATCATTACGCGAATACACATCCCGAATTAAAATTTATTATTGCGCCGCATGATCTTTCCAGGGAGCGCATAAAAGAATGTTGCACATTATTCAAACATGCTGTTTTATATTCTGATTATGTTGAAATGATAAATAAACAAACATTACCTGGTGATTCTTTCAACACATTAATAATTGATAATATCGGCATGCTGAAATTTTTATATCGTTATGCAACTATTTGTTTTGTTGGCGGCGGTTTTGGCAACGATGGCATTCATAATATACTGGAAGCTGCTGTATATTATAAACCTGTTTTATTTGGGCCTGCTTATGATAAATTTTCAGAAGCAATAGACCTTGTTGATAAAGAAGGCGCGTTTGATATTGAAGATGCTATTGAACTGGAAGAAGAGTTGACCGATCTTTTAGCTGACGAAATGATTTATAGAGAAGCCTGCAATATTGCAGGCGAGTATGTAAAAAATAACGCAGGCGCCACAGCAGCGATCATGAATTATATTCAGGAAAACCTTCTTTTAATTAACTGATCAAATAACTGTACCACATCACTGCTTTCATTCCAGCCCAATTTTAATTTAAGCTCACGCTTTATCCAAAGCTCTGCTTCCCCATAAATATTAAAACCATTAATGGTCTTAATACTACGTTCGTACATGGTTTGGTCGCCGCGAAAAAGTTCGTTAATAAAAAGATATTGATCATTGATGCCAATTGCCTTGCGCAGGTCTTTGATCGGGCCTTCTTTTATCCTGCTTGCAACTTCTTTATGCGAAGAAAGATTCTTGAGCTTATCATTTATACTTTCGTTTTGCAAGGCAACAGCTTCATTCACTTCCTGCTGTTTTAAAGAAAGCGTTGGTATTTCAACCATTGGATCAAAAAAATCTTTGCGTGTATTTTCTGCCTGTGTTTGTATTATGGCAGCAGGCTTTTCTTCAATAACAGGTACAGCAGCAGCATGCATTTGCACACCGGTTTCGTTTTCTTTGTTTACCTGCGGAGGAATAATTGCTGTACCATTATTTGCAATAGGTTCGCTTATCTCAAAATGAGTGGCAGAAGGAAAAAAAACAGAAACATTATTTTGAAAACTTTTTACTTCTTCTTTCTCAAGTTCGCTTAACAGCAACTGCGCGGTAATAGCCAGCCGGTCTTTGCCGGCGTTATTGCGGTATTGTTCAAACAACCGCTCTATTAGTGCGCCTGATTTATCCATAAGATAATTACATTTGAAAGTTTATTCAATCATTATAACGTACTAAGTTAGACAATATTATCAATGTTTATCGAACCACATATCAACAGCGAAAAACGCGGATGGATAGAGGTGATCTGCGGATCAATGTTTAGCGGCAAAACCGAAGAGCTTATTCGCAGGATGAAACGTGCTCGCATTGCCAATCTTACAACAGAAATATTTAAACCTGCAGTTGATACGCGGTATGATGAGATGAATGTGGTGAGCCATGATGAGAACAGGATCATATCTCAGCCCGTGCAACATTCGCAAAATATTTTATTGCTGGCGCACGATGCTGATGTAATTGCTATTGATGAAGTGCAGTTCTTTGATGCAGGCATTGTACAGGTTTGTGAGCAGCTTGCTTTAAGCGGTAAGCGTGTAATCGCTGCAGGACTTGATATGGATTATTTGGGAAACCCTTTCGGCCCGGTTCCGCAATTGCTTGCTGTTGCAGATTATATTACCAAGCTGCATGCGATATGTGTGCATTGCGGCAATATTGCGAGCATGTCTTACCGTAAAACAAAACAAAGCAGGCAGGTTGTTATTGGTGAGATGGATATTTATGAACCAAGATGCAGGGTTTGTTATGCAAAGGGAGATAACATTTAAACAATTTATTTTTTGTTACCACGCAGCAGTTCTCATGGCATCGCCTGTGCAGCCTGTCCCGGACTTGATCCGGGATCGCAACACTTGTACTGTATAGTTTCAGGCAACTTCAGTATTCAACTCATAGCTTCTTCTTTTATAATTAGCTTTGGACCGTCACCTTTGTAAGTGTTATATAATTCAATAGCAAATTCAGACACACTGCCAAACCGCGCTAAAGCATAACGGCTGTTTATTTCAATCCCTTCCAATGAGCGAACAGTCTTCAAAATGCATGCTGTTGGCATTCCCGCATCCTGCTTAATATATGCAGCCATAGCTGTCCTTCCCCGGAACCTGTGGTATATATCTTCAGCACATCATATCATATACTGCTTTGGCTGCTGCATGGGTCGCTTTCCGTTTTCGCAGCATGTGCTCCAGGTACATCATTTGGCTTTCTGCTCAATAGTTTATTTTTCCTGGTTTTTTGCCATTCCGGGGTTTATACTTATTTTACATAACAAGATATCCTGTTTGTAATAGCTGTATAAACTATACATTCCTTTCCATCCTGCTTCACTCTCATAGAGACCTTATAGTAACATTATAGTAACATTATAGTAACCTTATAGTAACCTTATAGTAACCTTACCCCATACCAAACCCCTATCAGCTCCCTGTCAACTCCATGGCAAAAGGCACCCAGGTGTATAGCTAAGCCTGACTATAGCATACTAAATAACGTGAATTGGGATAAGCCTGGAGGGCCTTAATATGAACAAACCTCTGATGCAACCAGAGGCTGAATATTATGATCAATCAATTGAACCCCTGTGTGGTTCAATGTCTTTTACACATTTCTTCTCCCGTAGTTCTTACCGGGCTATTCAAATTTAATTCTTTTAAGATTACTTTATACTTACACCAGGCTCACGTTAGTTTAAATAGTTAAAGAAATTTATACCTTACCAGTATTGTTCCATCCGTTATAAAAAATACTTTGCGTATATCTTTTTATAAAATGATAAAGCGCATTCTTTATGTACCGTTAACCATGCTGCTGTTAATTTTTACTGCAAGCTTATCTGCGCAGGTAAAGCAAACATCAGTTAAAATAGCTACGCAAGATCCCGAACAACTGTTTCTTCATCCGCCTGAATCAGCAAAGCCCGGTGTATTATGGATGTGGATGGGCGCTAACATTAGCACAACCGGTATAACAAAAGACCTTGAAGCTTTAAAAGAAGAAGGTTTCAATTCCACTACTGTCATCAGTCTTGCAGATGCTACAAATCCCTGGGGCGTTCCCATTGAAAAAGATCCAACACCCGATGTTATTGCATGGACAGAACCTTGGTGGCATATGGTACAACATGCAGCAAAAGAATCGCAGCGGCTTAATATGACAATGGGTTTGTTTGATGGCGCGGGCTATTCTACCAGTGGTGGTACCTGGATAACGCCCGAGCTTTCCATGCAGCAGTTATGCTGGTCGCAAATAACTGTTACAGGCAATGACAGTGATCAACAAATTAAACTGAACAAACCTGTAGTTGACCTTCATGCCAATGCACGTTTTCCAACCTATAATCCTCTAACAGGCACAATAGAAATGCCTGAAATTAAAGAGCGTTCAACCTACTACAACGACATTGCAGTAATAGCTATTCCTGCAAAAGATACCGTGCATAAAAGCTCTGTCATTATTCTTACAAATGCTATGCAACCTGATGGAAATTTACAATGGCATGTACCGGATGGTGAATGGACCATCTATCGTTTTGGCCATACTGTTTTAGGCGAGAAAGGCCAACCTGCACAATGGCAGGCATCTGGTTTTGAATGTGATAAAATGAGTGAGAAAGCAGTTTCATTTCATTTGGATCATGTAATAAGTGAAATGAAAAATCATCTTGGCAGTTTGGCAGGCACAACAGTAGATCATATTTATTTTGATAGTTATGAAGAAAATGATGCTACATGGACGCCAAAGATGCGTGAAGAATTTTTAGCAAGGCGCGGTTATGATTTGCTGCCTTATCTTCCAACATTTGCAGGCCGCACCATTGAAGGCATTCAGCAAACGTTTCGCTTTAAATCAGATTTTACAGAAACTGTTCATGATCTCTACAGGGACGTTTACTTTACTACTATCGCTAAAAAATTAAAAGCTGCGCATTTGAATTTTCATTGCGAACCTTACGGAGGCCCATGGAAGGTTGATGAAGTTGTTCCGCTTGTATCTAATATGATGGGTGAGTTCTGGACCAACGACGGCACATTTACACCTTATGACCTGGATGATTTAATTAAGCCTTTGAGAAGCAGTGGTCAAAATATATTTGCTGCTGAAGCATTTACAGGGCAGCCTGTTTACAGTAAATGGAATGAAACGCCTTCATGGTTAAAGCCGATTGGTGATGAGGCCTTTTGTGAAGGCATAAACAAGCTTATAATACATCGTTTTGTACACCAGCCCTGGGACGATAAATACAAACCCGGTGAAGCAATGGGACAATGGGGTACGCATTTCGATCGCACGCAAACCTGGTGGAAACCTGCTAAGGCAATGATCTTTTATGTACAGCGTTGCCAGGCTGTATTGCAATGGGGACAATACGTACCAAAAACATTGGATGACTTTGGATTGAAGTTAGACAGCATAAACCTCGAGATAAAAGAAATTCATCGCAGGAGCAATGATGCAGATATTTACTTTGTTGCCAATTCAACGCATTATCCCGGCGACGCCACTTGCACATTTAATGTTACAGGCAAACAGCCTGAATTGTGGGATCCTGTAACAGGCACAATACAACCAATTAAATCTTTTATTAAACAGGATGATAAAACCGTTATACAATTGTCGTTTGCAGATGCGCAAAGTTTTTTTATTGTATTCAGGAAAAAAATTACAACATATCCGGCTACATTAAAACATGATCTTATAAAAAGCAAAACTTTATTATCACTTGACAGTAACTGGTCGGTAACATTCGATAGCACCTGGGGTGGCCCCGCAAACCCGGTACAATTTTCAACCTTAACCGATTGGACATTAAATGAAGATGAAAGCATTAAATATTACAGCGGAACAGCCGTGTATTCAAAAACATTTTCGTTGCCTGATACGGCATTGCATCAACATAAAAACGTATCACTCAATCTTGGCAAGGTTAATTGTATTGCAAATGTCTTTATTAACGGTAAAGATGCCGGCGTTGTATGGACAGCTCCGTGGAAAATAAATATTCCGTCTGCCTGGTTGCAATCAACAAATAAATTAAGAATTGAAGTAACCAATGTTTGGGCAAACCGGTTAATTGGCGACGAACAGCAACCTGATGATATGGAATGGCTGCCTAACGGATATTTTTATAACAGCGGCAAATCGTTAAAAACATTTCCTGACTGGTTTCTTAATAACAAGCCCCGCCCTTCCGGGAGATATTGTTTTACTACATGGAACTATTTTGACAAAGATTCTCCGTTAACCCCATCCGGGCTTTTAGGGCCTGTGATAATTGAAGCTGGTGAATAATTAATATAAAAAAATGTGTGCAGTACCTTCGTTTCATCCATTTATATCAAATTCAAATGTTGAAAATTCTTGCACTTCTGTTTTTTTCTTTATTAGTGATTGGCGTACGCGCTCAATCTGTTTCTTCTTTCAATAATTATTTGCAAGCCAACAAGCAGGTGCTCTTTGTAAAAACCAATTCAGATACTACAATTCACGGAATGATGTTTTTGTGTGAAAGAAAAAATGCGCATAAGCAATGGCACATTGTTGACTCATTCAATGTTGTTGTTGGTAAAAATGGTTTGGGAAAAGATGCAACTTCATCACTCAGCCTGAATAATACAACGGCGACAAAACATGAAGGCGATGGTAAATCGCCTGCTGGCATTTTCAAACTTGGAAAAGTTTTCAGTTATCATGAGGTAAAAAAATTGAAAATGCCTTTTATACAGGTTGATACAAATTTTTATTGTGTGGATGATGCAGCTTCATCTTATTACAACACATTAATTAAACAGGATACTGCGCAACATAATTTCAACAGTTTTGAATACATGAAACGCAATGATGCTTTGTATGAATATGGCGTTTGGGTTTTATACAACAGCGATCCTGTTACAGCAGGCAATGGTTCCTGCATTTTTTTGCATATATGGCGCAACGAAAATTCCGGAACGGCAGGTTGCACCGCAATGGCAAAAGAAAATATGCTGAAACTTATTCATTGGTTAAATAAAAAGAAAAATCCTGTGCTGTTACAAATTGTTGGCAACTGATCTTTCAACAAACAAATAATTCACATTTATTATTTACAACTTTAGCTGAAAGCTCATTGCTCAAAGCTCACAGCTATTCCTCGCTATATTTGCTGCAATGGTAAAAGCTTCTGACGATACTCCTTTAATGCAGCAACACAAGGCTATCAAACAAAAATATCCTGATGCCATTTTGTTGTTTCGAGTAGGAGATTTTTATGAAACTTTCGGCAGCGATGCTATTACAGCTTCGCAGGTTTTAGGTATTACATTAACTAAAAGAAATAACGGTGCTGCTGCTTCGAATGAGCTTGCAGGTTTTCCGCACCATGCGTTAGATACTTATCTGCATAAATTGGTAAAAGCAGGTTATCGTGTTGCCATCTGCGATCAGTTAGAAGATCCTAAACTTGCGAAAGGTATTGTAAAACGTGGTGTAACAGAACTGGTAACACCTGGCATTGCCACTAACGATAAACTGCTTGAACTGAACAGCAATAATTTTTTAGCTGGTATTCATTTTAAAGATGATGAAATTTTTGGCTTGGCTTTTCTTGATATTTCAACCGGTGAATTTTTTGTGGCGGAAGGCAACCAGGAATATGCTGATAAATTATTGCAAACATTAAAACCTGCTGAAGTAATTTATCAGCGCAGTAATCAAAAATTATTCAAAGAAAAATTCGGAACAAAGTTTTATACCTACACGCTTGATGCATGGATCTTTGATGAAGCATTTGCTACTGAAAATTTGTTGAAGCATTTTCAAACGCATTCACTTAAAGGTTTTGGTATTGACACATTGCATTGCGGCATCATTGCAGCAGGCGCTGTGTTGCATTATCTGAAAGAAACAGAACATCCAAATCTTCAACACATCACAAACATTCAACGTTTGGAAAAAGAAGATTATTTATGGATGGATCGCTTCACTATCCGCAATCTTGAATTATTGAATACAGGTAGCGAACACCAAAATAGTTTATTGAAAATTTTAGATAACACTATAAGTCCGATGGGTGCGCGTTTGTTAAAACGTTGGCTATTGTTGCCCTTGAAGGATATTAATAAGATCAATGAAAGATTAAATACTGTTGAATTTTTGATTCTTCAAACTGACCTGCGTAAACAATTGCAGCAATTAATAAAACAATGTGGCGATGTTGAAAGACTGGTAAGCAGGATTCCATCTAAAAAAATAAATCCAAGGGATGTAATGCATATTGCCAGGGGATTGCAATATGCTGAACAGATCAAAACTTTATGCGCTTCATCAAACAATGAATATTTAAAAAGAATCAGCGCAGCTATCAATCCCTGTAATTATATCGCTGAAAAAATACTGAATGAAATATCAGATGTGCCGCCTGTTGCAGTTAACAAAGGCGGCGCAATAAAAAAAGGGGTGGATGCATCGCTGGATGAACTGAGAGCTATTGCAAGCGGAGGCAAACAATACCTGGTAAATATTCAGCAAAGAGAAATTGAGCAAACAGGCATTGCTACTCTAAAGATTGGTTTTACTAATGTATTCGGTTATTATCTTGAAGTAACCAATTCACAAAAACCAAAAGTGCCTGATGTATGGATACGCAAACAAACACTTGCCAATGCTGAACGTTACATCACACCTGAATTAAAAGAATACGAAGAAAAAATAACAGGCGCAGAAGATAAAATATTGCAGCTTGAAGCATTGTTATATGATAAACTCTTAATAGAGTTACAGGATTTTATCGCACCGATTCAAAACAATGGAAGTTTGTTAGCTGTTCTTGATTGTCTTTGTTGTTTTGCGCAAAACGCCATTCAGTATAATTATAAAAAACCGCAATTGCATGAAGGCTTTGAACTTGAATTAAAAGCAAGCCGCCATCCTGTAATTGAACGCAATTTGCCTGCTGGCGAACAATATGTTTCGAATGATGTATTGCTTGATCCTTCATCGCAACAGATTATTATTCTTACAGGTCCAAATATGAGTGGTAAGAGCGCATTGCTACGACAAACTGCGCTCATTACTTTGCTTACACACATGGGCAGTTTTGTTCCTGCTGATGAAGCAAGAGTTCCGTTGACAGATAAAATATTTACACGTGTTGGTGCCAGCGATAATTTAAGCGGTGGTGAAAGCACATTCATGGTGGAAATGAATGAAACGGCAAGCATCATCAATAATATTTCTCAACGCAGTTTGATATTGTTGGATGAGATTGGCCGCGGCACTTCTACATATGATGGCATCTCTATTGCATGGAGCATTGCAGAGTTTTTGCATACCTCATCATGCGCTCCTAAAACTTTATTCGCTACACATTACCACGAGTTGAATGAATTGGAAAATAAGTTTCAGCGCATAAAAAATTATCACATCACCAATAAAGAAGTAGGTAATAAAATAATATTTCTACGCAAGCTTGCGCCCGGTGGAAGCATACACAGCTTTGGTATTCATGTTGCGAAAATGGCCGGCATGCCACCCGAATTGATCAATCGTGCAAATGAAGTTTTAAAACAATTGGAAGCCAAACAAAACCAAACGCCTGACATCAATATTAAAAAGATCAATGCTCCGCAACTGCAGCTTTCCATTTTTGATGAACACTCTGCAACGTTTGCATCCATAAGAGAAGTGCTCGATAACATTGATATCAATCGCTTAACACCTGTCGAAGCATTGATGAGACTGAATGAAATTAAAAACCTGTTGAAGTAATGAAGCTTTATTTTTTTGTAGCAGAACCTTTCTTCTCAAACATATATAAAGGCGCATCATTCATTCCTACCAAAATATAATTACCGCCTTTTGCATTTTTGATCGTATCAATACATCTTGCCTGTCCATTTACAAACAAACCACTTTGCATTGGTGACACATAAGCAAATTTTCCTGATGAAGTTCCGAGCAACGTTGTTCCATAGTTGGCATCAAACCGACCAGCTTGCGGTTTCAATCCATAAAAATTTCCAGCCATAAAAATATCTTTAATGCCATCATTATTTAAATCAGTTACAGTAATACAATTGACTGTTGAAAGCTGCGACATTGTTGGCAAATATTCAACATCAAAATTGTAATTGCCTTTATTGATGTACACGACTGATTGCGGTTGCGTAACGGTTAACACAGATGCTTTGCTCAACTCATCTTTTGTAAAAATTTCATCAATGGATTTGCCTGCATAATCTGAAAAATGCAGGAACTTTTTCTTCAGTTGCGGCAATTGCTTTTCAAGATCATCCTTTAAATAATAAGGATACGCTTTGCTATCTGTTTTATAATACACAGGAATGCATTCTGTTTTTCCGTTGTTTGCAAAATCACTTACATACATTTTTGCGGGATGTGTACTATCAGGTTTTATGCGTGAGTTCAAACCTATATTACCTGCAACAATATCAGATTTGCCATCATTATTTATATCAGCAATTACAATACTGTTCCACCAGCCTGAAGAATTGGGAATTGTTTTAATAACCTTTAATTGATCATCGACATACTTTAAAATTTCAATCGGCATCCAATCACCTGCAACAATTAATTCTTTGTTACCGTCACCATCAACATCAGCCCATTGCGCATCGGTGACCATTCCCAAATTTAAAAGCACCGGTGCTGTTTGTTTTGTAACATCAGTAAATGTTCCGTTGCCATTATTTTTTAATAATGCACTACGCGGAATAGTGCCGTAACTGCCCGGCACACATCTCCCACCAATAAAAATATCAGGCTTCCCATCATCATCGAAATCATTAATGCGCACACATGATGCATTGATAGAGACTGGTGGAAAATTTTGGCTTAGCATGAAATTTCCTTTACCATCATTCAAATACAAACGCGCATTTAAATAAGGTGAATTAGGTGGTGCCTGGTTACCGCCCGATGCAACAATAAGATCAAGATCACCATCGCCATCAGCATCAAAAAATGCAGCGCCAACATCTTCATACAATTTATCTTTTATAAAAGCCTCTTCTGCTTTTTGTGTGAATGAACCATCTTTCTGCTGAATAAATATCTTCGCTGTATCGCCTGTTGCGCTGCCCATGAAAAAATCCTCAAGGCCATCATTGTTTACATCACCAACAGCAAGGCGCGGCCCTTCGGTTGAAAGCATTTTTGGTAACAGCGGTTCATCATCAAAATCTATATAATCATTTTCATGATGCGTATAGTTGCCTTTAATCTTTTGAGCGGCAACATTTGCATACAATTGTTGAGAAGATATAACAGGTGCAACATAATCCATTGTTGCATTCTGCTGATATACAATCAATGTTGTATCAGCTTTTATATTTACAAGTCTTTGTACTTTATTGTTTGGCCATTTGATCAAAGCGCTATCAACAACTGCAACATCATTCAAACCAAAAACAAGTTCAGGATTCATGCTGCTCTGAAAGCCGCGCTCCGGCTGCTGTTCCATTGCCTGCTCTCCTGCTTTGGTAAACAATGTAACCTTTGCGCCGTAGCCAAATACGTTCTCATTATTACCCTTGAATTTTATTTTTAAATAATGACGATGCAGTTTTTCTGACGTCATATTCCTATAAATGAATGCAGGCATGTTCTCATTGTTGATAACAAGATCAAGATCACCGTCGCCATCTAAATCTCCGTATGCAGCGCCATTACTGAACGTTGGTGTTGCAAAGCCAAGCGCATTCGTTTCATTTTTAAAAAAAAGATTATGCTGATTTACGAATGCATAATTCGACAATGGTGTTGAAGGCATTTTTGAAAGCAGATCATTCCACCGCATTTGCCCGCTTTGTATTTGTTGCATGGTTGCATCGCTGCCAAAGAATGCGAGAAAATCCTGGTCGGTAAGATCTCTGTATAAACCATTACAAACAAAAATGTCTTTCCATCCGTCATTATCAAAATCAAAATTTAATGCACCCCAGCTCCAGCCTGTTGCATCAATACCGGCAAGTTGCGCGATCTCGCTGAATGTTCCATCATGGTTATTCAACTGCAAACAATTACTGGTAAGCTGGTGATGAAAATCCTGCAAATGCTTTTCATTCTGGACATCATAATCATCAAACTTTATGTTGGTCTTTAAACGATAATCACTTTCTGGCAACATCTCTGTTGTAAACACATCCATGTAACCATCGTTGTTAATGTCTGCAATATCAGAACCCATTGAACCTTGGCTGCTGTGTTGCATGCAACTATCAAGCACTTCTTTAAATGTACCGTTGTGTTGATTGATGTATAAATAATCGCGTTCGAAAAAATCATTCGATACATATAAATCTTCCCAGCCATCATTGTTTAGATCAGCAACGGTTACACCAAGCCCAAAACCAATTGGGCTTTGAAAGATGCCCGCATCTTTACTTACATCAACAAATTTTCCATTATCATTCCTGTATAAACGATCGCCATTAATGCTATCCCTTATATTTCTTAACTGGCTGTTATAACCAAAACTGCTAAATGATTCGGGGTTGTTATTCAATACAAAACAATCAAGATCGCCATCATGATCATAATCAAAAAAAACAGCTTGCGTTGAAGGGCCTTTATCATCCAAACCGTATTCATGCGCTTCTTCTTTAAATGTGCCATCATGCTGATTGATCCATAATTCATTTGCCCTGTCATCATTTGGATTATTACCACTGTTGCATATATAAATATCCAGCCATCCGTCATGATTGATATCAACCATTGTTACACCTGTATGCCATGTATGCTTGCTTGTTATGAGTGATGTTGCAGTAGCATCTTCAAACTTCCAGTTGCCTTGATTGATGTATAATTTGCATTGTTGTTGATTGGATGTAAAAAAAATATCAGGCTTGCCATCATTATTTACATCGCCGATAGCAACTCCACCGCCATTATAAAAATTGTGATAAGTAAAAATGTTGAGGTCTTTTGTATCGGTTACCGTGTTTGTAAAATTGACACCTGTTTGTGAAGAAGGTAATTGCTGAAATAAAAAACTGTTGCTAGAAATTTTTTTGTCAGAAGAATTGCATGATGAAAAAAATACAACAAACAATACAGCTACAAAACCCGGAAGCCCCTTGTACATAAGAAAGTTGGCTGGAAAAAATGAATAAGACACAAATAAATTGAAATAAAGAGAAAAAGTAAAGTTAAAACAAATTAAGAGTGAGCAAATCTAAAATTGTAAGCAGTTATACTGTAATATCGCTGCCCAAAGTTTACTGTGATGAAGAATTTTTTTATTGTTCTGCTACTATTTATTGTTGTTGCCATTGCATGCATTTACATCTTTATTCCATCTAACATTAATGTATCTGCAGTAATCGTTGTAAACGCACCAACAGGCAGTGTATATCGTTTCGTAAACAATGAAAATACCTGGCGCGAAAAGCTCATGCCGGACAACGCCTTTAAAGAATATACAATTAGCAGTAAAGTTCAAAATACGGTTGATATCGTGCTGCGTGATAATAATGATACAATTAACACCAAACTCATTTTAATATTTCCGGGTGGCGATTCAACAATTATTCACTGGAATTGTTCAGTGGCTGCAGGCATGAATCCTTTTTCAAGATTGCTTGCTTATAATAAAGCTGTAGAAATTAAAAAGAATATGGACAGTGTTTTATACAAACTGAAATTATTAACCGGTGATCCTGAAAACATTTACGGCCTTAACATCTACAAGACTGCAGCAAAAGACACTACATTAATTTCAATCAAAACAATGCTTGACCATTATCCTTCAACAAATGATATTTACAGTTTGGTAAACAAGCTGAATGATTATGCTATTAAATCGGGCGCATTAATTACCGGCAATCCTATGTATAATGTTAGCCCGGTTGAAAAAGATACGGTAAGGTTAATGGTAGCGCTTCCTGTAAATAAATTGTTGCAGCAAACCGGTGCTATTATACCCGTAAAAATGGTGCCCGGTAATTTTTTAGCAACACAGGTTTCAGGTGGTGAAGGCACAGTAAGAAATGCACTTGCAACGATGCAAAATTTTATTACTGATAATAGCAAAACATCTATGGCAATACCGTTTTCGTATTTGGTCACAAACAGGGTTGATGAACCTGATACGTCAAAATGGGTTACTAAAATTTATATGCCGGTTTTTTAAGTAGTAAAGCTGTTATTTGAATTCAATCACCATTGTACTATCATTATTTCTTGCAAGCACATAAGCCTGTTTTTTGTTAGTTAGCTTAACCGGTTTTATTGAACGCACTTGCCCTTTTACTATCAGCCCGTTTAATGTGGTTGCAACAAAATTATCATTGCCTTTATTCAATAAAATAGTTCCGTAATCAGCATCATATCTTCCCATCTGAATATTGTTATCATAATAATTTCCGCCCAATAAAATATCCGGGAGATTATCGCCGTTCGCATCAACAACTGTTGCAGTTCTATAAGGCGAAAGCTGCGCCTGCATTGGCATTGGAACTGCTTTAAAGTTCATCTTTCCGTCATTAATAAATATGGTATTGTAAAACCAATTTGCAGTTAATGTGGTAGAAGATTTTAATTTCTCTTCGGAAAAAATATCAGATAAAGATGCTTTTGCAAAATCACTTGCATACAAATATTTCTTTTTTAAAGCAGGCATTTGTTTTTGCAACTCATCCTTATTGGCAAATGGAATTTCTTTATTAGCGAGATAATAAGTAAGTACCTGTTCTTTGTTGCCGTTATCATCAAAGTCGTTAATGTATAAGCGCACAGGATGTGCATCGCTTGCTTTTAATCGGCTGTTCAAACCAAGATTACCTGCAACTAAATCTACATCGCCATCATTATCTATATCGCATGGATAAACAAAATTCCACCAGCCATGTTTATCAGACAGTATTTTTTTTGTGAAGTGACCGTTATCATTCATAAATGCAACAATGCCGCCCCAGTCAAGTGATATGATCAGATCTTTGTCACCATCTTTATCTATATCATACCACACTGCGTTGGTAACCATTCCAACATTTGAAAGGCCTTTTGCATATTGATTTGTTACATCTTTAAACTTTCCTGTTCCATCATTCATTAATAAATAAGATTGCGGAGTATCGCCGTAATGAAATGGCACAACCCTGCTGCCGATGAACAGATCAACATAACCATCATGGTTAAAATCACAAGGCACAACACAGGACTGCGTTGTATAAATATTGGAAAACGCATCATACCTACGTGTAAGGTTTCCTTTGCCATCATTTAAATAAACACGCGGCAATAAATTAGAATCGGTTCCATAATATTCATTGCCGCCGCTTGCAATAATTAGGTCAGGATTGTTATCATTATTTACGTCTGCCCAGCAAGCGTCAACGTCTTCATATATACTGTCTCTGTCTAAAGCTGGTTCATTTGCTTTTACAAATTTCCCCGATAATGTTTGAATAAATACTGCAGGCTTCTCAAGTTTTGATGCACCAATAAAAACATCATCCAGTCCATCATGATTGATATCGCCCACTGCAAGCGCAGGGCCTTCTGTTGAGTTCATGTGTGGGATTAAGGGCTCGCGATCAAATTCAGGAAAATCGTTTTCATTATGCTTATAATTAAGATCCACTTTGTGCGTAATATCTTCAACCGGTTTTGAAGTATTACTGTTATACTTTTTTAATTCATCATAATTAAATTTCGGAAGGCCTGCAGTGTAATTGATCAAAACAATTTTTCCTATATCATTTTGCCAGTTTATTTTTTGATAAGAATTATCAGGCCAGACAAGCACGATAGAATCAACGTTCGTATTTTTTAAACCAATATGTAATGGAACTTCAGCGCTTGATAAAAAACCGTGCAAAGGAAATTTCTCATACGTTCTTACATTATTCTTTGCAAACACAATAACTTTTGAACCGACGGCATTTATATTTTGCGGCGCACCCTTTAATTTAAATTCTATAAAATCTTTTTGTTTGTTGTCATTCGATTTATTTTCATAAATCATTGCTTCGGCATCAATATTATTCACCACTATATCCATATCACCATCGCCATCCAGATCCGCAGCCAACGCTCCATTTGAAAATGTTGACTCATCATTTTTTATTGATGATGCAATGTCAGTAAATGCGAGCGAGCCATCGTTCTTATAAAACTTATTTGGAATTTTTATTTCAGGAAATTTATCTATCAGTGATATGTCTTTCGTTTCCGTATTATTTAATCGAATATCCATCTGCACCTGGTCGTTCGAAACATAATTGATGTAATCAATATCATTGAGGCGTTTCGGAATTCCGTTTGAAATAAAAAGATCTTTCAAGCCATCATTATCAAAATCAACCCATAAAGGAGACCATGACCAATCGGTAGCCGCAATACCCGCATATAATCCAACTTCACTAAACACCCCGTTACCACGATTGTATTGAAGATTGTTACGTGTGTATTGATAACTGTAGCCGTATTTGATCTTCTGCCTGAACAGATCATTTTCATCTTCGCCCAATGATCGCTTTAAAATATAAGGATCAGAGGGTAACATATCCATGCTCACAATTTCGGGCAATGCATCATTGTTTATATCGGCAACGTCAACACCCATTGTATACTGGCTTGTGTGCATGAAGGATGTTGAATCTTCTTCTTTAAAGGTTCCGTCGTGGTTGTTAATGTATAAATAATCCTTCTCATGAAAATCATTACCTACATAAATGTCAGGCCAGCCATCCATATTTATATCTGCAATGGAAAGTCCAAGTCCGTAACCTAATACAGAACTGTTGATGCCGATTTGTTGCGTAATATCAGTAAAATGCCCGTTATCATTTCTGAAAAAATGATCGCCTGAAACATCGCTTTTTGTATTGATCATTAATGAACGCAAACCGAATGTTCCGTTTTGATGGATGGAATGATTCATCAAATACATATCAAGATCACCATCGCCATCATAATCAAAAAATGCGGCTTGTGTGCTAAAGCCCGAAAAATCAACACCTAATTGTTTTGCTTCATCTTCATAATAAGGCACACCATTTTTATCAATGCCTTTACAGATGAGAAATTCGTTATGGCTGTTTAAAGTTTCATATTTGCCAACGCGACAAACATACAGATCCAGTAAGCCATCATTATTTATATCAACAACAGAAACACCGGTACTCCAGCCTCCATCATTTGGAATATGCGCTTCAGCAGTTACATCTTTAAAATGCATATTGCCGGTGTTGAGATATAGTTTATTCTGGCCCTGGTTTGAAGCAAAAAAAAGATCGATCAACCCATCATTATTAAAATCTCCTGCAGCAACACCGGCGCCATTATAAAAATACATGTAGTGAAAAACATTGAAATCATTTGTAGGCGTAAGCTTATTTGTAAAATCTAAACCTGTTTGTTTTGCATCGAGCACTTCAAATACAGGAGGTGTTTTTTGCGATGAACATGCAGCACATAACACAAAGCATAATAAAATATAAAGCTCATATTTTTTATACTGTATCATATTCTTTTACCCGGCTGCGTATGAGCTGTTATTTTAAATTTAATTATTATGAATTTTATACAATACAGGAAAATCATCATTACGGAGAAATAAAAAATACCTTTTGTTACCTGCATTAATTTCTTTGATATCTTTTATTTGTCCGCGCACAGCAAGTCCTGATTTTATACAATCCATGCATGTGAAATTTCCTTTACCATCATTTATCAATACATTTCCAAAACTTGCATCTAATCTTCCAAACTGCGGAAAGAAATTATCTTCATTGCCACCGATTACCAGGTCAATTTTACCATCGTTGTTTATATCAGTACAATTAATTGCATTGATAGAAGATATCTGCGCCATCACCGGCAATTTTTCAACAGTAAAATTTCCATTGCCATTATTAATAGCAACGCAAGAGCTTGTGTAATTAAATTGTTTAATTAAACTTTTATTTAAAAGATCAGGAGGAAATAAATCCTGTATAGATTTTTTTGCATAATCAGCATGCTGCAGGTTTTGCTTTTTTATGGATGGTACTTCATCCTGCAGATCATGTTTCAGAAAAACAGGAACATCTTTTCCATCAACAGTGCGCGTAAGAATTTTATCTGTGTTTCCGTTCTGATTAAAATCGTTCACCCAAAGTTTCACCGGATTTTGTTTGTTTGGATTGAGATAAAAATTTTCACCAATGTTACCTAATATCAAATCCTGTTTGCCATCGCCGTTTACATCAGCCACGTTTACGCTGCGCCACCAGCCAAACATATCAGAGAGATTTGTCTTTACTTCTTTGAATTGATTATTGTTGTATTGAAAAATTCTTGGCGTCATCCATTCACCGCAAATAATTAATTCTTTGTCGCTATTGCCTGTAACATCGGCCCATGCAGCACCTGTAACCATTCCAATGTTTTCAATTTCAGGCGCAATTGTTTTTGTAACATCAGTGAAATGGCCTTTACCATCATTTTGAAAAATATAACTGCGCGGGCTTACTCCATAGTTACGCGGTTCATTTCTTCCTCCAACAAACAGGTCAAGGTCACCATCGTGATCAAAATCATATGTAACAGCAACCGCTATATCAACACCATTATTCGGAAATGCTGATGCATCTAAAGTAAAATTCCCTTTTCCATCATTCCTGAAAAAACGCATTTGCGTTTGCCTGCTGAAAGGCGGATTGTTATTGCCACCTGGACCAACAAACAGATCAAGATCACCATCACCATCAGCATCAAATAATAAAACAGCTTCGTCTTCAAAATCTGTAAACTGGTTGAATGCCGGTTCATCTTTTTTTACAAAATCGCCATTCTTTGTTTGCAAATAAATTTGCCCGGGATGGCCTTGTGTTCCGCCTATATAAATATCGGTTAAGCCATCGCCGTTTACATCGCCGGTTGCAGCTTTAGGGCCTTCACGCGAAAGCACTTCGGGAACATTGCGTTCGTAATAAAAATCTACATAATTATCTTCAACATGTTTTTCAAAATTTGATTTCACTGAATCAATTAAAACAGTTGCAGGAGGCTTTGGTTCACTATAGTTGTTTGCCGAATCAGGTTGTTGAATTAAATACGTTGTGTCAATTGAAGGATGAATGATCTTTGAATAAGAAAGATTTGGCCAAACGACGATCATCGAATCCATTTGAGTGAGGTTGCCTAAACCAATGATTTGTTTATAATCCACAGACGATTGAAAGCCGCGGCTCGGCATAATTTCACGACTGAAAATCTGGTTGCCTGCATATAGTTTGACAACACTTCCAATTGCAAACGTATTTTGTTGTTCTCCCTTAAGTCTTACAGCAATGTAATGATTTTTGTTTATCTGCCTCGCATTGTTTTTATAAATAAATGCAGGGCCATTTTCATTGTTGATGATGAGATCAAGATCACCATCGTTATCTAAATCGGCATAAGCAGCACCGTTTGAAAAAGATGGTTGCGTAAAGCCCCAGCTTTTACCAACATCTTCAAACATTAAATTGCCTTTGTTTTTAAAAGCTTTATTGATCAATGCATTTTGCGGAAGATGCGCCAATACGTCATCAACATTTTTCTGATTGTTTGACAACACCAGTTTCTGCACTTCTTCATTCGCAAAAAAATCGACGAAATCAAGATTTGTAACATCGCGATTTACACCATTACATACATAAATATCATTCAACCCATCATTATCTGCATCAAACATTAAAGCACTCCAGC
Source organism: Bacteroidota bacterium (assembly GCA_013289015.1). Lineage (GTDB taxonomy): Bacteria > Bacteroidota > Bacteroidia > Chitinophagales > Chitinophagaceae > Parafilimonas. The sequence goes on along the minus strand of JABDAV010000007.1, from coordinate 31,286 downwards.
TCCAGTCTGTTGCAGAAACACCGCAAAGGTTTGCAACATCTGAAAATGTTCCGTTCTTGTTGTTTAACTGCAAACAATTTTTCATGTATTGATAATAAAAATCCTGCTTTACTTTTTTGCGGAAAAGATCAACATTTTCGAATGAACCCAAAGTTTTTAAACGATAATCGTCTCGCGGTAACATATCAGTAGTAAATAATTCAGGATAGCCATCGTTATTTATATCGGCCATATCAGAACCCATCGAAGAAAGGCTCGTATGCGAAAAGCAATTTTCAAATTCATCTTTAAATGTTCCATCTTTTTGATTGATGTAGCAATAATCACGCTCATAAGAATCGTTGGAAACGTATATGTCAGGCCAGCCATCGTTATTTATATCCCCGATAGAAATACCTAACCCAAAACTTATTAATCCGCCATGTATTCCTGCCTGTTTTGTTACCTCTGTAAAATGGCCATTATCATTTCTGTATAAATGATCGCCGCCGCCTTTTAAAAAACCTGCGATTGGCCAATCTTTATCAGGCAAATCACGACGGTTCACATAACCCAAATCATTTATGGGCATCGGGCTGTTGTCAATCATAAAACAATCGAGATCGCCATCATGATCGTAATCAAAAAAAGCAACCTGTGTTGTATAAGCAGAAATATCCAATCCGTATTTGGCGCCTTCTTCGGTAAATGTCAGATCATGATTATTGATGTATAATTTGTTCCTGCGATTCCTGTCTTTCATGTGGCCTGCGTTGCAAACATAAATATCCAGCCACCCATCATGATTAATATCAACCATAACAACACCTGTGCTCCACATGCTATCCTGTTTAAGGCCTGATGTTGCTGTAATATCTTTAAACTTAAAATCTCCTTTATTCAGGTATAATTTATTTTCGCCCATATTTGATGTAAAGAATACATCGGGTAAACCATCATTATTTAAATCGCCAATGGCAACGCCGCCACCATTATAATAATTTCGATAAGTAAATCCGTTCTCAAGCTGGCCATCAGTAACCTTGTTATTAAAATCTATCCCTGTATTTTCTTCGAGCGTAAAAAGTGTTGTTTGTTTTGAATGGCACGAAAGAAATAAAAAACCAATTAAAACATATAGCAGTAAAATGCGCATATCTAATTATACAAAATAAAAAAAGGCCATTCAATTAAAATGACCTTTTTATAAAGCTTAACAAATATGATTAATTATAACCAGGATTTTGTTTAAGATTTGGATTAGCTGCCAATGACTGATTTGGAACCGGGTAAACAAGATATTTCGGATCATCAGATGGTTTATATTGCCATAAAACATTGAATACACCAAAGCGTATCAGGTTGGTTCTTCTCAAAGACTCCCAATATAATTCTCTTCCTGTTTCTGCTAATAAAGTATGTGGATCGTCAACATTGCTTGTGTTAACTAGAGAGATTGAAGTTAATGGCGCAGCGTGTCTTGCAGTTCTAAGCTGATTAACTAAGGTTAAAGCACCTGCAGTGTTACCTGTTCTCATTTCTGCTTCAGCAACCATCAATACGACTTCAGGGTACCTCATAAGCATAAGCCAGTTACCTGAATTAGCTGAATAGAATGCACCGCCGTGATCTGTAAAATCAGGAACATATTTTATAACTCTTATGCCGGTAACTTCAAGATTTGAACCTTGTTCGATCATAGAAGAAGCAATGTTTGGATCGAATGCAAGCGGATTGCCTTTTCTATCCTTTTCAGGAGTGCCATCTGCAGCATATTGTTGACCAATCAACATACCAGGTTTAAGACCTGAATATGGAGTAACGTTTTTATTGAACCTGAGACCAATACGGCCATCCAAAACAGAATCAGCCTGGGTTAAAGTAGCCGGAGCTGTTGCACCAAATGTTTTATAAAAATCGCTCATAGTTGAAAACCCATTCCAGCCAGCATTTGGAGCTTGTGCTTTGTAAGAATTATAGTGCAATGTCATCATCCAACGTGCATCTATACCGCTATTGTTTGCACTTACACCGGAAGTATTCGGATAAGCAAGAATGCCTTCTGTTGATTTTATGCCGGCAGTAAAATTGTCGAAATATTCAGGCATATAAGAATACTTACCGCTGCTTATAATTTCATTACCTAATGTAATTACCTGTTCCAGATCAGCATCAGCAAATGTGGGCGTTTGACGATTTACAAAAGCACCACGGTTTAAATAGCACCGCATCAATAACACTTTTGCCGCATCCTGATTTGCCTTTGTCATATCATTGCTTGGATTAAGATCAGGCATTATTGTCGTCAACTCATTTATAATAAAACTAACAGCACTATCTCCTGTATATACTTTTGGAGCATTTAAAAGATTATCTCCCGGATTTCTGAATGGGAACTGCCCATATAAATCCAACAGATAATATAAAGAATATGCTCTTAAAAACCTTGCCTCGGCCGCTTGCGCAGGGCTGGGATTAAATGAAAGTACATTGGTTGCATCAAAATTTAATTTATTCAGGTTATTAAAAACAGTTAAAATCTGCCCGTGATCCGGAGTCCATGTATGATTGTGAACCACTCTCCAAACGCCGTTATCATCCCAATCACCTCCCCTTGTCGGAACCAAAGATTCATCAGTTGAATTTTCCTCAAGAGAAAATACATTGTCCTGGGCGGTAAAAGGTGTTGCTAAGTCAACATAGGCACCTTGTAAAATCAAGCCCGTACCGCCTGCGCCTAAGCCTGTTGAGACTTGATTATTTGTAAAACTGTTACCCAGATTCTCATCCAGCTTAGTGCAGCTGCAAATTATCGTTGCAACCAAAGAGAAAATGGCAATCGCTTTATTTTGTGTCATAATATACTAATGTTTTAAATGTTTGTTATTACAAAGAAAAATTAAATCCAAATGTGATAATCCTCGGTGTTGGATAAGGAATATATTCTATTGATCTTGAAGGATAGCCATTATTGCTTTTGTCAACGTTTACTTCAGGATCAAAGCCGGTGAATTTGGTAAGAACAAATAAGTTCGTTCCTGAAACAAAAACGTTCAATCCTTTAAGATAGCTACCTACATTCCCGAAATCATATCTGAATGTTGCATTTCTTAATTTGAAATAGTTACCACTTTCCAGGAATCTGTCAGATGCGCCCACACTGCTGGTTGGCCTTTCTGCAGAATTATAAGCTGCCTGGTCAACGTTTCTGCCTTGTTCAATTCCTGATAAGTTGGTTACGGAAGTTGCGGTGTTATTGTAAATAACATAACCACCTGCTCCACCCGCATTAATAGTTAATGAAAGTTTATTAAACGTCAAAGTAGTATTAACGCCATAAACAGTATGCGGATTCGGATCACCTGCAAAGATTGGAATCTCTGTTGTTAATGGCATTGAATCAAGACCAACCTGGTTGCCGTTTTTATCAAATCCGCCAAAGGGTTTCAGATAAAATTCATTAACCGGCTGATTGTTTGTAATGATCTGGGACAATGTTCCTGATACACCTTGTCCGCTTATTTGACCAGTATAAATATTCTGATTGAAGTTCGTCAGCTTATTTGAGTTGTTGGAAATATTAAACCCTAAATCCCAGGTGAAGTTTTTCTTCTGAATAATAGTAGCACTAATTGAAAATTCAAAGCCTTTATTAATCAAATTTGCATTCAAATTTTGATAAGAAATGGCAGAAGGAGCTGGCTGAATAGCTACACTTTGGAATAGAATATCGGTGGTATTTTTATCATAGTAATCTATACTACCGCTGATCCTGCTGTTAAGAAGACTATAATCTATTCCGAAATTATAGGAATTGGTTTGTTCCCATTTTAAGTCCGCGTTGTGCACATTTGACTGTCGGGCTGAATTATAGGAATCAAATACAAATTGTTCTTGTGATGCACCTGCAGGGAATTCCTGGTTACCGGTTATACCCCATGAAGCTCTAATTGCCAACGAAGAAATTATAGGAAGCCCCTTCATAAAGTCCTCATTGGTAATAAGCCATTTTCCCCCAATTGAAGGGAAATAACCGTATTTGTTATTTGCACCAAATTTGCTGGAACCATCGGCACGCAAAGTACCGGTAACAAAGAAGCGGTCAAAAAAGTTAAGATTCACCCTACCGAAAACTGATTGTAGTTCAGTTGTTGGTTCAACAAAAATTGAGGGGAGATTTTGAGTTTTTCCATCTTGTAAAACTTCTGTATAATCAACCGGAACAAGGTTGCTCTGATCAAGGTTGAAGTTAAATCCTAATGCCGAGTAATTTGAGTTTTGATAGTTTGTCTTCCAGTATTCATACCCAGCCACCGCATCAAGCTTTATATTGTTTGTTAAATTGGCGGTATATGATAAGGTATGCTGAAAATCCTGGGAGGTTAAAAGAGCACTGGAAACTACGCCGAAACCAGCGCCTGTGATCGGGCTTATACCTGGCAACCATCCGTCAATATTTGTATTTCTGGTACCTGTTGAATGGTTAACAGCATATAAAAATTTATACTGAAGATTTTTAAGTATTTTATAGCTGGCTGATATATTTCCAAGGTAAGTATTTGTATTGGATATGTCTGTATAGCCTTTTAAGAAAGCAAGCGGATTAATTGTTCCATTTCCAAGGTCAACAAAATTTCCGTTGGCATCTGTAAAAGCAGCAGTTGGATTCCATTGCAAAGCAGCGCTTATTAAGTTACCCTGAGAACCTGCAGTGTTAGAAACCAATGGCGTATTTTCTGTAACGTGCCCGGCGATTAAGCTGAAATCAATGCTCAGTTTTCTGTCAAGGAATTTATAAGAACCGGAAAATGTTCCTAAATATTTATCGAGTTCAGAATTTTTTATAAGTCCTTGCAGGCCTGAACCAAGGAATGATGCACGGTAATGAGCATCCTCATTTCCGCCACTTAATGCTAAATCATACGTTTGGGACAATGTGCTTTGTGTAATTTCTTTTAAAGGATCAACAGAAGCGCCTTTATCAAGAGAATTTGTAAGTGTATCTAATGAATATTTATGCAAAGCCTGTCTGAACTGGCCTGCATCCAATACCTCGAATTTTTTCATATATCCGTCATTGAATCCGAACTGTGATCCAAACTCGAGCTTGGTGCCTTGAGAAGACGATTTTTTAGTTGTAATAGCAATAACGCCATTTGCACCTCTTGAACCGTAAATAGCCGCAGCAGAAGCATCTTTTAAAACATCTATCTGTGCAATATCATAAGGATTGATATACAACAATGGATTATCATCCGGTGTTGTACCAAAACCACCTGTTGCTAAATTTACGCTTGGTCTTGCAGTCCTGCCATCCAGCGGAACTCCGTCAATCACATAAAGAGGATTATTAACCGCACGAATGGAGTTGTTACCCCTTATTTTAATGGTAGTAGCGCTACCCGGCATACCACTGTTATTGGTAACTTCCACACCAGGTATTTTATTTTGCAATAACTGGTCAGGAGCGTTGATTACGCCCTGGTTGAAATTTTTTGCTTTAAGAGAGACTACAGATCCTGTAATATCTTTCTTTTGTGAAGTTCCATAACCAATTACAACAACATCGGTTAATGAAGAGTTTTCCGGTTTTAAGCTAACGGTAACACTTGAAGAAGAAGCAATGTTTACTTCCTGTGCTGAGTAACCAACAAACGAAACTACCAATGTAGATGTAGTTGAAGGCACAGTTAAAGTAAAATTACCTGATGCATCAGAAGTAGTGCCGGTCTTTCCTCCCTTTACTACAATTGTAGCCCCTGTAACAGGGTTGCTCTTTTCGTCTGAAATTTTTCCTGTAATTGTTTTTTGAGCTTGTGCAGCGAAGGCCATTAGAAGCAATATCGGGCACAAGATGAGTGCTTTACGCAATCGGTTTGATGTCATAATACAAGCAGTTTTTAAAATTAAACAAGCATTTAAAAATGTAAATATATATGTAAGTGTGTTCGTTTTACACAATCGTTAAAAATTTTTTTTAACGATTGTAAAAAGATAAGACGGCTGTAAGCATGTAAATGCTGCTTGAATTATAAAATTATTCTGGCTAAAATGTTAGCTATCAAACTGCAAAGCTTTCGCCGCAGCCGCATGTTCGGGAAGCATTTGGGTTTTTAAAAATAAAGCCCTTTCCGTTTAATCCATCAGAATAATCCAGCTCTGTATCAAGAAGATAAAGAAGACTTTTTATGTCGGTAACAAGCTTAAGATTTTCCATTTCAAACACCTGGTCATTTTCTTTTAACTCATTATCGAAATCAAGTTTATAGCTTAATCCCGAGCAGCCGCCTCCAACTACTGAAACCCTTAAAAAATAAGAAGCATCATCATTAATGCCTGCCTGGTTCATTAATTCTATTGCTTTCTGCTGAGCTTTTTCACTGGCTGTTATACCTTCTATTATCGTATCCATAAACTTAAATTAATAACTGCAAAGGTAAATGTTATCCGCCCAATTAAGCATATTGCTTTACCTCATGCCTTTTGATTTATAGATTTGTAAAAAATAATTATAAAATGGATTATGTAGACCACATTGGTATCGCTGTGAAAGATCTGAATACTTCTATTCCATTATTTGAAAAGTCTTATGAATACCAACTGCTATAAACGGGAAGTCGTTACCTCACAAAACATAATTACTGCATTTCTAAGAACCGGAAAAACCAAAATTGAATTACTTCAGGATGAAAATAAAGATGGAGTAATAAATAAATTTATTGAAAAAAAGGGGGAAGGCATCCACCATATTGCTTTTGAAGTGGAGAATATTCTTGAAGAGATTGAACGGCTTACAAGTCTTGGTTTTACCTTGTTAAACGAAATTCCTGTAAAGGGTGCTGATAATAAGTTAATTTGTTTTTTGCACCCCAAAACAACAAACGGCGTTTTGATTGAATTGTGCCAGCAAATTAAATCTGGACTGTAATTACATACAATAATAACCCGGGTTGGAAAACCCGGTTACCATTACGAATATTTCCAATCAGTTCATTAATGCGCCGCGTACCACAGGCTTGAATTTTTATCTGAAAGCAAGAATTTCTGGAACCTGTTAGTGAGTGTATCTTCACCAAAAAGGTTAGCATGTAATCCATCCGCAGTTTCTGAATCCCGCCAGTAAAACTGATCTGTTTGCCTGGGTAATGAATCTGCCCACTGATAAAAGCCCCATGTTATTAATGGGGCAACAGCATTGCGGCCTTTATACTGTGTGCCTGCAATTCCATTTATCTGATCCTGAATGGCCCATTTGCATCCCCATCCGAAATAATATGGAGAAGGCTCTTGGTTCCATGGAGCTTCCTTACCGAATGTTCTTGTTCTGCCTAAAACATATAATATTTTAAGATTCGGAAATTTCCTCTTCATTACCTGCATACAGGTTTCAATATCATTTTTAACCAATGTTGGCCTCTGCGGCCACGATATAAACTTTGTTGTATCATCTGATTCAAGATAAAGCAACTGCACCTGTTTAAAACTTGATTTTGTACCATGCAGTATTTTTGATATATGCGCCCAGTATGGGTTATTTGGATCCATAATGTTGTTCAGTGCACCGGCTCCTGTGCCGTTGTTACCATTTATTATTTGTACATTTTGACTGCACAAAGGATTGCCATACGTTTTAGTTTGCAGGTTTTTCATATTATGGCCGCCTGTGCTGCCGCCCATAGAAAGGAAGACAATTTTTGCATTGGCTAAACCCGAATGATTTCCGAATGTATCGAGCGGAATTATTGTTTTGCTCGCTATATATAAATCATGAGCATAAGTGCCCGAAGGTGAATTTTCGCCATTAGGATATAACCCTCCAACAGAGTCGCCGAATGTTCCTGTTCCAAGATCATTAAGCGGGATTTTTTGATCAGGGGGCGTATATACCTTTTCTAAATTTTCATCGGATGCCTGTAATTGGGTGCCGGTGTTTTCTTTTACACAGGCTACAAATAACAGAACCAGCAGCAATACTGTGTGTTTTTTGCTCATAGGGAAACAATTTTTATTAGTGATTAAAATAAAACGAATCAGCCAATGAGCAGGGTTAGCTTGTTATAATATGATTTATAATTGATTAGTATTTAATGCGCTCCATACCACAGGCTCGCATTCTTATCAGTAAGTAAAAAATTCTGGAAACGGGTTGACAGTGTATCTCCTCCTTCGTCGTTCGCATGAAGACCATCCTTGGTCTCGCTAAAACGCCAGTAAAAGCTGTCTGTTGTTCTTGGCAATGAATCTGCCCATTGATAAAAGCCCCAGGTTATTAATGGAGAAACAGGTTTCTTGCCTTTATACTGTGTTCCGGGCACGCCGTTAATCTGGTCTTCAATGGCCCATTTACAGGCCCAGCCAAAATAGTAAGGAGAAGGTTCTCTGTTAAAGAGTTCCTGGTTGCCAAATGTTCTGGTTCTTGCCAATAAGTAAACAATTCTTACATTGGGGAATTTTTGTTTATACACACGAAAGCATTCCTGTAAATCCTGCTTAACCTTGATTGCTCTGTCCGGAAAAACTATATTATTTTTTGAAGAGTCATCAGCCTCTACATAAATAATCTGTACTTGCCTGTAACTTGAATGCGCTCCACCGGTTAATATTTGAGTTACATGATTCCAATACGGATCATCAGGATTCATTTGACTGTTTAAGGAAGCAGTTTTTTTTTCCGTTATCGCAATTAAGCAAAAGAAGATTAGGATTAGTTAAAGGATTGCCTTCCGTTTTAGCCTTCAGATTCCTCATATTATGGCCTCCCGTACTTCCTCCTAAAGAAATAAAAACTATTTTTCCATCCGAAGAAGGGTTGCCGAATGTATCAATCGGAACCATCAACTTGCAGATACGGTTTAAGTCATAGCCGTGACTGCCGGAAGGCTTATTTGCGCCTCCCGGATACAAACCTCCTGTATAACCATAAAAAGTGCCTGCTCCGAGATCATTCAACGGAATATCCATCGTATCAGTTACAGCAATTGCCATATCGGTTGAATTAGCGGATGCTTTTTGATTACTGCTTTCTTTGGTGCACGTTACAAAAGACAATACGATTATTACTGCAGCAATTTTAATTTTCATGGATTGTAGAATTTAGTGAAAAAATAATATATACGGAATTGGTTTATAGAAAATCAGCTTTGGTAAAATAAAAGTTATTGACCTCCTGTATATGGTCATATATAAATTTCCTGAAATTTGGTTTCATTAATGCGCTCCATACCACAGGCTCGCATTCTTATCAGTAAGTAAAAAATTCTGGAAACGGGTTGACAGTGTATCTCCTCCTTCGTCGTTCGCATGAAGACCATCCTTGGTCTCGCTAAAACGCCAGTAAAAGCTGTCTGTTGTTCTTGGCAATGAATCTGCCCATTGATAAAAGCCCCAGGTTATTAATGGAGAAACAGGTTTCTTGCCTTTATACTGTGTTCCGGGCACGCCGTTAATCTGGTCTTCAATGGCCCATTTACAGGCCCAGCCAAAATAGTAAGGAGAAGGTTCTCTGTTAAAGAGTTCCTGGTTGCCAAATGTTCTGGTTCTTGCCAATAAGTAAACAATTCTTACATTGGGGAATTTTTGTTTATACACACGAAAGCATTCCTGTAAATCCTGCTTAACCTTGATTGCTCTGTCCGGAAAAACTATATTATTTTTTGAAGAGTCATCAGCCTCTACATAAATAATCTGTACTTGCCTGTAACTTGAATGCGCTCCACCGGTTAATATTTGAGTTACATGATTCCAATACGGATCATCAGGATTCATTTGACTGTTTAAGGAAGCAGTTTTTTTT
>JABDAV010000007.1:0-21414 GCA_013289015.1 Bacteroidota bacterium | reverse complement strand
AACTTGAATGCGCTCCACCGGTTAATATTTGAGTTACATGATTCCAATACGGATCATCAGGATTCATTTGACTGTTTAAGGAAGCAGTTTTTTTTCCGTTATCGCAATTAAGCAAAAGAAGATTGGAATTAGTTAAAGGATTGCCTTGGGTTTTAGCCTTTAAATTCCTCATATTATGGCCTCCTGTACTTCCCCCCAAAGAAATAAAAACTATTTTTCCGCCTTTTGAAGGATTGCCAAAAGAATCAATTGGAATAATACTCTGGCTGATTGCAAGCAAATCATCAGCATAAGTTCCCGGAGACGGTGTGTTTATCCCCCCGGGATATAACCCTCCTGTATAACCATTAAATGTGCCCGTTCCGAGATCATTAAGAGGGATTTTAGCAGTATCCAGGGAATTTTTTGCTTTACTGATTTCTGATGCCTGTAAATTTTGTTGGTTGTTTATGTTTTCTTTTGAACAGGTAATAAATAAAATAACAATGAAAGCGCTGATGGTTTTAAGTTTCATTATGCAGTTTTTGGTTTAAAACGGATTAAGAAAGCAATAATAAGAATTAATGCGAATTTTTTCTAAGAAAATCCAGGATTAAAAAAATTTTTAATGTTGAACGAACCAACGTTTGTATGGATTTGATGAATCAGCTCTATAAGCCAAGTTTTGCGATCGCTTCCTGCGCAGCAATTTGACTTGCATCCTTTTTATTATACCCCTTGCCCTGGGATAAAATTTCTCCATCCAAAACAACCGCAATTGTAAAAACACGCCTGTTGCCTTCCAGTTTTTCATTAACAGTTTCAAATTCCAGTTTTTTGCCGTTCTTACTGGCCCAACCAATAAGCTTGTTTTTAAGATTTATGTCTATCTGTTCAAGGTCATCAACAAACACATAGGGAATGATAATTTGTTTTACAACCCATTGCTGGGTCTTTTTGTATCCCTTATCCAAATAAACGGCCCCTACCAATGCTTCGAGTGTATTACCAAATATCTGGCTGCCTTTAAGAAAGCTGTCAAACTTGTTATAGAGTGTCAGTTTTTTTACACCCATCTTCAAAGCGATTTCATTTAATTGCTGGCGGTTAACCATTTTGCTGCGCATTTCTGTAAGAAACCCTTCACCTTTATATGGATATCTTTTAAATAAATAATCAGCAATTACAGTACTAAGAACGGCATCGCCTAAATATTCAAGGCGTTCATTATTCTCATCAGCATTTTCTTTAACAGACCTATGGCTTAGGGCAGTAAAGTATAATGAATAATTGCCTGGCTTTATTCCAAGTACATTTTGTAGTTGTTGCTCCAACTGCTTTTCTTTCGAAGATTTAAGCCATTGTTTTATCAATCCTTCCTTTATTAAGGTATGTATTCTTTAAAAATAACACAGGCATTATGGCCACCGAAACCAAAGTTATTGCTCATAGCTGCTTTTACAGTTCTGTACTGCATTGTGTTAAAGGTAAAATTTAAATCAGGATTAAAAACAGGATCATCTGTAAAGTGGTTTATAGTTGGTGGTATAATACCATGCATTATACTTTTGATGCAGGCTATTGCTTCAATTGCCCCTGCCGCCCCAAGACAATGGCCCGTCATTGATTTTGTAGAACTGATATTGACATTTTTAACATGTTCACCAAACACATCAGTTACTGCTTTTATTTCAGCCATATCACCTAAAGGTGTTGAGGTTCCGTGTGTATTTATATAATCAATATCGGTTATACCCATGTCTGCGTCGTCAAAAGTAGCTAACATTACTCTCTTGGCGCCCAATCCTTCAGGGTGAGGCGCAGTTAAATGATATGCATCAGCCGAAGCACCACCTCCTGCAAACTCTGCATAAATACGGGCATTTCTTTTTAGAGCGTGATCCAATCGCTCAAGTATCAATACCCCTGCACCTTCGCCCATAACAAAACCATCGCGGTCTTTATCATAAGGCCTGCTTGCAGCTTTAGGGTCCTCATTACGTTCGCTTAATGCTTTCATAGAGCTAAATCCCCCTAAGCACGCTTCGCACACTCCCATTTCGCTACCGCCACAAAGAATTACATCCGCTTTATTCAACCTTAAATGATATAAAGCTTCAATCATAGAATTATTTGCAGAAGCACAAGCGCTTACAACAGAAAAATTCGGTCCCCGAAGATTATAGCGGATGGATAAATGACCTGCGCCGATATCGCAGAGTATTTTTGGAAGAAAGAAAGGGGAAAAGCGGGGTGTTCTATTGTTCAACGCATAGCTTATGCATTCTTCCTGAAAGCTTTCGAACCCGCCAACACCACTTCCAAAAATAACCCCGAACCTGTCAGGATCATAATTGCCGTTTACAAATCCCGCGTCATTCATTGCTTCATCTGCGGCGGCAATAGCCAGCCGCACATAGGGATCCATTTTGCGCACATCTTTTTTATCAATGTACTGCAATGGATCGAAACCTTTTATCTCACAGGCAAAGCGGGTCTTAAATTTTGAAGTATCAAAATTTTTAATAAGCTCGGCACCAGACACTCCATTTATCAGCGATTGCCAATAATCGTTAACATTATTGCCGATAGACGTTAAAGCACCTAAACCTGTTACAACAATCCTGTCATATTTTGACATATTCGAAAGGGGTTAATGCAAAAAATCCGCCCAAAGCATTAAGAAAAGGCGGATTTAGAAATCTAAAAGACCTCGTTATTTTGCGTGCTCTTCAAGATAAGTTATCGCCTGACCAACAGTTGTAATTGTTTCGGCCTGCTCATCAGGAATAGAAATATTGAATTCTTTTTCAAATTCCATAATTAATTCAACCGTATCTAATGAATCTGCCCCAAGATCATTTGTAAAAGAGGCTTCGTTGGTTACTTCTGCTTCTTCGACACCTAGTTTATCAACAATGATTTTTTTAACTCTTGTAGCTATGTCTGACATTTTTAAAAAGTTTTGTTACGCGGCAAAAATATAATTTTTACTTAAAGAGTAAATTTTTTAAATAATTTTTGTTTCACATTTATTCTGGCAAAGTTTTTTAGCCAACTATTATTTGATTGAGCAATTTTATGTAATTTTCTCGCGGTTAAAAAATAATCCCTTATGGCGGTAAAATTAATTGACTATGGCAGCAAGGATTATGATCAAATGATTGCTTTGAGATATGCTCTTTTACGAAAACCCTTAGGATTAAATTTTATTGACGACGAACTGGAAAAAGAAGCGAAGGATATATTAATCGGCTGCTTTGATGAAGATAAACTGGAAGGTTGTTGCCTGCTTACAGAAACAGAACCCGGTTTGGTACGCCTTAGACAAATGGCAGTGCTTTCAGGCCTGCAAGGCAAAGGCATTGGAAAAGTTTTATTGCAGTTTGCAGAAAACATTGCACGGGACAGGGGGTTCAAAAAAATTTCTATGCATGCAAGAAAAACAGCAATTGGTTTTTATGAAAAATCTGGTTATAAGGTAGTAAGTAAAGAATTCCAGGAAATAAGCATTCCCCACTACTTAATGGAAAAACCACTCTGATTATTTTTTAGCCAAATGACTGCTGATCAACCCTCTTAATTGCAACTGTTCATCAGTATTCAAAGTATCTTTTGGTACGAGGAAAAATGATTTGGGCGAAAAGTATAAATGAAAAAAATTCGGGCTTTCAAAATAATTTACAAACCTGTTCCACTCCCAATCAACTCTGCCTTTAGCATTTTCAAGTGCAACATAAGCCGGCTGAAAATAAATAACGAACTGTTGCTTAAACGTAACCGAGCGCCTATACACGATGCCCGGCATTAAGAACCAAAAAGAGATCAGGAAAAAGAACCAGATAAAAGCGCCAAGCAAAAACGGCTCAGGTCTTATTTTGCCGGCATAATAAAATCCACCTGAAACAAGGTCAAAAACTATAATAACAATAAATAAGATCCTTATTTCTCTTTGCGCAATAAAGTGATACCGCAATGCCTGCAGCACTTTTTTTTTGTTGTAAGAAAATGTAAAATGCATGTGGCTGAAACAGCTTGGTTAAAAATCGTGGTAAAGATTATTAAGACTTGTTTTAATGCCAAAATTAAAATAGAACTCAGATTGATCAACAATGCTTGAGTTTCTGCTTCTATATACAATAGTCGCTTCCACTCCCAACCTGTTTGCAGTATTGAAAAGATATCCAGCCGTTAAGCTGTTATAAAAATACTTTGTTTTAATACCCTGCATTGTTTTACTCCCAAACGGAGGAAGACCTTGTTCTCCACCCCATAGATCTTCGCCGTTATTATAAGGCACACCAGGATTTTCACCGCGGATAGTATAAAGATTTTCAAGCACACCATACCATCTTTTATTCGAATAATTAAACATGGAGATGAACTCATTGAAGTTGGCGCCGAATGGTTCTGTGAGCGATTGATAATAATTCGTATAATTTAAACTGATGTTATTACCAACCCCGTGGCCATACACATAAGGCCTTACGCCATTCCATTCTAACCTGTATGATAACCCGGCAACATTAAAAATATCCTTGTTCCATATTCCTAATTGCAATGCATATTTGTTACCATAAAACTGCGAATGTGCATCCAAAGATTTTTTCAGATAGATATCATCTAATGCAAGCTGGCCATAAATAAATCCTTTCTTATAAATTTTATATTTAAGATTAAAACCGATCATCGCATTGTCAGGAGACCCTATTCCGAACTCCTGCGGCCTGATGAATATCAATGGATTCAGGTATTCCAAATCAAACCCTCTTGTGAAGTTGGTGTCTTTTGCAAGCCACAATACTTCATCAAACAAACCAACCTGGAATTTTTTTGTATTAAATCCTAAATAATGAATGGTACTGAACTTTGGCTGCGGATTGCCGTCAACTTCGTACCAGGAATTGTTTGTGTAACGATTATACAATACGTTATAAGTAAGTTTCCAAATCCTTGCCTGCAATCGTAAATATGGATAGTTATTACTATTATCAGAAAGCAACAAACTTCTGTATCCATCACCTAAAAAATTCTTACCATATCCTGCAGATACTAAAAAATGCTCGTCCGGCGCGTAAGTAAAATTAAAATTGAAGTTGGTATAACTAAACCTGTTATTGCCGCTAAGCTTTGCTGCATTTTCACCTGGTATAATATATTTATTAGACGAAGAATCGAACCTGTTATATTTAGAAAGTATAACGCTATCAAGATAACCCGGGTACTGATTTACATTGGTAATTACACCAAGATTAAATGAAAATTTATTATTGAATGCACCTTGCATATTTAAGCCTGCAGCAAAATTTGTAAGCACATTGCTTTTCTCACTTGACTTTCCTAATCCTGCATCTACATATGGATCGATTGTAAAAACATTATTTCCACTAACACTTCTTATAAAATTTGTATTGCGGATATTGTTTACTGCAGACTTGCTTAATCCAAAAACACTGTCTTGTTCTTTTGTTTTATGAATGATATTAAGCGGCTCAAGTTCAAGCCAGTTCTGCGCCCTGAATCCTGTAAATACTGATGAGTCTGCATCCAGCAACAATTCACTCAACCTGTTCTGCACAACCTGGTTCATAGGAATTTGTTGTGCATGTAACAAGGTTGTTACAAACAATAATGCAGCGAATAAAAAAAACTGTATGAAATAAACTCTTCTCAAAATGTTTTATTTAGAAATCGTAAATAAGCTTTCTGAATGTAAACCGAACTCCTACATAAAAGTATACATCTGTATAATTGCTGAATTTGTTCTTTTCATTTCTGAAAGTTGCACCGGTTTCCAGGCGCAGGTTTGTTTTCCT
Organism: Bacteroidota bacterium; assembly: GCA_013289015.1. GTDB lineage: Bacteria > Bacteroidota > Bacteroidia > Chitinophagales > Chitinophagaceae > Parafilimonas. Next base: position 15,619 of record JABDAV010000007.1, on the reverse strand, counting down.
GTTAAGTATATAAGCAATTCTTGCATCACCATAGTACATCTTTGTAAGCAAACCCTGATCTGTAGATACATTATCCTCCTGCGAATGCGTATACAATGGTTTAAAAATGTCGTGACCGAAATTAACATTGGAAGAAGAATCAATTCCATAATGCGCAACAAGTGCTTCAACTCTAAACCACCATCTCTTATAACTATAATCTGCTATAAGCAAAGCTTCTTTAAAATTTGCACCAAGCGGATGTGCCAGTGGCATATCATTATGAGCATATGCGGTTGTAATTGTATCGGACGCATAGCTGTAAGGCCGCACTGAATTAATTTCGGCCTGCGCATTCAGTCCCTTTACATTAAACAGATCTCCTGCACGAACGCCAACCTGGTAACCGTACCTGTTCTGCCATGCTGCACTTCCTGTATTGTCTAACATAAACTGACCGTAAGCATCAATTGTTGGAGTGATGGTGTATTTTACATTCAACCCATAAACGTCATTATTATCTAAGCCTGAAGGCGCTTTTGAACCATGAAGAAAAATGATCGGGCTAAAATGCGTAAACCCAAAATCTTTGTTGTGATTACCATCTTCAATAGAAGATACTACTGCATCAAAAACACCGATGTTTAAATTTTTAGTAGCATGCCAGTCGAGTAAATAAGTTTGCCCCCATTTTCTTGGGTATCCTTCAGCATAGGTGTAAGCAACATTATCGGTGATGTATTCAGAATACATAACAGAGTATTGAAAATTGCCGAGCGTAATTGCCGTGCGGAAATAAGGATAATTGGTGGTATAATCATCGAGCAATAAGGAACGATAGCCATCACCAATAAAATTTGTGCCGTAACCGAGATCAAATAATAAATGCCTGTTGGGTATATAAACAAGTTTTGCCGATGAGTAACTGAAATCAAAGCCTTTTTCTTTTAAACCTTTATAACGGCTTTGATAAGGTATAACTCCCGTTTTTCTTACCAGGCTGTCCAGGTAACCGGGAAAGCTGCCCTGGTTTTCATAAAAATCAGTTTGAAAATAAAATTTTGTACCGATATTTCCATTCAGGTCATATCCCCGTGTGTTAAGGTACATAAAATTTGTTTTATCTGAACTGTTGCCTGTAGGTATAGAACGCCTGGACCACCCTGCATCTTCATCAAATAAAACGTCGCCGAAAATGTTGAAGCCAGGCTGCTGTACCTGTAACAAATGTTCTTCAAAAAATTTTCGGTATAGCCACGAGCGATCGCTTTTCTGATAGGTTGAATCAGTATATAAAACAGGTTTCCATGCAGTGTGTGCAAACGTATCACTGTTGTACAAAATTGATTGTTGGTTAAAGTTATTGGTTACCCGCAAAACCGGAGACTGTGCATGCAAACAATAAGGTAAAAAAAGAATTAAAATAACAAAGGCAGGTAGAGCAAATAATTTATTAGTCTTCTTAAAACAATTCATTCAATTGCATGTTTGTCTGAAAAAAGTAAAAACGGTGTAAATATATTCTATCAAATCAAAAGAGACGATCTGTAATTTTCTAAACCAAAATGCCCGTTTTAATGATTATGCCAATATTTAATGGGGGTAATAAAACTTAGGATTGTGCGTAAACAGTTGAATTGTAGCTTTTATTACAATGGTATAATAGTCGTCTTTTCTTGAAGGGTTACCGCGATATCCATAAAACTTATATGGAGTATTAGGAATTTCATCGGCACGGTATGATAAGGACGCAGACTCGGGCCCGTACTTTTGTAACAATACAGCCGAATCAGCATAATGGTGTTGACTTACATCATCAAGATAATCTGTAAATGTCTTCCGCAAATTAAATTCAGCGCTTATTCTAAAGTTATTTGTTACAGAATATTTTGCGCCTATGCCAAATGGTAAACAAACCTGCCATAATGAATAGGCTTTATTTTGATCCTCTGTATGAAGTGGCTGCAGGTACACCTGTTTGCCGGACTGGTCATAAGTGTATGGATTGAAGTGAAATAATCCTATGCCTGCAAACAGATAAGGTGTAAACTGGCGGGGATTTTCATTTATCAAATTGCCGTCATCGGCCTCTTCAATATTAATAAGATCAAACTCACCTGTTACAGCGGTTTCAAACAACATGCTTTCAAAACTAAGATTCCGATATACCCATTTTGGTCCGTTTTTAGAATCTGAGGCACCAATTTTTAAAAGAGAAAATGATAAATTGGTAGAGAAATGAGGTGTAAACTGGTAAGTTGCCCCAACAGAACCGTTTAATTTCATTCCGCGGAAAGCAAGCTGTTTATCCTGCAAATCACCTACATAATTCGAGGGTCCTAAGGAGCCATTTATAAACCATTTATTTTGGGAATACGTTAGGGTTACCGCAAAAAAATATAAGCAACAAAAACTTAATAGTTGTTTCAAATAGTATACAGATTAAATGTCAAATATCACACAAATAAATGATTTCGGCTGAGTCATACAATTGATTTTCTAATTTCTTACCTGTACTTTAAACGAATAAAGAATAGTTAAAATTATAAACAGGCCAAAAAATAAGAATAAAGCAGGCGTTTTTGAAGCTTTTATTGAAATCTGCCTGTAAATAATTGAAGCGAGGCCCTTATTATAAATGAATAGTAGCCATCCTTTTTGCCGGGATTTCCCCTGTATCCATAAAACTTATATGGACTGTTGGGTATTTCATCAGCTCTGTAAGACAGAGACGCGGCTTCAGGTCCGCGTGTGATGAGCAATTGGGTTGTATCAGCATATTGATGCTGGCTTACATCATCCAGGTAATCTGTAAAAAGTTTTCTTATATTAAATTCAGCGCTGAGTCTGACTGTACTTGAAACTGCATACTTTGCACCAACACCAAAAGGTATACAAAACTGCCATAAAGAATACGGTGTGGTTTCGCCTTCTGTACCAAGTGGCTGCAGGTATACTTTATTACCTGAAGCATCGTACGTATACGGGTTAAAATGAAACACCCCAACGCCGGCAAATATATAAGGTGTAAACTTGTTTCTTTTACCTGGAGTTTCCATATTCAGTATATCATATTCTGCAGTTAAGGCTGTTTCAAATATGTAACTTTGAAAGCTAAGATTTCTGTATTTCCATTTCTCGCCATTTTTGCTATCGGATGCCCCAACGCTACCTAAAGTAAGATATAAATTAGTTGAGAGATGGGGTATTACCTGGTAAGAAAGGCCTCCTGATACTGCAAAATGCATTTCATTAGTCGTAATGATTTTATCCTGCAAATCACCAAAATAATTCATGCCTTCAAAGCCGCCACTTACAAACCACTTGTCCCGCCTGTCCTTCGAGAATTGCGCGTAACAACCGGTTATAAAAAAAATATGTAGCAATATTAAGTTTACTAAGTGTTTCAAAATGGTTAGATTAATGGTTAGTACTTAATTTTAATCGAATCATGATTTGTGGAAAACATTGATCATACTCATTGCTTTGAAATCAATACAACCACAACCAACTTTCATCAGGCAGGATTAATCGAAGACAACACTTCCAGATCTTTCTTCAACGGTTACCAAGCTGCTTAAACATTAAACACCACTTGTTTGCATTTCAAATATAACAGAAAATTTATTGCCTAAACCGTTCGCGGAGTTTTTTTTATAAGAGATACTACAGAAAGACGTTTGGCTATTATCTTATTCCGGCTTTTCTTCACCTTGTAAAGCTTAAGAGATAAGGATAAGACAGAAAGCTTATTACCTCGATATAACTTCGATATTTCTTCGATCTATTGGATCGAAGAAACATCGACTTCATTTCGATTATTTTTCGATGAAATAAGCTACCGGGTAAACAGGAGACAGGCAATTAATGAATAAAATATAACACAACAACTTGCCGTCATACCCGGCTTGACCGGGCATCTCATTATCAAAAGCATTCAAGAAACATGTAATTCATGAGACTTCTGCTCCAGTCGACGCGGACTATCAATACTTCGTGTTTAACCACTAAGAATGTCGCATTTACACTGCATCACTGCAATCTTTGTTGGCGAGATTTGCATCGTATAAAATCAATTTTGAATGAGGATTTAAAATGACAATTGATAACTTAGAAAAATTATTGGCAGCTTTATCGCAAAAATGATCCTGGTTTTCAAAACGTCTGTCAAAACTAACAGATGAATTAGCAAAAGGAAAGTGTTTGAATAAAATTTTATTGCCAGCCCCTCACAAACGCTTCAACGTTAGTCAGAACCCTGTGGTGGCAATGCTAACTTGAAACTGACGGATAAAAATAAAGCGGGATTTGAAAAGGCGAAGTAAACAACCATTAATTTTATATGAACGTACAAGAACAAATCAAAAAATATATTACCAGCCAACCTGAACCAAAACGCAGTGACATGCAAGCGTTGCACCTGCTCATACTTCAAATGTTACCAGAATGTAAATTATGGTTCCTGGATGGTAAAAACAGTGAAAATAAAACTGTTTCTAATCCTAATATAGGATATGGACTTCAAACTATAAAATATGCTGATGGAAAAACCAGGGAGTTTTATCAAATTGGTATGTGTGCAAACAAAACAGGAATCTCTGTCTATATCCTTGGTATTAAAGATAAGAAATACTTAGCCCAGACATATGGAAAAAAACTCGGCAAGGCGAGCGTGACCGGGTATTGCATTAAGTTCAAAACGCTGAAAGATATAAACATTGATATTCTTCAAGCGGCAATACGATATAGGGTTGAGCAAGAACTGTAATTTCGGAGCAAACTTTAAACGGTTGGGCTTCATTGCGGGAAGTAAACCAGCCCGCCAACATCGGTTTGCGATAGGCGGCTGTGCAATGCTCAACGGCAGTTCTTCGATTGAATATTAGTGATAAAATTCAGCTTTTGTGCTTCGATTTCCCGCCCGAACGCAAAGTTCCAGGACATTAGCGGTAATTTAGAGCAACACTCCATACCGACCAAACTCATAGACTTTTTTCCATGACAAAATATTTTTGAAAATAAGTTTGCGAAACCGAAAGGTTGCATATATATTTGCAACCGATTGGCTTCTCAATAAAAATTAAAACAACATGAGACGAGACATTTTTCAGGCAATAGCGGACCCGACAAGGCGGGCAATTATTACCTTAATTGCATTGCAGTCAATGACACCGAACGCCATTGCTGACAACTTCCACACTACCCGGCAATCTGTTTCTAAACACCTTCGCATACTTACAGAATGCCAACTGGTGAAACAGGAACAACAAGGCAGGGAAATTTACTATTCACTTGAAATAAAAAAAATGAAAGAAATAGATAAGTGGTTAGAACAATTAAGAAAGATATGGGAAACACGATATAACCAATTAGACAAAGTATTATTAACAATGAAAAAACAGAAAAAATGAAAAACAATTTGCAATTTGATTTTACCGTTGACAAAGCAGCAAAAACAGTATTCATAACCAGAGAATTTGCTGCTCCCCTTTCGCTGGTATGGGATGCATTTACCAAAGCTGAAATACTCGACCAATGGATTGCACCTAAACCATTGATATCCAAAACAAAATATCAGAATTTTAAAGTTGGTGGAAAAAGATTTTATGCGATGGTAAGCCCCGGGGGGCAAGAGCGTTGGGCGATTCAGGAATATACTTCCATCACTCCAAAAACCAATTTTAAAATGTATAATGCTTTTGCAGACAAAGATGAAAATCCTGAATTGCCGGGTTCTGATTGGGATCATAATTTCAGCGAAGAAAACGGCATAACAAAAGTGCATATTACCATTTACAATGAATCCCTTGAACGCTTAGAGAAAATAATTGATGGCTTTAGACAAGGATTTACTATGTCAATGAAAAACCTGGAAGAATTATTGGCATCCCAACCGCTATCTGCATCATCCCAAAAATGATTATAGTCTGCAAAGACTTTGAATTAATATTAAGAAGTAACCAATTTAACAATCTAAAAAATAAACATTATGGCACTTATCAATCCCCACATTAACTTCAACGGAAATGCCGAAGAAGCATTTACATTTTACAAATCAGTATTTGGCGGAGAGTTCGAAAAGATTATACGTTTCAAAGATATCTCAAGCGCTGAATTCCCGGTAGCAGAAAAGGAAGCAAATAAGGTCATGCACATTGCTTTGCCAATTGGCCCAAACACTTTAATGGCCAATGACGTTCCGGAAATTATGGGACGAACAAATGAAAACGAAAACAGATCTAAAATATTTGTTAGCACAGAAAGCCGTGAAGAAGCCGATAAAATATTCAACGGACTTTCAGCAGGTGGAAATGTTGAAATGCCTATTGGCGACAGTCCCTGGGGTTCCTATTTTGCGATGTTCAGAGATAAATACGGTATTGAATGGATGGTAGAATTCGCCTCAAAAAACAACGGGTAATGTAGCTGAAGAAAAAACCTGAGAATGATTTGGCGGACGATCATTCCGGCGCAGATATGCCGTAGAGTCTTTGATACAAAGCGTACTCACGCCATTAGAATAACATTAACGTAAGTTCGGTTTAAGAAATTTAAGTTTATAATAAAGCTTCTTGCTTTCCGAACACTACTAAAAAGTTGAGCCGTCACCTCAACGTTAGGAAAGGTCTCTTAAATTTCTTACTGATTGAATTTCGGGAGATATTTCCTAACGTCGATATGATGTAGTCAACCGCCTTATCCCAGAACGAACGTTAGCATTACTTAAAAGCCTTCGTTACGAAGGCTTTTGTTTTATTGTTCAAGCAATTTATAAATCTCATCAAGCTTTGGCGAAAGAATAATTTCTGTACGGCGGTTGCGTGCGCGGCCTTCAGGCGTTGCATTGGTATCAACGGCATCGAACCATGCGTGGCCGGAAGCAATCACCCGCGTTGGATCAACTTTATAATCATTCACCAATATTCTTACAACACTTGTTGCACGTGCAGTGCTTAAAGCCCAGTTATCTTCAAACTTCCCGCGGATAGGAATGGAATCGGTATGCCCTTCAATATTTACGGCAATATCAGGATTTGCGATCAATACATTTGCCAGTTTACTTAATGCTTCTTTACCTGTTGGATTAACCACAGCACTACCGGAAGGGAATAAAAATTTTTCACTCAGGCTAACATACACCTTACCGTTCTTTTGTGTTATGGTAAGATCGCTGTCATTATATCCAACCAAAGCGTTTATCATTTTATTTTTCAGATCATCTGTTTTTTTGCGTTGTTGATCAAGCAGGGTTTGCAGGTCCTGTAATCTTTTTTGCTGCGCATGGAGATTTTGCTGCAGTGAGTTTACTGTGTCCGATGCAGCATTACTTAATTGTGCGTTCTGCTGATTGAGTACATTAACATCTGATTGTAATTTATTGATTGATGCCTGCTGATCGGCAATTTTAGAAGCCATTAATGCACTATCGCTTTGCAGCGTACGGTATTGCAATTGCGCATCAACCAATTTTCTTTTTGACACACAGGAAGAGGCAATTATTATGAAAACGAGGAAACAAAACAGGATGCCTTTATTCATAAATTTTTTTTATTGTCATTAAAAACTGTGCCATCGGGGTTTACAACATTTATTCTTTTTATAATTATAACGCTATTTAAAGAAAAATAAAAATTGTTTGATACAGCTTTATTAAAAACAATGAAACAAGAACAAACAAAAACCCCACACTCATTACTGAATATGGGGCTTAACTTAACCTTCCTTTGTAGCCGGTACGGGAATCGAACCCGTCTTTCCTCCGTGAAAGGGAGATGTCCTAGCCGATAGACGAACCGGCCGTTTTCTACACAGGAGCGCAAAGATAATCGTCAGGAATGAATGAACAAAGTTTAAATTGCCCTGTACCTGGTCATTTTGTCTTTTTTAAGAATGGTGTATAAGTCTGAAGTCTTTATACTGATTCAGCATTTCATCACACAAAAGAAAGCGTTAAATATTCGTTCTTGCCTGTTACATCATCAGGCTTACATCTATTCATACTGATTATTATTAAATGTAATTTTGCGGCCTAAATTTTATATTATGCCAGGCACTGAACTATATGGCGCTGCAGAAAAAAAAGAGATCGAAGAGGTGTTGCAGACAGGAATTTTTTTCAGGTATAACCATGAAAACGTACGCAATGATATCTGGAAAGCAAAGGAGTTTGAAGAAGAAGTAAAGAAAATAACAGGAGCAAAATATGCGCATGCTGTTTCAAGCGGTTCTGCTGCTGTTATTGCTGCTTTAACAAGCGCCGGCATTGGCACCGGAGATGAAGTTATAGTTCCACCTTTTACTTATGTTGCAACAATCGAGGCTGTTCTGCTTGTTGGCGCATTACCCGTGTTCGCGGAGATCGATGAAACATTATGCATAAGTGCTGAAGGCATAAGAAAAGTGCTTACTCCAAAAACAAAAGGTATTTGCCTGGTGCATATGTGCGGCGGCATGGCTAATATGGATGAGATAATGCCGATTGTAAAAGAGTATAATTTAATTTTAGTGGAAGATGCAGGCCAGGCTTTCGGTGCTTCTCACAAAGGCACTGCGGTTGGATTGTTTGGCAAAGCGGGTTGTTATTCTTTTGATTTCTTTAAAATAGCAACTGCAGGTGAAGGCGGCGTTCTGGTAACTAACGATGAAGCCACATATAAGCTTGCTGATTCTTATACAGATCACGGTCACGATCACATCGGCACAAATCGTGGGATGGAACAACATCCTATCATCGGTTTCAATTATCGCATCAGCGAATTACACGCTGCAATCGGAAAAGTGCAAACTGCACGGGTTCCGGATATTATCGAAAGCAATAACAGGAATAAAAAACTGCTGACTGAATTACTTTCAAAAACAGAAGGCATTTCTTTCGCAACATTAGTTGATCCTTCAGGTGATTCTGCTACTTTCTTAAATATGTTACTGCCTGACACCACAACTGCAAAAGCTGTAGTGGATGAATTTAATAAAGCAGGTGTTGGCGGATTCAATTATTGGTTCATCAATATGTATCATTTCATTAATCAATGGGAACATGTTAAGCAATTAAAAGCCGCGTCTAAACTTCCGGCAGAAGTTTTTGGAACACCGCAAGGCTATAACGATCTTCAGTTACCTAAAACGCAGGAAGTGATCGGTCGTTTAATTTCTTTTGGCATTCGTTGTACATGGACGGAAGATGAAGTTAAAACACTGGCAAAAAACATAATCGCCTGTGTTGAAAAAGTTGTTGTAGCTGAGAAAGCATAAATATTCACTACTCACCATTCACTATTCACAATAATGATTCATAAGAATTTTAAAAACATTGACAAGGTTGTTTTCGGTCGCGGCAGCTTTGATAATATGGCCGGCATTCTTGCCGAAAAAAGAAATGAGAACAATAAATTTTTCCTGTTTGTTGTAGATAATTATTTCAAGGATAAAGATCTTTTAAAAAGAATTCCTGCAGAAGCAAATGACATTGTGAAATTGATTGATGTTGATCCGCATGAACCAACAACAGAACAGATAGATGAATTAAGAGATGAAGTATTGAATACAAAAGGATATCCTGCCGGTGTTATAGGCATTGGTGGTGGCAGCATCATGGATATTGCAAAAGCAATTTCATTAATGTTCACAAATGAAGGTTCATCAACTTTATACCAGGGTTTGAATTTGATAAAGAAGCCCGGCATTTATCATTTGGGTGTTCCAACTATTTCAGGAACAGGTGCAGAAGTTTCAATGACCGCAGTGCTTACAGGGCCTGAAAAAAAATTAGGTTTGAAATGCGACTGGACTGTATTTAATCAGGTCATTCTCGATCCTGAATTGATCGCGACTGTGCCAACAGATAAATGGTTGTACACAGGAATGGATACTTACATTCATTGTATAGAAAGCGAGAATGGAATTTTAAACAATGCATACAGTCATGCTTATGCAGAACAATCATTAAAGCTTTGCCGCGAAATTTATTTAGGCGATAAAGCCGGACAAACTCCGGAGAATGATGATAAATTAATGGTAGCAAGTATGATGGGCGGATTAAGCCTTACTTATTCTGAAGTGGGTGTTTGTCATGCATTAAGTTATGGCTTGTCGAAAATTCTGCATGAGAAACATTGCTACGCAAACTGTTTGGCTTTTCAACATTTGGAAGATTTTTATAAAGAAGGCGTTACTGAGTTAAAGCAAATGTTGAAGCAACATAATGTTACTTTACCTCAAGGTTTAAGTAAAAACTGGAGCGATGAAACCATTACTGCAATGGCGCAAGTGGCGTATAACTTACCGCACATGTGGAATCATGCTGTTGGGCCGGACTGGAAAGAAAAAATTACAATTGACTTTATTAAAGATCTTTATAAAAGGTTCTAATTATGAGCAACAAAAAAATAAAAGTTGGAAACATAGATTGTGGCGCAGACCAGTTGTTTTTAATTTCCGGTCCATGCGTTATTGAAGCAGAATCTATCATGATGACTGCTGCTGAAAAATTAAAAGAAATAAGCGAAAAGCTTAACATTCCTGTTATTTATAAATCTTCATTTTTAAAAGATAACAGAAGCAGCTTAAAATATTACAACGGTCCCGGTCTTGAAGAAGGCATGAAAATATTGGCCAAAGTGAAAGAACAGTTTGGCTTCACTTTGTTAACCGATATACATTATCCCGACCAGGCTGCACCTGTTGCCGAAGTGTGTGATGTGTTGCAAATACCTGCTTACTTATGTATGCAAACAGGGTTAATGGTTGCTGCTGCAAAAACAGGTAAAGTAGTAAACATAAAGCATGGCCAGTTTCTTGCACCGGATAATATGAAACATCCGGTTACCAAGTGTGAAGAAGCAGGTAATAATCAGATCATCTTAACTGAAAGAGGTTATACAATGGGTTATAATGACCTGGTAGTTGATCCGAGAAGTTTTTATCACATGAGCAAAATTGGTTATCCGGTTGTGTTTGATATCACACACAGCATTCGCAAATATGGAATTCCAAGTGCTGATGCAAAAGGTGGCGCAAGAGAATTTTTACCGGTATTGAGTCGCGCAGGTGTTGCATCCGGTGTTGATGGAATTTTTATTGAAGTGCATCCTGATCCTGCTTCTGCTTTGTGTGATGCAGCAAGCCAGTTATCTGTATATGCATTGGAAGAATTTTTGAAGCCTTTGCTTGAATTGCATGCTATTGAAGTGAAATACAGAAATGCTTGAGCAATTAAATTTTGTATTAATAATAATGAGTCGTCAGATTGTTGATGGCTCATTTAGTATAAAACAGTTTGTAACTTGCTTTTACTAAACAATAATATGATCGCTGAAGAATATTTTAAAGGTGTTTTTATTACTGATGCTTCCGTCATTCAACAAAAATTAAAAAAGATAAAGGCTTTTATTTTTGATTGGGATGGCGTGTTTAACGATGGTCGCAAAGACATTGATGGTAACAGCAGTTTCAGCGAAGTAGATTCAATGGGCGTGAATATGATGCGCTTCAGTTATTATCTTTTAAATCATCAATTACCAATATCAATCATACTTACAGGAGAAAATAACAAGCTTGCTATTTCTTTCGCACAAAGAGAAAGTTTTCATGCAGCATTTTATAAAACACCGGATAAAAAAAAGGGATTGGATTTTTTGTGCGAAAAATATAACATAACTCCTGGTGAAGTATTATTTGTTTTTGATGATGTGCTTGATCTTGCAGTTGCAGAACTTGCCGGCGTAAGATTCATGGTCGGCCGTTCAGATAATATATTGTTCAGAAAGTTTGCGGTAGATAATAATCTTGTTGATTATATAACGATGAACAATGGTCGTGATCATGCAGTGCGTGAAGTTTCAGAACTGGTAATGATATTGCAGAATAATTTTAATGAAACAATTGAAAACCGCATGCATTTTTCGGACGCCTACAAAACTTATCTTCAATTAAGAAATATAATATTGCCACGATTTTTTATCACAAAAGATTCGCAGATAATCGAAGACATTAATCTATGATAATCGGAATAATACCCGCACGATATGCAAGCACAAGGCTTCCGGGCAAACCGCTTGCAGATATTCTTGGAAAGTCTATGTTGCAACGCGTATATGAACAATCATCTAAAAGTAAATTTTTAAAACGTGTTGTAGTGGCAACTGATGATCAAAGAATTTTTGATCATGTAAAAAGTTTTGGCGGAGATGTGGTGATGACTGCGGAACATCATCCAAGCGGTACAGACCGTTGCTGGGATGCTGCACAACAAATTGATGAAGATTTCAATTATGTACTCAATGTGCAGGGTGATGAACCGTTTATTAACCCGGAACAGATTGATGAACTGGCTTCTGTTTTACAAGGTGCAAGTATTGAGCTGGCAACGCAAATGGTTGCTGTTAACAGCTACGATTTGTTGGTGGATAAAGGTGAAGTAAAGATCGTGCTGAATAAAAATAATGAAGCCATGTATTTCAGCCGCTCCATCATTCCTTTTATAAAAAATGTTGATGAAAAAGATTGGCTCGGTCATCACACGTATTACAGGCATGTAGGCATGTATGCATACAGGAAAGATATATTGGAAAAGATTACGAAACTGCCTGTGTCTTCATTGGAAAAAGCAGAATCGCTGGAACAGTTACGCTGGATTGAAAATGGCTTTAAAATAAAATGTATTGTAACAAACTACGATAGTCATTGTGTTGATACGCCCGAAGACTTAGAGAAAGCAATACGCATGCTGAAAATTATGCAATAAATATGTTTGACAAAATTATCTGCGTCAACAAAAGTTACATCAATCAATAATTTCAATTGTAGCTTTATTTTATAATTAGTGATCATGAAAATAGCATTAGCATCACCGCTTTATCCAAAATCAATAGATGATGCAATTGCCCAATTGCAAAAATTGGTTGAAGATGCAGCACAACAGAATGCATCAATCATTTGCTTCCCTGAAACCTATATTCCGGGTTACCCGCTTGATATAGATAATGCAAAAAGATCAACACCTGAAATGTTAGAGAATGCTTTGACAAAGGCTTGTACAATTGCAAAAGAAAATTCAATTGCTATTATACTACCGATGGATTGGTATGAAGATGAGGTATTCTTAAATGTTGCTTTTGTAATTTCTGCTGGAGGTGAAGTATTGGGTTATCAACCCAAGGTGCAGCTTGATCCTTCAGAAGATAATTTGTGGATTGCAGGCAAAGGCCGCAAGCTTTTTGAAGTGCAGGAATTGAAGTTTGGCATTGCTATTTGTCATGAAGGTTTCCGTTATCCTGAAACAGTGAGATGGGCGGCAAGAGAAGGTGCAGCCATTGTTTTTCATCCTCATTTCGCCGGAAGCGATATTGAAGGCGTTGAATTAAAAGAATGGTGTCATGTAAATAATCCTTATTACGAAAAAGCCATGATGATGCGGGCGCTTGAAAACACTATTTATTTCGCCAGTGTAAATTATGCAACTAAATACCAGGAATCTGCCACTTCATTAATAGCGCCTGATGGAAAATGTATTGCGCACCAACCTTATAGCAAGGCTGGCGTATTGGTGGTTGATATTGATCCCGAATTGGCAACAGCCAGGCTGGCAAAAAGATTTAAAGCTGATGAGTATGTTTAACTATAAACATTAGCCTGATAAATATTTTTTGATGATACAGCTTACACCATTTACAGAGAAAGATTTTGCGCGTTTTATTACATGGGTTGATGATAAAGAACTGCTGATTACAATTGCAGGCAATTATTTTTCTTATCCTTTAAATGCTGAACAATTACATGCTTATTTAAATGATGGCAACAGCCATTCATTTAATATTGTTGATACAGATTTAAACAATATAATCGGGCATGCAGAGCTATATAAAACCGGTAATGATATTTACAAGATTGATAAGCTTATCATCGGTAATGCAGCAAGCCGTGGTAAAGGATTTTGTTTGCCGGTTATGAAGGCGCTTACGGTTTATGCATTTGATCGGTTACATGCAACAACCGTTGAATTGAATGTGTTTGACTGGAATACATCAGCAATAAAATGTTATGAAATATCTGGTTTTGCAATAAATGAAAACAAAACTGCTTTGTATGAGGTTGATGGAAAAAAATGGACCGCATTAAATATGGTAATAGAAAATGCTGCCAATTAAATTTTCAGTTACGCATGTATATTTTGAAAAGAATTTTTTGATGAAGACGAAAAGATGATGAGATGAGCTCAGTCAATAAAAAAGAAATATGGACCATCGGCCACTCAACAAGAACGCTGGAACATTTTGTTGAGATGCTGAAGGCATTCAATGTAGAAATGCTGGTTGATATACGCAGCTTTCCCGGTTCAAAACGTTACCCGCAATTCAATAAAGAAAATCTTGCAACATCAATGCCTGCAAACAATATTGAATACATGCATTTAAAAGCATTGGGTGGCAGAAGGCCGGTGAATAAAGATTCAAAGAACACGGCGTGGAAGCATCCTGCATTTCGCGGGTATGCAGATTATATGGAAACGGATGAATTTAAAAAAGGCATTGAGGAATTAGAATTGATTGCATCAAAACAACACACTGCCTATATGTGTTCCGAAGCGGTTTGGTGGAGTTGTCATCGTTCAATGGTTTCCGATTATTTAAAGTTGCGCGGCTGGTTGGTTTATCATATTATGGAAACCAACAAAGCAACGGAACATACATACACACAACCTGCAAAAATTATAAACGGACAATTATCTTACACTGAAAACACGCTCTTATAATAATTAGCAGCTACTTGCAAAACTTTTTATCTTTCACGCAAAACCAAAACATGAGAAAGCTTGCCTGTTACATTTTAATGCTTGCAATAACCAGTTGTAATAATTCAACAAGTGTAATAAATATGAATGGCGCTTACAGCATGTTAGCGCAAAACTTTAAAGGCAATACAATCGATACAACATCTGCTGAAAACAGGCAACTGAAAATTTATATAGATAGTGTTATGATGTATGTGCTCGTAAATCCTGCGCAAGATGTTTCAGCATTTGCTGTTGGCACATTTTCCAGTGACTCAGGTAAGCTTATAGAAAACATTATGTACAATGCAACAGAGAACCTTCAAAGCACGGATGCATTGTCAGATACGGTGAGCATTACAAAAAATGATACAGGTTACATGCAGGTAACGTCAAAGACCGTGTCTGATAAAGGCGAGATAAAAATTACCGAAACATACAGATCAACCGGTATCAATTCAACTTCATTGCTTGATGGAATATGGAAACAGGTTTCGTCTTATGCATTGCGTGGCAGCGATACCATTACACATAAAGACATTGAATATAAATCTTTTTATGCCGGCAATTTTGCATACGGAGATTACTATACTGATTCATTGCAGCAAAAAAGTACAGGTATCAGCTATGGCACATTTTCCCTTGACAGCAGCAATCATCTTACAGAAACAATAACCGCTTCAACCTGGCCCGAATTAAATGGAAAAACTTTTGTGCTCGATATTGCAATTAATGGCAATGATTCTTTTACGCAAACTGCAGTTAATGCAACCGGCGATAAAGAGATTTCGGTGTATGAAAGATTGAAGAAATAGAAAGAATATTTTTATGTAACAGGCTTTTTGTACGTTGTGCCATCACGGTTGTGTCACT
>JABDAV010000006.1 GCA_013289015.1 Bacteroidota bacterium | reverse complement strand
CAGGTTCGGGTACTTCATTTATAACCAATATTACAGTAGCAAATGGGGAAATATATTTTACAGCTACTACCTCTGCAAATGGACCTGAGCCATGGGTTTCAGATGGCACAGATACAGGCACGCATATTTTATCAGATTTAAGCGGCAGTATAAATAATTATGGGGCGCCTCAAATGTATACAGCAGCAGGCAATAAGGTTTTCTTCTTTTTAGGCAATAGTGAGTTATGGGTTACTGATGGCACAAATGCTGGCACAACGCCAATTTCGGTTTCTGATGCTTATGGTTTTCAGCAGCCCGTTGCTGTAGGCACCAAATTCTTTTTTACTGTTTTCTCTTATGATTATGATGAAAGAGAGCTTTTTGTTTCCGATGGAACAACTGCCGGTACTCACATAGTAACACAAGCCTATTACATTGATGACCCTCAGCAATTAACACCGTATAAAGGAAAATTATATTTTTCAATTAACGTCA
The DNA here is from genome assembly GCA_013289015.1 of Bacteroidota bacterium. GTDB lineage: Bacteria > Bacteroidota > Bacteroidia > Chitinophagales > Chitinophagaceae > Parafilimonas. The sequence continues at coordinate 64,841 of JABDAV010000006.1, read as the reverse complement.
ATGATGAGGGCCGCAGTCTTTGGGTTACAGATGGAACAACCACGGGCACTTATGAACTTGTAAATAACAATGCTTATTTGACGGATTACTATAATAGTCAGCCAGATCCGCAAATGGCAATCTATAATAATGCATTGTATTTTATAGCAACTGATTACTATTATGGTGCATACAATCAGCTATTCAGGTACAGTTTTGACGATGGTAACGGTGTTGAACTGGTAGATAATATTACTCCAGGCTCTGATGCTAATATTCAGCCTTATGAAATTGTAGGTTATAAAAGTGGAGTCGCTTTTAAAGTAGTGAATTCAGATGGCAGCGCTACATTGTGGACTACCAAAGGAACTAACACCGATACGAAAGCCCTCAAAACTTTTGCTTCAGTTAATGGTAATACTTTCGCTAATCTTTATAGTGCTTCAGGTGGTTTATCGTTTGAGGCTTATTCATCAACATCTGGTTATGAATTATGGAAATCCAACGGAACAACAGGAGGTACAGCATTAGTAGCTGATATTCTTCCTGGACCCGGCAGTTCTTATCCTTATTTTAGTACAAGTATTAGTGCCAATACAATTTTATTTTCTGCAAATAATGGTTCAACAGGTGTTGAATTATGGAAGAGTGACGGCAGTTCAACAGGTACCGTAATGGCTAAGGATATCAACCAGGGGAACACCCAGTCTTCCATCATCACAAGCAACATAATTGCAAGTACAACTGATGGGGCTGTTTTCCCTGCCTATACTTCAGCTTATGGAACTGAACCTTATTTTTCTGATGGCACATCTGCCGGAACCAATATTATAAGTAATATTTCGCCAACCGGAAGCAGCAGCCCTTATGCTATGCAAACCGTAAAAAACAATGTTTATTTTCTTGTAGATTCCGATGAAAATAATCTTGCTGCTATTTATATGTTTAAGAGTTCTAATAAACAGTTGGTGAAGATATTTGAAGCGCCTGTAGCTGGTTACCAGATACAAAGCAATTATGCCGTGGCTGATAACGGGCTTGTATTCTTCCAGATGTCTAATCCTTATTACTATGAAAGTGAAATATGGAGAACAGATGGCACATCAGCAGGAAGCTTTTTACTTAAAACAAACGCTTATTATTATTATGGACCTTCTACTGAAATTGTAACGGTTGGCAACACTGCTTATTTTCCGTTTGCAGATCAATACTATGGTATTGAACTATATAAAAGCGATGGCACTGTAAACGGAACAAAAATAGTAAGCGATATTTATTCAGGAAGCCAGGGTTCAAATCCATACAGCCTTATCAACTACAACGGTACATTATATTTTGGCGCGACAGACGAAGATAACATTACTTATTTATGGACAACCAACGGAACATTTGCCGGCACTAAAAAAGTAGCTGCAATTCAACCTGTAAATGTACAAAGTGATTATCATAATAATAATGTTTACTGCATATCAAAAGGGTTGCTGTATATAAGCGCAGTTAATTATGGCGCTAATGCTTTATGGAAAAGTAATGGAACTGCTGCAGGAACCAAACTTGTAAGAACTATTAACACGGATTATTATGGACTTATAAATAATCTTACTGATTTAAACGGCACTGTTTATTTTTCCGCTAACGACGGTGTTAATGGAAACGAACTTTGGGCAAGTAACGGAACGACTGTAGGAACTCTTTTAATTAAAGATATTACTTCGGGCAGCGGCGGAACAGAACTTTCAGATTTCTGCGTTGCAAATAATAAACTGTATTTTGTTGCAAATGGCGCTTTATGGTCAAGTACCGGCCCGGGTAATAAAACAAATGCCGTTTCTGATGCAGGGTTGCAAGGACTTTCTTCACTTGACAATCTTATAGCTGCCGGCAATAAATTATTTTTCAGTGGCTACACAACTCAATATGGTAATGAAATGTATGAAGGTGATGTTAGCACACAGTCAATTGCTTCCAACAATGCAGTGGCCAAAAACCTGGATGTAACGTTTAAAGCAACTGTTTCTCCCAATCCTGTAACCAATGTTGCAAACCTTCAATTGACGAATGCAAAAAATGCTGACATAATTATAGCAGACAATGCAGGAAGAGTTGTGTGGAAACAAAATAATATCAACTCAACACAACTGCAAATTCCTATGCAGCAATATGCAGCCGGTGTGTATTATGTAAAAATTACAAGCGGTAAAGAAACAGCAACAATAAAATTAATTAAACAGAATTAAGACCTGTTAAGTAGAATATTAATAAAGCAGCGGAGTAATTTTTCATTAAAGAATTATTGCACCGCTGTTTTATTTTGCTCAATGTTTCGACAAATTATAAAGAAATGATTTCAGAAAAGAAGCATCGGAATTGATCTAAACGATTTCTTTTATAAAAATGCGTTCATAATTCTGAAAACCATATTTTTGGGCCCATCGTATGATCGCATTTGTAAACGGAGATTTTGTTATCAAACTGCCATCACAGGTTGTTGTAGATGTAAATGGAGTTGGGTATGATCTGCAGATCAGCCTGAATACTTACTCGGCCATAGCCGATAAAGAAAAAGGCAAGCTGTTCACCTATTTACATATTACGGAGAATAGTCAAACGTTGTATGGTTTTTTTGAACAGCAGGAAAAAGAGCTTTTCATGCAATTAATAAGCGTTTCCGGCGTTGGTGCTTCTACAGCGAGGATGATGTTGAGCGGGTTGAAACCTGATGAGATAATCAGGAGCATTGTAAACGGAAACACCAGGCAACTGGAGAGTATCAAAGGCATAGGCAAAAAAACGGCAGAACGTATTGTACTTGAATTGAAAGATAAGCTGAATCGCCTGCAAACCCAAACAACTAATTCTGCGTATGCAATTAATAACGTTGAATCAGACGCATTAAATGCTTTAATAGCATTAGGAATACAAAAAAATATTGCTGAAACAGCCATAAAAAAAGTACTTTCATCCAATAATAACTCCTCAGTAGAAAACATTATTAAACTCGCACTAAAAAACTTATAGCATATAGAAAAAATTCTACCTAACCGGGCTACAAATCTTGAGAAACCTTTTTATTGTAAGTAGATTTTTATTAATTGTCCTCTTGGGCACTGTGTTATTATGCAATGTGGTAATTGCTCAAAAGCACGACAGCCTTTCATATTCTTTGCATGACAGCCTTCATTATCCTTTGCAGGACAGGAGGGGAGACCCTTTTGGTTCGCCTTATTATAATCCTTTTGATATAAATGATAGTTCTATAATACAACAGGATATTGAGTACGATCCTGTTACCAACCAATATTATATAACTGAAAAGGTAGGCGATATAAACTACCGCATACCAACATATCTCACTTTTGATGAAATGTACAGGCTGAAAAGCCAGCAACAGGAGGATGATTATTTCAACCAGCGTGCCCAGGCTTTGCTCAGCCTTAACCGCAAAATATCAAGGCCGCCGCCGCATGTATATGATAAACTTTTTGACCGCATGTTTGGCGTTGGGCCAAACGGCCTTAAGGTTGATATTAAACCACAGGGTACAATTGATCTTACCATGGGCTACCAGGGCCAGGTAGTAAAAAATCCAACATTGCCGGAAAGCGCCCGTAAAAACGGCGGTTTGGATTTTAATATGAACACCAACCTGAATATAGATGCAAGCATTGGTGATAAATTAAAACTTCCTATCAGCTATAACACTCTTGCCAATTTTGATTATGAAAACCAGCTCAAGCTTGATTATAAAGGAATGGACGATGAAATATTAAAATCTGTTGAAGCGGGTAATATTTCATTTCAAACCAAAGGCTCTTTAATGAGTAGTCCGCAAAGTTTGTTTGGTGTAAAAACACAATTGCAGTTTGGAAAATTTTCTATAACCGGCGCTATTGCAAGCCAGAAATCACAACAGCAATCACTTGCATTACAGGGCGGTGGCTTAAGCCAGAACATCAATTTAAAACTGGATGATTATGATGAGAACAGGCACTTTTTATTAGCACAATATTTTAGAAAAAACTTCAATTTTGCCATGAGCAACCTGCCGGTTGTGAACAGCCAGGTTCAGATCGTGCGCATGGAAGTTTGGGTAACAAACAGAACCGGTATAACCACGAACACAAGAAGCGTTGTTGGCTTTGCAGACCTTGGTGAAGATTCCGCAGCCAATAATAGTATCCATACTATAAGTACCGACCGTCTGCCTCAGAACAATACTAATGATCTTTATGGTAAACTTTTATCTAATCCGGGATACAGGGATCCCTCTTTAGTAAACGGGTTATTGCTTATGCAGAATTTACAGCCTGTAAACGACTATGAGAAAACATTCGCGCGCAAACTTGATTCAACTGAATATTATTACAATCCGCAGGTTGGTTTTCTTTCATTAAATGTGCAGTTACAGCCTGATGATGTATTGGCTGTTGCCTACCAGTACACTGATAACGGACGGGTTTACCAGGTAGGTGAATTTGCGCAGGACATTACTGTAGATTCAACCCAGGGCGTACAAAAAATGTTGTTTTTAAAATTATTAAAAGCAACCTCTGCGCGCGTTAGTCTTCCTATATGGCAACTGATGATGAAGAACGTTTATTCAATTAACGTTACGGGATTGCAGCAACAGGATTTTAAATTGAATGTTCTTTACCAGGAACCAAGCGGTGGTTTAAAAAGATATTTACCTCAAAGCGATCCGGCAGTTTCCGGAAGCCCGTTGATACAGATATTACGGGCGGACCGGTTGAATAACCGTAATGATCCGCAGCCTGATGGTTTGTTTGATTTTGTGGATGGATTCACTGTGATATCGCAGCAGGGGAAAGTAATCTTTCCGGTACTGCAGCCATTTGGTAAGGACCTTGCGGCACTCGCTTTTAATGGTGTGAATCCCGATACGGTAAAACAGTATGTTTATCAGCCCTTATACGATTCTATAAAAGCAATAGCTCAAACCTATGCCAACTTAGACCGCTATGTATTGCAGGGAACAGTAAAAGGAAGCTCAAGTACCGACATTTATCTTGGTGCGTTTAATATTCCGCAGGGTTCTGTAACAGTAACAGCAGGCGGCCAGGTTTTGCAGGAGAATGTGGATTATATCATCGATTATAACCTCGGTACTTTAAAAGTGATTAACCAGGCAATTATTAATTCAGGGATACCGGTAAATGTTCAGTTTGAAAACAATGCAACTTACGGCATTCAACAGCGAAGTTTTTTGGGATTAAGACTTGATTATGTTGCCAACCAGCATTTTTCAATAGGCGGTACTTTAGAGCGGTTGGCAGAAAGGCCTTTCTTTACCAAAGTAAATTATGGTGAAGACCCGATTCGTAATACGATGTATGGAGTTGATTTCAACTACCAGAATCAACTACCTGAATTAACGCGCCTGATAAATAAATTACCTTTTTATAATTCAAGTGCGCCAAGCTCCATCACAGCTTACGGAGAAGCAGCAGCTTTAAAACCCGGGCATCCGCCACAGATAGGCAAAGGAAGTGAAGGTTTGATTTACATTGATGATTTTGAAGGAGCGACGAGCAGTGTGGATCTTCGGTTTCCTTATATTTCATGGGCACTGGCATCAACGCCGCAAAATAATGGATTGTTTCCTGAAGGCACTTTAACCAACGATCTTACTTATGGTAAGAACAGGGCAAAACTGGCCTGGTATAATATCGAACCAACATTGCAGGATAAAACGAGCCCGAACAACCCTTTGCGTAGTAACCTGAAAGAGTTGAGCGATCCAAGAGTGCGGCAGGTGTACACAAATGAATTGTTCCCGCAAAAAACAACGAATATTACGGATGTAATTACAACAACTTTCGACCTTGCCTATTATCCCTCAGAAAGAGGCCCGTACAATTTTACAGACGACCCCGCCGATGTGGATGGAAACGGCATGTTGACAGATCCCCAGAAGCGTTGGGGCGGCATCATGCGTGCACTCGATCAAACCGATTTTGAAACCGGCAATATTGAATATATTGAATTCTGGGTACAGGATCCGTTCATTAAAACTCCAAACAGTAAAGGCGGAAAACTATACATAGATCTTGGAAGTATAAGTGAAGATATTCTGAAAGACGGAAGGCGTTTTTATGAAAATGGTTTGCCTACACCAACCATTCCTGCAGTTGTTGATGCAACATCAGTTTGGGGCAGTACACCCATTAACCCCATACAGGTTACGCAGGCATTCAGCAATGACCCTAACGACAGACCTTACCAGGATGTGGGGTTTGATGGATTGGGTGATGACTCGGAAAGAGTTAAACGTAAAGCTTACCTGAGTGATATAGCAAATAATTTCGGAGCCGCTTCGCTCTTTTATAAACAGGCTTCAGCCGATCCTTCCAACGATGATTATGTGTGGTATCGTGATGCGAGCTACGATGCAGCAGGAACAGGCATCCTGGGACGTTATAAAGAGTATAATAATCCTCAGGGCAATTCTCCGATATATACAGGCAACTCGCCATTTTCACCTGCAGCAACCTTGTATCCTGATAATGAAGACCTGAATCACGACAATACTTTAAATGAAACGGAAGAATATTATGAGTATGAAGTAGATCTTAAACCTGGAATGGCTGTAGGCAATTCAAAATATATTACCGATCAGAAAGTGGTGAACCCGCGTTTGGCTGATGGCTCCACAGCACCGGAAAACTGGTACCTGTTCAGGGTGCCTATAAAAGACTTCACCAGTCAGGTTGGCCAGATACCGGACTTCAAATCCATCCGTTTCATGCGCATGTACATGACAGGTTTTGAAGATTCTGTTGTTGTATTGCGTTTTGCTACCTTGGATCTTGTGCGCAATCAATGGAGAACTTTTACTTATAATGTAGATACTGTAGGCGCTTATGCACCCGTTACATCCAATTCATCTATTAATGTGCTTGCAGTGAATGTGGAAGAGAACAGTAATCGCCAGCCGATACCTTATGTAATACCTCCGGGCATTGAAAGAGTACAGGAGTTGAGCAATAACGGCGTTAATCTTTTACAGAACGAACAGGCAATGAGCCTCCAGATAAATAATCTTGAAAAAAAGACTTCAAGAGCTGTATTTAAAACGCTTGATCTTGATCTGAGGCAATATGGACAAATGGATATGTTTATTCATGCTGAATCAGGTTTAAAACAATCTCCGCCTCTTGCGAATGGTAATGTTGATGCAGTGATTCGTATAGGCCAGGATTTTCTTGATAATTATTATGAAGTAAAAATTCCTTTACAGATAACGCAGTTTGGCAGCACTACTGCAGAACAGATCTGGCCTGATTCTAACAATTTAAATCTTGCACTGAATGATCTTGTTCAGCTTAAATTAAGGCGCGATTCAAAAAATTATCCTATAACAGGCTATTATACAGAAGCTGTCGGCAACCGCAATTATTCAGTAAAAGGTAATCCTAACCTGGGTGATGTTCAGGGCATACTCATTGCGATAGAGAATGAAACAACCAATACTATAAGTACAGAAGTTTGGGTGAATGAATTGCGTTTATCCAAAATTGATGAAAAGGGTGGTTATGCTGCACTGGGAAGAGTAGATATGCAGTTGGCTGATCTTGGAACCTTAACCGCATCTGCCAACACATATTCTTACGGTTTCGGTTCCATTGATCAGCAGATCAGCCAGCGTGCGCTTGATAATATGTTCCAGTATGATGCTGCGCTGAATTTAGATCTTGGAAAACTAACGCCTCAAAAGCTGGGCTTCTCCATTCCTGTATATGCAAGCATCAATAAAACAATTCTTACGCCTGAATATGATCCTTATGATCTTGATGTATTATATCGGGACAAATTAAACATGACCAACAACAGGGATTCTGTAAAAAAAGCTGCAACAGATATCACTACCATTAAAACCGTAAACTTTACCAATGTGCGGTTTGGGCAACCAGGTGCAAAAACACGATTATGGAGTATAAGTAATTTTGATTTCAGCTATTCCTATACCGAATTTGATGAAACCAATCCTACCGTATTAAAAAACGACATAAAGAAATACCATGGTGGTTTGGGTTATACATTCAACGCCCCCTCGAAATTCAAAGAGCCATTTAAAAATGTTATAAAGAACCATAGTGCCTGGCTTGCACCTATAAGAGATTTCAACTTTAATTATGTGCCTTCGTTGCTGAGTGTGCGCTATGATATAAACCGGCAGTATGGCATTTTTATTCCGCGTATTGTGGATACATACGATTCTAAAATTGAGCGCGTTGATACAACCTACGATAAGTATTTTACCATGGACAGGTATTATAATTTAAGATGGGATTTTACACGCAGCCTTAACCTTGATTTTTCTGCTATAGCCAATGCAAGAATTGATGAACCGTACGGCCAGTTAGACACAAAGGCAAAAAAAGACACAGTAGAGGAAAATTTCTTTCAGGCAGGCAGGAATACAATGTATCAGCAGCATGCCACAATAAGCTATAATATTCCGTTCTCAAAATTGCCAATCACAGACTGGATCAATGCGCACTACAGCTATACAACTACCTATAGCTGGACTGGTGCAAGTTTGCTTGCTGTGAGTCTCGGTAATATTATTCAAAACTCACAACAAAACAGTTTAACCGGCGAATTTGATTTTCCGCGATTGTATTCAAAATCAAAATTCTTTAATGCTGTAAGTCAGCCTTCTGATAATACAAATAACGTAGCAAACCCTAACGACAGCATTCAACCGCCGAAGCCAAGAGCAGAAATTTTAAAAGATTCTGCCGGAAATAAATTAAAAGGTTTTGAAAAGCGCAATGCTTTGCAGAAATGGCGCCAGCAAAAAAGAGATTACAAAAAACAACAGCGCAAGAATAAAGAACAGGGACAAATGAACGGTGCTGTAAAAGTTGCAGGCCAGCTGATAACAATGGTCAAGCATGTATCGGTGAGCTACAATACAGGTTATGACAGCCGTGTGCCTGGTATTACAACAGGCACCGGTTATTTAGGGCAAAACCAGGCTTCCAATCAGCCGGGATATGACTACATTTTTGGCAGGCAACCTGATTCAAATTGGTTGAATCAAAAAGCAAGGGAAGGCGTAATTACAAAAGATAGTTTATTCAATCTTGTTTACACACAGGATTATCAGCAGCAGATCAACATAACCGGCCAACTTGAACCTTTCCGTGAATTTAATGTTGACCTGAATTTTCAGAAAACATTCTCTAAAAATTATTCGGAATTATTCAAGAATATTTCATCCGACCCAACTAATGATAACTTTAGCCATTTAAGTCCTTTAGCGGGTGGCGGCTTCAGTGTTTCTTACATCAGTTTCCAGACTTTATTTAAAAAGAGTAATCCAAACGAAGTATCGCAAACATTCCAAAAATTCCAGGACGATCGTATCATTATAGCTAAGAGACTGGCGAATGCAAACAGCTATTGGGATAAAACATTCCAGGGCGATGGTTTCCCCACAGGTTACGGGCGTTACCAGCAGGATGTATTGCTTCCTTCGTTTATTGCGGCATATACAGAAAAAGATCCGAATTCAATTCCGCTTATTAACCAGGACAATTCCAGTATAAAGGCAAATCCATTCAACGGTATACATGCATTGCCTAACTGGCGTCTTACTTACACCGGGTTAACACGCATACCTGCGCTTGCAAATGTGTTCAGCAACATAACCATCACGCACGGATATAACAGTACATTTAGTATGAACAGCTTCACCAGTTCATTACTATATTATGATCCGCTGCATCTTGGCCAGCCTGCTTTTATAGACCCGATATCGGGCAACTATATTCCGTATTTCTTAATTCCAAACTTAACTATACAGGAACAGTTTGCGCCGTTAATAGGTATTGATGTTACTACCAATAATCAAACTGCATTGCGTTTTGAATATGCAAAGAGCAGGCAGTTAAGTTTAAGTTTGTACGATTACCAGTTAAGTGAAGTAAGCAGCAGCTCTGTAACTTTTGGCGGCACCTACAGAAAGCATGGGGTGGATCTGCCTTTTAAATTTCCGTTTATTAAGGCAAAACCGGGGCAAACAGATTTAAATGTAACACTTGACCTGGCTTTGCGCAACGACCTGCAAACAAACAGCAGGCTCGATCAACCAACGGCTTATAGTACTGGTGGCCAAAAAACGATCAGCATACAACCTTCGTTTGATTATTTAATCAACAATCGCATTGATCTGAAATTCTATTTTGATCAACAGCGCATCATTCCATATATATCAACATCGGCGCCGATCACTAATACAAGAGCAGGTATTGAATTGCGCATATCTATTGCACCACCCGGGCCATAACAATAGAGATATAAATGCATGGTTGAATAAGCATCTATCTCACCTTTTTGCAAAACTCATCTTTGCCGTTGTAGTATGAAATAAGGCCGGTAATATTGCCTGAAGCATCTTTTACAAATTCAATTCTTGCATTAATAATTTTCAGGTAGAAATTAGTTTCATCTTCTGCGAATAAAGGAGACTTTGGCAAACCACCTTGTGGCGCTTCCAATTGCAATTGTTCATTTTCCAATGTGATGTATGCATGATGTTTTTTGTCAAAATCATATTGACCAATATATTTTTTCAGAACAACATCAGGAAGCTTTATACTAACATGATCACTCATTAATTCATAAGATTTATGAAAAATAATGGCTGAGAGATCAGTACTGATTCCATTCAATGCTTCGCCAAACCAACCTTCATTATTCAACAAAATAACGGTTACATCTTCACCTGGATAATAACATAAATATGTAATAAAACCAGCCAAACCCCCACCATGTGAAATGGTTTGTTTGTTAAAGACAGAATCAATGTAAACGCCATAACCGTATTTGTCAAGATGCGGTGTAAGCATCGCCTTCCATGATTCGGCAGCAAGAATTTTTTTATCTGCAATTGCCTGTGCCCATTTATGCATATCACCTGTTGTGCTCCAGATTGCACCGGCTGCATAAGACACTGTTGAATCCCATCGCCAGGCTGATGCTTCTTTCTGAATTGAATCATTTAAAGTTTGATAACCCGTTGCAATGTTTGTATCTGCTGAATGTTTAAAATCAAACAGGGAATGTGTCATTTGCAAGGGCGTGAAAATGATATCACGTACATTCTGTTCATAAGATTTGCCTGTTACTTTTTCTATGATCATTCCCAGCAAATAGTAACCTGAATTACAATAGCGGAATTGTGTGCCCGGCTTAAAATCCAGGTTGTGCTTAAATATAAGATCGAGCGCCAGTTGCTTGTCTGCCGGGTTGCAAACTATAGCAGAGTCTGCTTCATCAATATCATTCGTATAATTGTAAATACCTGAAGTGTGTGTTAGCAAATTTTCAAGCGTTATTTTATTTGCATACTTGAATTGCGGAAAATATTTGCTGAGTTTATCCTGTACAGAAAGCTTGCCTTCTTCCTGCAATTTTAAAATAACGGTTGCTGTAAATTGTTTGGTGACAGAACCAATTTGAAAAATAGTGTTTGAATCATTTAAAACATGTGTGGCAAAATTTTTATAGCCATAACTTTTTTGCAATAAAACTTCCCCTTGTTGTACAATCAATGCATTGCCGTTAAACTTATTTACTTTATTGGCTGCTTGTAAATATTCATCCAGTTTTTGTGTGATGGAATCATTTTGTGCATTTATGTTTGAAGTAAAAACTATTATATTAAAAAAGATAAAGAAAGAAAAGTGTTTATAATTTTTCATGATCATTTTTATTTAATCTTTATCCATTCATATGCTTTCTCCTGCGTGAAAATGGCTTTTGTAACTTTTCCGTTTTCTCTTATAAATTCAGCAGTGGATCTTATGCGCATTACATCTGGCAATAAAAATAAAGTCTTGGAAAGTGGTTGCATTACCATGTGCCTGCCGGTTTTATTTGAAAGGTCCATGTATAATTTACCTTGCTCTTTATAGATTGTGAGTGTCTCACTTTTTTTAATTACTGCCTGGTATGTACCTATGTATTCATCCAGTAATGCATCATTAACTGTTGCTTCTTTTTCCAACATGTTACCTAATGCGAGTTGAAAAACATTATTAAACAACCGAAATCTTTTGTCGCTGAAATCTGTTGTGTCTTCACCTGATAATTGATTGGTTAAAATAGAAACATACACATCTTTGCCAGGATAATATTCTTCAAATGCAGTGAAGCCGTTTACCTGTCCTTCATGATGAATTCGTTTTACTCCGAAGCTATCAACAAACCATCCGTAGCCATAATTTGTATAAGAATCATCATTTAATTTATAAGGCCTAAAAGCTTTGTTCAACGTTTCTTTACTTACAAGTTTATAAGCAAGCAGCCCTTTGTTCCATTGATATAAATCCTCAGTGGTTGACATTAAATCGCCACAGCCAAATGCCAGTGATGCTGTTTGATATTCGCAGTTCTCAAAGAAGCCTTTGTCTCTTGTATAACCTTCAACACGGTTTGGAATAATAGTATGCTCATCATCAAACAATGTATGTTGTAGACCTGCGCGACTAATAACATTTTCTTTCATGTACTGATGATAATCTTCGCCGGTTACCTGTTGAATAATGTATGCCAGCAATACATAGCCTGAATTTGAATAATTATATTTTGTTCCGGGTTTAAATTCCAAAGGCATGTAATCAAAATATTTAATGATTTGCTGCGGTGTGAAATCATGTCTTTCTATATATTGGTTATGTGTTGTATCCGCGTTTGAATAATCAGGAATGCCTGACGTATGCGTTAATAAATTTTCAATCGTAATTGTATAACCTTTGGAAGGATAATCCGGAATATATTTTTGAATGCTATCCTGCAAAGAAATTTTTCCCTGTTCAACCAATTGTAAAATGCCGATGGCTGTAAACTGTTTTGTAATAGAACCGATTCTAAAAATCATATCTGATTGCACAGCCACATTCAATTCTACATTAGCGCTGCCAAAGGCTTTCTTATAAATTATTCCATTTTTATCTGCGATTAAAATAGAACCGCCCGGTTCGTTTGGTTTGAATTGAGTAGCAATTAAGCTATCAACAGATTTCTCCAATTGTTCATTGGTGCCGTTTTGGCTGAAAGAAAAAATTGCAGCAATAAGGCAAAGTGATAGTGATATAATTTTCTTCATAACAAATAATCAGACAGCAAAATTCTTATCTGTTTAAATAAAAGATAAGAATATTATTGCTCAAATCGCGATTTGAGAAGCACAAAAGATGAAAATGAATAATTGATTAACTGGTTTGTAAAGCAGACTTGCGAAACTCAGACGGAGAAATTCCTGTTGACTGTTTAAATATTCTTTGAAAAGTTGCCTGTGAACTAAAACCACATTCCAGCGCAACACCGGCAATTGTAAGATTGTCAGTTTCCGGATGTAAAATTTTTTCTTTAAAAGCTTCGATGCGATATTCATTTACAAACTCGCTAAAACTTTTGTTAAGGTTCTGATTTAAAACAAATGAAATTGTTTTTTGCGGAATAGAAGTGTGTTCGGAAAGAATAGTTAAATTAAGATTTGGATTGAGAAACAATTTACCGTCAGTCATAGTTTTTTTAACAGAAACGATTGTTAGCGCAATTGCTTCAGCCGATAAAGTTGAACTAACAGGCTGCGTTTTTTTAATAAGACTAACTTCAGTTTGCGAAACGATATAGCCTTTTATGCCTAACCAATAAATAATTATTGCAAGCGGAATATAAAGTGGATACCAATCAAATTCATTCAGCAATTTATCAGTATACTTTGGAATCACATACGGAATAAGAAAAACAAGCCAGATTATTTGAAACGTTGCGAATACACGAATGAATTGTTGCAACCATTTAAAGTTAATTGTTTGCTCATTCAACACGCCGTTCTGTTTCTGTTTGAATGAAGCAAGATATTTTGCAGACATCCAAACATAAAAACTCACACTCATCCACCGCGGAATATCTGCATACACATTATACTCATCAATAAAAATTCCCCATGGTTGAGGATGGTTTTTTAGAACGCCGGTTAACACTCCAATTATAAAAATGTATGTAGCCAATTGCGGAACTAAATCAATAATTACAGGATAAAAATGAAAGCGTAATTTTTTTGTAACCTTGAAATTTGAATCAAGCGAAGATTGAATATAAAGGTAAAGTAATGGGCCGAACGGCATTACAATCACCATCGGAATCAAATCAGAAATAAACCGAAGGATATCTGAATTAAACCAGTTTTCATAATTCGCATATAAATTAAAACTGGCTAGCGACATCAAAAAAATTAATACTGCAAGTAATCGGTTGGATTGTTTATTCTTTTTTGAAAAGAAAAGCAAGCTGCTGATAATAAATCCCTGGATTGCTCCAAGTAAGATGATAGTATTTAAAAATGATGAGTTCATCCTGACTGCACATGCAAATGTAAAAGCTATAATTGATGGGAATTCAATTTTATAATTAAGTTTTATTTACTTCATTACGTGTTGTATTTTTATTTCCGAATAGAAAAACTCTACACCCTTCTGCTTATGCTTGTTAAAACTTTCGGTAGCGCTGTTTATGGAGTTGAAGCCATTACTATCACCATTGAAGTAAACGTTAGCGCAGGTGCTCACTATACAATTGTTGGCTTGCCCGATAATGCTGTGAAAGAAAGTTTGCAGCGCATGGAAAGCGCCATCAAAACAAATGATTGGTACATGCCGCGTACAAAGATCGTAGTCAATCTTGCACCGGCTGATATAAAGAAAAGCGGTTCTGCATTTGATCTCCCGATAGGTATTGGTGTATTAGGCGCAAGTGAACAAATTGAACAGCCGGAACGTTTGGCTGAATATGTTATAATGGGTGAATTAAGTCTGGATGGAACGGTTCAACCCATAAAAGGGGCATTACCCATTGCTATACAGGCGCGCAAAGAAGGGTTTAAAGGATTGATCGTTCCAAAAGCAAATGCGCGCGAAGCGGGAATGGTGAACAGTTTGAAAGTATATGGCGTAACGCATATAAAAGAAGTGGTTGATTTTTTCAAAGATGAAAATTCACTCAAGCCTGTTGAGGTAAATACACGCGAAGAATTTTTTGATGCACAGCAACATTTTGATGTTGATTTTAATGATGTGAAAGGACAGGAAAATATTAAACGTGCATTGGAAATAACTGCAGCGGGTGGTCATAATGCAATATTGATCGGGCCGCCCGGTGCTGGTAAAACAATGTTGGCGCGACGATTACCAACTATTCTTCCGCCATTAAGTTTGTATGAAGCATTGGAAACAACAAAGATCCACAGCGTTGCGGGCAAGTTGCCTGAAAACAGTTCATTGATAAGCAGGCGCCCGTTTCGTTCGCCGCATCATACTATCAGTGATGTGGCATTGGTGGGTGGGGGCGGCATTCCGCAACCCGGTGAAATTTCTTTGGCGCACAATGGTGTTTTATTTTTAGATGAGTTACCTGAATTCAAACGTACTGTTCTCGAAGTAATGCGCCAGCCGATGGAAGAAAGAAGAGTAAGCATATCAAGAGCAAAGGTTGCTGTTGATTTTCCTGCAAGTTTTATGTTGATCGCTTCTATGAATCCATGAAGTTGCGTTGCCTTTTTCCGTCATTTGTGGAAAGGATGGGTGCGGGAAGATAGGAGAGGGATATATCAATGCTGTCTTGATGAATAGTGATCTTTTCTGTTATGGTTTCAATGATACTTCGTTTTTCATCAAATGGTAATTCTGGCCATCTGTTATAGAGGTCTTTGGCTTCTTGGATAACCGTATCCGTTGAAAGACTTTGAATTTTTAAGAAATCAATTTCTGCCTCAAGTTCGGGTAATTGCTTTTCAAACTGACGCACTTGTTCTTCAATCGGTCTGTAAAGTGCAGCGAAATCATCTTTTTGTAGTTCTCCATTGATTCGAAGGTGTACGAGCTCACTGATTTTCTTTTTTAACGAGTTGTATTCCTGCAATGTAGACTTATACAATGTTTCTTTTTCTGTAAGGATAGTTTCACTTGCCGTAGCGATTGATGTAATGTCAGCATCGGTTAATAAGAATGATCTGAGTTGTTCGTGATATATTTCGTCAATATCAGCAACATCAATTTTTCGTTTGCATTGTTTGCATTTATATACTGGTGTTTCAGTATATACATACATCTTTGCGCCGCACTCACAGTATATATACCCTGCTAGTAAATGAACTGTTTTTGGGCCGGTGGGAACTCGCTTCTTTTCTTGTTGATCCAAAATAGTGTTGCATTCATCCCATAGATCGGAACTGATAATAGCCGGACAAGGTATCTCTACCCATTCAGATTGGGGTTTTATAATCCAATTCTTTCTCTCACCAAGGCTCTTAGTATAATTGGCTCTACGTATGCCTTTTGCGGTTGGGTCACGAAGGAGTCGGGTGATGGTTGTGTCGGTAAATTTTGACCCGTTTCTGGTACGGTAGCCGCGTTCATTTAATGCAGTTGCTGTCGCTTTTTTGCGTTTGGTTTGCAGGAATACTTCATACACCTGCTTTCTGATCGGAGCTTCTGTTTCATCAACGATCAGTTGCTTTCCATCCCATTTATAACCAAAGGTCGCTTGACCACCGAGAGGTTTTCCGAGCCTTGCTCTGATTGGCACTGAAGCAGCAACTCGTTCTGCAATCTCTTCTCGTTCCCATTGTGCCATTGCTGCGATAATGGTGTAAAAGAGACGACCAGCTGGTGTAGATGTATCAATAGATTCTGCCAAAGAAATAAGGTCTGCATCACAGTTTCTGAATATTTCCGAAAATTCCAATAGTTCTTTTGTATTTCGAGCAAGCCTGGCAAGCTTTGAAAAAATGAGGCCACTTATTAAACCGTCCCGAATATCTTTAAGCATGCGCTTCGTTTCTGTATAGTCCATAATAGATTTGCCGGACAGGGCATCCAGGCGGTATACAGTCACTACATTCCATCCCTTTGCCTTTGCGTACATACGAGCTCGTTCTTCATGATGTTCTGGGCTGTCTCCTTGGACTTGCATATCAGTTGAAACTCGAATCCAAATGCCGATATTTTTGTTTTTTTCCATTTTATAAAAATACAACTTCTTTTATAAATTGCTAACATATTTAGTTGCATTAGTTTTAGCGTGACTCAAAATTTAATCAAACTATAAACCAATATTTTAGAGCAAATCAATAAGCGCTGATAGTACTGTGATAAGGGCCTTATCATTGCATAATTATGGAATAGAAAATACAAGAATTACAAAACATTCATACATTAGAAAAAACTTTATGAAGTATCTGATAGCTTTTGTCATCACGATCTGCACAGTTCAACTAAACGCACAGTTATATTTTCATGGCTCTTTTGTTATCGTTGCTATTTGTCAAGATGGAATACTGATTGGATCTGATAGCAGAGTATCTTTTAATTCTCCGGAGGATGAAGGAAAGAATTATACTGTAAATGCACAAAAGGTTATTGGTTATTTTGATGATTTTCAGAAAATATTCCCTTTAAAAAATTGTGCTTATGTAAGTGTTGGCCCCGCTATTTTAGGAGACAAGTTTATGGCATATTATCTTGATACAATAAATAAATTAATGCCTAATACAATTAATGTAACAACGGCATATGATTATATAAATTCTACTATCTCTACTAAATTTCCAGAAGGTTGGCGACCCTTCATGTCACTGAAAATATTTATTGCCGGCTATTTTAATAATATGCCTTGTATCAAAGCGTTTGTAAACGGTATTGCTCAACCAACAGCATGGAGATATGGTTTTTATACCTCTGACAATCGCAGTAGTTTTAAAGCTGTATATAATCGCAATTTAACTTGCCAGCAAATGAAACTACTAATGGATTTATGCATTAAACAACTACCAACAGAAATAAACGAACAGACTATAATAGGTGGCAAAAGCTATTTTTTAGAAATTACTCCAAAGAATGAATTCATTTGGCTTGATGGAGCTCTCCCACAACCGCAACCAAAAAATTTTCAACAACTATATAAATTATATCATTCTAATAAAATCAAAATGACATTTGTTCCTCCTATTCCGGAAAATAAAGTCAAATTTGAAGCGATGCTTGACTCTACAATTGCTTCACTGAAAAAAATAAAAAAATAGCAAGTACAACTTGATTCTTGCATACGATAAGTTTAAAATCATCATATTTTATAATTATTTTTTCTTGTCAAGATTAAATCAACAACACTCTTGTTTAAATCCATCAAAAATATATTTTAGAAAACAACAATAGGGTTGAATTCCAGCTGAGTAAGTACTATTCCTTCGCTAACCAAACCCATATGATGGTTTTGCACATATGTGAGAAAAATAATAAGTATTATATTTTTTTTCATATTAATTTTATTACCATCAATATGATTTTAGTGCTTACAGATAAGAATGATAGTCATGCAAATTTTCTTTTAGATAAAATCTCAAAAGAAAATCTGCCCTTGTATAGATTTAACCTAGATGTCGAATCTTTAAAAGGCACTTACGTAAGCTATAAGAATCACAAATGGTCAATTGAACAAAATGGAGAAAAACTCTATTTGGAAAAAATCAGATGTGTTTGGAACAGAAGAACTTTTGTAGAATTATTGCTTGATGAAGAATATGATCAATCAGTAGATTTAAAAATTTGGAAAGGTGAATGGAACAAAACTTTGCTTGGAATTTATTCGTCAATTTCAAAAATACCCTGGTTAAACTTTTGGCGCTTAGCGTACGCTGCAGAAAATAAATTTTTGCAGATGGAAATGGCGATAGATTGCGGTTTATTAGTCCCCGAAACTATTGTAAGTAATAATAAAAAAGATCTTGTCGAATTTGGAGAAAGTCATGAACCTGTCGCCTTAAAATTAATGCAACAAGACTTTTATAAAACTCGTAATGAAGAGTTTATGGGTTTTTATGTGAATAAGCTAAATTCTAATGATTTGTCCAAATTTGGCGACCAACGAGAAAACCCAATTGTTTTACAGAAATATATTGATAAAGATTATGAGGTACGATATACTGTTGTAGGAAATAAACATTTTGCCTGTAGGATAAATTCACAAGAATCACAATTGAGCAAAGTTGACTGGAGAAGATATGATATTCCCCATACCCCGCATTTTGCCATTGAAATTCCGGGTGACATAAAGAATAAAGTAAGTGAGTTAATGCAACGACTTCAAATTGAATATGGAGCATTAGACTTTATAATAACTAAAGAAAAAAAATGGTATTTTTTAGAAGTAAATTCTATGGGACAATTCCTCTGGATTGAGGATTTAACAGGATTACCAATTTCTGAAGCACTTATTGATTGGATGAAAAATCATTTAAATTAAAATATAATAACATGAAAGTTTTCGCTTCAAATTATTTAGAACCACTTGTTGGAGAAACTGTAGACTCTGTCCAAAACTGGAATTGGCAACCAACTAATCCTGACGTAAAAGAAATATATGCTTCTGGTTCTAAGACTGCAACTAGAAGTTCTACTTATTCTACTGAAAAAGATAACGAGTCAGATGCAGATAGACCAAATGAAGGGAAGTAAGAAAAACATCCCACTGTAACTTTGCTTGGTCACTTAAATGCATTTGAAATAGTATAGCTCGATATTAAACATTCGGCTTCAAATCCGCCTATCCCCCACAAAGGAAAGAGTAAAATTTAAGCTTAAACATATTAACGCACTTGCAAAAATATTTGACTGCTCACGTAAGGATTTTTTTGCCAACCAAGCCACAATAATAAACTCATTTCATTAATGAAATGAGTTATTGATAAGCATTTGAATAATTTTTTTATCTGCTGATAATCTTTTAAGTTTTATACTTGGTAGCTATATTTATATGTGATTTTCTTAAATAAATAAAAACATGTCACTGATAGAATTAATCGCTTCAACAAATGAGATGATTGATAAAATATATCCATCTAATATGCGTAAGTTTATTGAATCCCAACAACGGATTGAAAGTCTATTAAGTGTACAGCAACAAGCAAAGCGGTGGGAGCAATTTATTCCACCTTTGAAATTAATTAAATACAATAATCTGTTTAAAATTCTTAATGGAGGTACAAGTATAGCCGCTATAGTAGAAAAAATGCACCTTGGCTATTTCCAGTATGATTTTGCGAACTTTTTTGATGGCGAAGAAAATCAAAATGAAGCTTCCGTAATAAATGAATCCAACCGAATAAAGCATATCATTACGAATGTATATAATGATCATAAACAATTATTTCAAGTTTCACCGAGAGAATTTGAAGAAATGATCGCGGAGCTATTATTGGCACAAGGATTCGAGGTTAATCTTACAAAACAAACAAGAGATAATGGTTATGATATATTGGCAATCAAAAAAATAGGGTTACATGAACCATTAAAATTTTTAGTTGAATGTAAGAGGTATAAAACGCAGAAGGTAGGCGTTGATATCATCAGAAGTTTTAAAGAAGTTATCAATACTGAAAATGCTAACAGAGGAATTATTGTAACAACATCTTATTTTACAAAGGATGCTTTAAAAAAGCAAAAAGAAACACCATACTTGTTGGATTACCAGGATAAAGACAAAGTGATGGGATGGGTAAATGAATATTGGATACAAAATATTGCATCAAAAAAATTAGATTAATAATGAACTTGAGTATTCAATCACTTGACAGCCTAGCACAAGATTTTCAGCCTTCATATTTTTTCAAACTTTTCAAAACAATCTGTGCGACTGAGTTTTTTTTCTTTTTTGATTCATCAATATCTGAATTATCATACGACACATTCACTCGATATCCTTTCATGACTTTTTCAACAGGTGCGTTTTGCTGTATAGATACATCTAAAAATGAGAACAAGGCATCAGGCGTAAAGAATCTTACGTCTTTCGAGTGAAAATCAGGAATTGTCTGCGTACATATTTTCTTTATTTTTTCCAGTTGTTTCGTATCTCCGGAAAGAGAAACAATTGTTGTATATGATGCTTCAATACACTTTTGAATATTATGCATTTCCCATTCTGCATTCGTTGTATTACATATTTCAACAGCAATTGTTTTGTTGTCTTTGGTAAGAAGGACATCGACTTGACCGGTGCTAGTAGGCAGAGGTACTTCTAATATCGCAATATATCCCCGTGCTTCGGCCATTTTTTTAACCAGAGTTTGCAAATACCGATGTGTCGACATAGATACTTCAGGCTCTGGCTCTGCTACTTGTTCTTCACCCGTGATATTAACACGCGCTTCCCCAATAGGAACGACATCTGCCTGTTTCAATGGTTGTGGTTTAGGAGCTGGTGTAGGCGTTTGTTGGGGCGCTGCTTTGTTGTCAGTAGGATCGGTCATGCTAAGCGAATCAAACAGAAGTTTTTCAACTTCACGCCTTGGTGTTGCGTAGTGTTTTCGTGTATTAATGAGCACTGTTTCAATGTTTTGTTTTTGTTCATCGGCAGATACAGAATGTAATGGGAGTGTAGTCAGTGAACAATCATACTGTGGTTGTTCAATTGAGATAACAGCTTCACCACGGGAAAGATTTTGCAAATCGGCCGCTTCGAAATGCATAAAACTATTTGCAAGCACTTTGGCATCAGGTTCACCAACCCGAAATGCAATGCGCGTATTTACATTTCCTAATACACTGTTGAGTAATTCTGTATTCTCTCGTTGCAATTGTCGTAAGTCCTGATGTGATAATACTAAGCCAACATTATATTTTCGGATTCCGCTTAGCATATCAAGAATGGAAGGCGTAATGAAATTGTGGAATTCATCTAAATACAGAAATACTGGTGTGCGTTCACGCTGTTCCTGCCGTCTAAAAAGCGCTTGGTGTATTTTTGATAAGAGCAATGAACCAAGTAGGTAACTATTTTCGACACCGATTAATCCTTGCGACAGTTTGCACAGTATAATTTTATTTGTTGAAAGCAGTGATTCAACATCAAGCGACTTTTTTTGAATCAGCATGTTTCGGATACTCTTTGGTCGCAAAAAACTATCAAGCCTGGTGAGAATTGGCCCAACTGAATTCGATTTAAGCAACGGAAATTCTTTGAGCCAATAATACAAAACTGTTGGATCGGTCACATTCTTCAGCATCCCTTCCCGATAACTTTTTTCAATTAAAAATCTGCGTAGATCATGGATAGTGCCGCCAGACGGATGTTCCAAAAGCGCCTGGATTGCATTTCCTAGCACTGCATTCATTTGATCTCCCCATGACGTTGCATATCGTCTGAATGAAGCAACCAAATCTGATGAAAGTATTTCGCGCTCAGTTTCAGAATGTGCGTGAAGAATATTAAGCCCGATTGGAAACTCGATATCTGCAGGATCAAGTAATACAACATCGTCAAGTCTATGCTTCGGTATGCGTGAAATAATATCGTTGATTAAATCACCATGCGGATCAAGGACAACTGCACCAAGTCCCTTTTCTATATCCTGCAGCACAAGCTTTGTAATGAGAGTTGATTTACCGGTACCGGTTGCACCAATAATGTGCATGTGTTTTACCCGGTCTTCAAGTGAAACAGTCACGTTGGTTGTTACACCATTGTGATAATTCTCTCCAAGAACAAATTCTTTGTGTATTGCAGTTGCAGGTGCTGCAACCGTTTTTCGCGTTGCAGTATATAATTTTTTAGATGTAATTGTTTCGAACGGAAAATGAAGGAGTGTCACCAATTCATCAGTGTTAAGAAGCATCCCTAATCGGTGTGATTCTCGAAGACACACATCGGTAACGCGTGTTTCAAAATCATACCCTTCGGATGATGGCGGCATCAGTTGGTTGTATTCACTTTTTGTTCCAATAGAAATCGTTTTGCACAATTGTCCTCCAATGCGTACTGCAGTATCTCCATCATTTGCTATTCCCAGTGTTCGGACAGTAACAGCAAATAATGGACTTCGTACTTTTTCAAGCGCAATGCGTGGTGCAGTGGGGTCATTAAGAAAGAACGATGTTCCATCGTTCATCGTGGTTGACTTCAGAATGCTTTCTGACCAAGTGTTGCAGGTACTTTGAAACAAAATTTGAACTATGCCTTGTTCTTCATCTTGCAATCTGTCAAGAATGGCAAACACACCGATCAATGGGTCAAGTGACACGTTTTTCATTGTTTGTATCGGCCGAAAAAACTCCTGCTGTAATCCTAAATCGTAAATGGCTGTGTACCCTTCTTGCGGAACCAGATCATAGAGATATTTGTCCGAATAGTAGAGGATTGCATCAGGAAAATAAGCAGTAACATATGTTTCAATAATACCGATAACCGAATTACTCGAAACAAATTGAATATTAATATTTTCGCCGGTACCAATAATTTCAAACGATATGATTGTTGGTTCATAGGACGAAAGCATAATGAGTAGCGCCTTCATTCGTTCGATAACAATCTTTCGCTCTTTAGGAAACTTGACGTGTAGCGCAGCCAAAGGCTCTGTTGGAACATACTCAAAGGACTCAATGGTTTGATAATCGAGTTCTCCGAGTTCCATTTTTGGAGATGGCGACACACCTTTTACCGACTCAAAGAGGCGGCTAAGCACGGTGTGTTTTTTGCCATCGTCAATATACTGGCCTTGTGCCCTGTGTCGAAAAAAGGGAACGAATGGCGCTTCCAAATGCACGGGAATATCAGAGACATGTATTCCTCGTCCTCGATATTCCCATGTATAAAACTGGTAGGTAAAATACTCAGCGTCAGTCATGGCTTCTATGCTGCAATGTCTTTAATTTGACGCTCTGTCTCGGTGAGTTTAAATCCTTTTTCTTCCATAATGGCATCAAGCGTTTTCATAAGAGCTTGGTGCACGCATTCGCGAAACATGTTTTCACCATCAATTTCAAAAAAAGTACGGCGTGCTGCTCGGTCACGCAAATAGTCACCAACTTTTGTTGATTTGAACAGTGAATTAAGAGTACCTTCTGTTTCGTAGAGCCACCACGATACAAAGAAATTTTTGCCAAATGGTGCTGCACAAATATCAAATACCAAGTCTGCATGTTGAATGCGCAGGTATTCGCGTGAAGCGGAAAACATACCACCTTCTTTGTGTTTTGCACGACTGATCTTCGTATCGGGCATTTGTTGCGCCTGCAATGTTTTTTCAACTTGTGAATAAAATGCATCTGCGGACATGTTTAAGCCTTGAAAATAGTGCTGCCAATGGGAGAGCACTTGAGCGACGGGAATTGCCATAGGTAATCGTTAGTTTAAAAGTGAGTAAGTTGGTTTGATTATTAAAAATAGATACAATGAAAAGCATAAGTAAACGGGAATTTTCCCGTTTTTAAAGGGCTAAATACCCGCAATCAAATTGATAATTTGTAAAAAAATAATTTATATTTATTGCATGAACTAATTGAAATGAGGCGCTACCCTATCTTCCTGCTGCTGCTAATTTGCTGGCTTAGTGGTTACTCTCAAAGTCAAAATCTTGTTGCGAATGGAGATTTCTCAATACCGTATTATGCATGGAATATGACGGGAAATTTTCATTATAACAGTTGCATATATCATCCCTGCGATTTCAGTGATCCATATGCGTATACCTCATCGTCACAATGTTCAGACATCGATGATGCATCGGGCACACTCGCTGAAAGCATTACTATTCCAAATGATTGTACCGGCGGCACTTTTAGTTTTTCAAACAATACAGGAACAACCAATTACAATACTCCAACAGATATTCTGACTGTCTATTTTTTCTATAATGGACAAGCCACAGAAATAACCCAACTAACTAATCTCAATTATACGAATGGTTCTTGTTCTACAGTGTCTGCGGATGTCAGTGCTTTTTTAATGCAGCACAAAGGACTCACTGTTACGCTCGAATTCATTTCAACTCAAAGTATCGATGGTCATAATACTGCTTTTCGAATTGACAATGTTCAACTGAATGTAACAACTTCAGGTGGAGGAGGAACGACAGGTTGCGTAAATTGGATCAATGGCCCAATTCCATCAGACCTGAATGTTGTTACGGCCGCTGATTACTTATGTGAACATGGCATCATAACTAGTACTATCGATGTTTCAACATTGCCGACATATTCTCTTGATCAAGCTGCTTTTTTTACAGTTTCTTCATTATATAATGGATTGAATTATGTTCCGTATACGTTTCCTTGTGATTATTACCCTTCGATGATTACTAATATTGCAACCAGTGATCACCCTCAAATAGTAAATGCATTAACTTTCTTGGAGTACGGTGATGGCACATCATGTATACCGCGAGATTTCTTTGCTATCCACCCAAAAAATGCTGTTTCACTCGGCGATATTTTGCGAATGCTACTTGAGGCTTATAATATTTCTCCTGATCTGAATAATCAAAACAAATTCTCTCATACCTCAAGCACTTTTTTCTCCAATATTTATACAGATGATTTTAACTACGGATATTTTCAAAAAGCGAAAGAGATAGGATTATTGGATGGATACTATAATGACCAAGGCTTCTATACTCAAACATACCCGGGATATTTTTTTCTTGTAATGTTAGATCGTATGTATGAACGGTACGGTAATCAACATCCTGCACTTGATAGTGCTGCGTTTTATGTTCCAAATAATCTGAAACCAACAAATACTTCAGGAGCCGCAGATATAACAAAAGCTGCGTTTGAAACATATGAACATGATGGCTTTCATATTCCGAGCAGCGGTATCGGCCTTGATTTCAATTATAGCTATCATTCCGACCTTACTGATATGCCCCTGTTAAATATGGAATTACCATCTGGTTCGGTTGAAATGGAAAGTGTAAAAGAGCGATTATATCCGCTTGGAATTGGGTGGACGTTTTCATATAACATCTATATTCAAACGATTACAGACAATGCTGGTAACGATGCATATTTAGCGGTGCATTGGGGTGATGGAAGCCTCGACATGATAAGTGTACAAAATGGAGTTGGTCAATATCTTACACAAGGCAAATACTGCCAAATTTCTGGAAGCAACTTAATTAATGGTCATGTTCAAAACTTTTCGATTAAAACAAAAGATCAGATTACGTATGTATTTAAGAAGGATGGCGGATTGTTGTTACTTCAATCAATCACTGACCGTAACAATAATTACCTCACGTTTGTTTATGAACCATCTGTATGCAGTCAACGTGGATATGGAGCAACCGGAACCTATAGTCGACTAGTTCAAGTGACCGATAACTTCGGCGGAAGATATTTACACTTTACCTATTACCCAGGCACTGACGTCCTAAATGCAGTAAACGATAACACCGGAAGAACAATTACATTCTATGTTGATTGGCAGAATTTAAATTTAAGTTCGTCAACAAATCAAAAAAATTTTACAACAAATTATGCATACTATTATGGAAATGGATATCAGAATTTGTTACAGTCTATAACAAGACCGAAGAGAAATGTAATAACTGCAAGTTATAACGAAAGAAAACTGCAAATAATTTCAACACCAAATTACTCAGCGACCATACATTTCGGGACTGCTTATACTTCAACTTCAACGTCTGTACAAACTTCAGTTCAGGTTTCTCCATTGAACGGAACTGCTTATACAACCTCTTACAATTATGGAAATATTTATAATCTTATACAGTCAACAAGTAATAGTTCAAACATCGCTATTGAGTATAGCGATCAAGCCAATCCAACCCTACCAACATTAATTACAAATATTCATCAAGACTTGTTTGAAAATTTCAAGTACGATGTTAACGGAAACATACTCCAACACAGTATTACAGGTCAAAATAATAATTCGCAAGTGGAGTCTTTCATGTATGATGAAGTAAATGATATTATTAGCCACACACTGCAAAATGGATCAGTTATTACATACACATATGATAATCAAAATAACCTGACAAATGAATCGGGACCTTTAGGATATAACAAAACATACACCCGAGATCAATTTGAAAGAATAACGAAAGAGACCGATGGCACTGCTACGATAAGCATTGGATATAACGGGTATGGCAACCTTAATTCGATTTCATATGACGGAACTGCTGTCAAACAAAGCGCTGTCTACGATGACCTAAGCAGAATAATGGATATAACTGATGGCAATGGGCACATAACTCAGTATTCCTATGATCCTGATGACAATATAACGAGTATTACTGCGGATAAGGATAGCCTTAAA
Organism: Bacteroidota bacterium; assembly: GCA_013289015.1. Taxonomy (GTDB): domain Bacteria; phylum Bacteroidota; class Bacteroidia; order Chitinophagales; family Chitinophagaceae; genus Parafilimonas. The sequence goes on along the minus strand of JABDAV010000006.1, from coordinate 37,709 downwards.
TTGACCACACAATACATGTATGATGAGAATGACAACATTCATGCAATCATTGATCCCAATAACGACTCGACAACTCTGCAATACAACAACTCAGATGATCTTGAAAAGGAGTTCACAAGCAATAACATAGTTCGTAGTTGGAACTATAACAATGACGGCACATTGCAACAGTATATAAATAAAAATGGCGCTCAATTTAATTACTTGTATTATCCACAAGGTGATCCAAATGAAGGAAAAATTCAAAGTGATGGATATCGCAGTTATGAATACTATCCAACCAACAATATGCTTGACTATCTCAGGTTTGTAGACGGAACATCAGAATATCAATATAGCTACGATGACTTACTGCGAATAAAAAATCAAAATTATTCTGCACCAAACATCTCATCGTCTGTTGGCTACACATACGACAACTCAAATAACGTTACTCAAATTTCTTTGGGAACATCTGGGAAGAATTTTAATTATTCATACGATGCATTAAACAGAATCTCGGAAGTCAAAGATTGGAATAATGCTTCATTAGTCAAATATAACTATTCCACAAGTGGCTTGCTTGACTACGAAACATTGGGAAATGGCGTGGTAGTGCACTATCAGTATGATGCGGCAGAGCGGCTTGATAGTATTTGGAGCGTAAAATCAGATGGTACACGCTTGCATGCAGTCGGATGCAGTTTGGATAACAACGGCAATCACATTCGGGAATCATTCTTCGTCAAGTGGAATGGAGCAAATTACAGTTCTTCTGTATTTCAACCGCCAACATACCATTATGATGCAAACAATCGAATGACTGATGCAAACGGAACAGTACTCAAAAATGATAACGAAGGGAACGTTTATACTAATTTACAAAGCAACTTCACTGCTGACTATTACAACTTCGACAATAACCTATTGTCATGCACTGCTGATGGCAAAAACAAACAATTTGCATACGATCCAGCCGGTGTGCGGTATGCAGATGACGACAACATTTATACACTTGACAATTTACACAACAGTAATATAGTAGGGGTACAGCAACGCGGTTCCTCTGACTATACGTTGCTGTATGCTCACTCACCTTATGGATTAGTCTGTAGCATTGATCCAAATACAAATTCGAAAACATATTATCTCTATGATTTTAGAGGAAGTACTGTAGCACTGGTTGATGATAATCAAACTGTCAAGCAATATTATAAGTATGATCCATTTGGTCAAATAACTGAATCATCCGATTCATTGAAAACTGCTACACCATTTCTTTTCGTCGGAAAGTATGGTGTCATGTATGAGAGTCCACATTTATATTACATGCGGGCAAGATATTATGATCCTGTTGCAGGAAGGTTTTACGGACCAGATAAAAATTGGAGTACTAACTTATTTACCTATGGAGCGAATAATTCGTTGAGCAATATTGATCCGACTGGTAGAGATGTGGAGACTAATTCGGAAATTGGCAGCACTGCTTCCGAATCACTTAAATTAGGTTTTGAAGATTTAAAAAAATGGAACTTATTTGAACTTGAAACAAACGGACTACCAGCATCTCTTGATTATGGTAATACTTTAGACAAAATTATATCAGGTCTCGGATACGCAAGTGTTGCTTTAACAGCTACTGAAATTTCGTATGATATTTATGCTTATCGAAAAAAGCAAATTTCGTTATCGAGACTCACTTTTGATTTGAGTAGTATTTTACTTAGTGAAAGTTTGAGTAAGCTTCCTGAATACGGAGGAGTTGCTGGCTTATTAATAGATATAGATATTTTCTCTTGGGAAATTGCATATGAACAGTGGCAGAGACATAAAGAACTACGTTGATTGTGCTATGAAATATCAAATAACATTTAAAAATGAATGGCAAAATGCAAAACAGATTGCTTCAGTTGCTTTTGTCGTGTTAACCGTTTTTCTTATTGCTCCTTTTTTTAAAATAAATGATGCTTTTTTTATGACTAAGTTTTGTCTAATATATCTTTTAACCCTTTTAATTCCATTAATCGCTATCCATCTAAATTATTATCTAATCAATAAAGATGATGTTCTTTTTTTCGATTCATTAAGAGGAGAATATACTTTTATTCACAAGCAGAAAAAAGTTATATTCAGTTTATTTGATATTGCTAAAATTGAAAGAAGTATCTCATATAAATCTAAACAAGGATATCAAACAGGGCTTAAGTTTTATATACCATGGGATCTCTACTGCCATATGGTTTTAACCTTAAATAATTCAACAAAGATTGTTGTCACGAGCTTAATGATTGGAAAACAAGATTTAGATTTTTTTGTAAATCCTGAAAAGGTAATAACAAAAATGAGTTTTTTTAGATGGGCTAAGGGACCAAGTATTCAATAAAAATTTTAAGTGAAAAGATTTTCATTTATCATATTATTCATTCTATTTTTTAGTAAATCATACTCACAATACGATCAATATATCTATGATAATTATAACAGACTGACTCAAATAGATAATGGTGATTGTTCAGGAATTAAATATACTTACGATGCAAACGGCAATAGAAAGTCAATATATCAATACGATATTATAACAAAAGACAGTGTTACAAACGAAACATGTCCTCACTCAAATGATGGATCAATAACGCTTACTTCTTCAAGTTATTTTAGCTATAAATGGAATAATGGTTTAACAAGTCCCACAATTAATAATTTATCACCAGGTAATTATTCTGTATTAATAATAGATACTGCTTCTAAAGCTACCTGCTCAAAAACTTTTACGGTTAAATCCCAGTTTGTTGATTCATTTATTTTAAAAACTCATGATGACTTCTGTACCGCAAATAGTGTCACTTCATCCAAAGTATCTGTTGTTGTTCCTGATGTTCGTGCTAAGTATGTGTATCATTGGAGTACGAGCAACGACACCGCTTTTACAACTACTGATTCCATTTCAAATATTGCTCCTGGGAAATATACCGTTGCCATCCGCAATACGTATACGGGTTGTATTAAGACATTTAATTTTCTTATTGCTGGATCGGTGATAGTTAGCCCAGTCGTGCATAATGAAAGCTGTCCGCATAGCAATAATGGAAGTATTGCGCTCATGCCTTCAGATTCATCACTGTATAGTTATCGATGGAATACCGGACAAACAACATCACATCTTGCAAGCCTGTCACCTGGAAATTATTCTGTGACAATAAAAAGCACGATAGACAGCACCGCTTCATGCAAACAGAGCTATACAATTCAACCTCAATTTGTAGATTCCTTTGCTGTGCAGTCACAAAACATCACATGTTTTGAATATGGCAACGGTTTAGCGCATGTTAATATCATAATCCCTGATACTCGTGCATCGTACTCATATCATTGGAGTAATATAAATGATACTTCATTTACTCCAAAAGATAGTATCACAAACCTTTCACCGGGAAGTTATTCTGTTCGTGTTCGTAATTCATTTACCGGCTGTTACAATTCCCTGCCGTTTACCATAACACAACCTACAGCAATCATTAATGGGATCGATAAAACCGATAACACTTGTTATGGGATTGATAAAGGAAATGCACTGGTTAAAGTTCAAAAAGATGCGTCGAATTATTCTTATGCATGGACCGGCACAAATCTTACTCAGACCTTTACCACGCAAAAAATAGATTCGCTTCCTAATGGAACCTACGTAGTCACAGTAACAGAAAATTTTGGTAACAAGTGTATGCTTAAAGATTCGGTTTCTATTTCGGGGCCAACTGCTGACAATCTCGTGGGAATCTCAACTGATTATAATGCAACTTGCTTTGGTGCAGGGGTAACGCTGCAGGCTAATGTGCTTGGCAATCCAAATGGTTATCGCTATGAATGGTTTAATAAAACGACAAATACTCCAGTAGATCAAACGGGTTCAGCGATTACGAATATACAGCCGGGTAATTATCTGCTTACAATTATTGCATTTACTTCTGATTCTTGTAAAAGCGTCAAAGCGTTTACGGTAAATCAACTAACCCCCGACAGCATTCTCTATCCAAACCCTACGACTGGAATGGTGAACATCGCGGTTTGCACACAAAGTAGCGCAAACATCAGTTATACGGTTTCATCTGCAATCGGGCAGAAATTAGAAACAGAAATGATTAATTCCATAGGTCGGCAAGTGATACAAATTGATTTGTCAAAATACCCTACGGGTGTTTATTTCATAACACTTATGAGTGACACCCAGAAGATGAAATTAAAGGTTGTAAAGTTGTAATTGGTTTTGTTGCTAATTGCGAATAAAGGAATCTCAAAGAATTTGAGACTTTAAAGCCGCAAATTCTTTCAATCAAAACTAAAATGGCATATCACCATTTCCAGAATCTACTGGTTGCTCTTCTTTTTTCTTTGTGGTCGGGCCATGTATCTTAAACGAATTAACATGACAATTAATGCTTGCCTTTGGTTCATTCTGTTTGCTCATATATGCGGTTGCATAGATGCGACCATGCACTTCAACGAGTGCACCTTGAACGAGGAACTTAGCCACCGTTGAACTAAGCCAATAACTACAGTCAATATAGGTCGTTGTCTTTATGCCTTTCTCTGCATCTTTTGATTTGTAATAATCGTTGATTGCAATGGTAAATGATACGACTGTGCGATTGGTTTTCTTAATGGTTCGTACGACTGCATCCTTTGTGATTCTTCCGATGATTTCCATGATTGTTTATTTTAATAGTTATAAATGATTTTAGTATTGACTGAATAATGCAAGACTATTAGGGTTTACTTTGTTGACATGGTGTTCGTTGCTATGTCTCTTGACGAGGTAGTAAATCGTTATATCTTCGTTTAGGGTTATAGCCCATGCAGCTTGCAGTGCTTTGGAACGAGTGCTTCGTTTCTTGTGCTGAATTTCCCAAGATAACTTCATAAGGTGTGAAAGCCGTGTTGTGTGTATCATAACTGTTTTAATTAATGATGAAAGAATAGTTGACACAAGTGCCAACATTGACCAGTGATAGGCAACAGTAATGAAGGGTGGGAATGAAGGCAAGGTTTTTAAAGAAAAAATACTACCTCGATGGATAGTATTTCAATAGTGGTGAGTGTGGAGATTTTTTGTTTAAAACCGGCAGGCAAATGAGGAACGAATGCAGACCTTGCCGGCATGAAATTGTGCGGAAGGAATAACTTTGCCGTTAGCACTGGTCAAGTCATGAAAAACACCTTTAAAGAGTAAATACATGAACAGCTAAAACAGACGAATGTTGTTTTGCGCCTTTTTATTTGGCAAATTATATGGTTTTGATTTTGAGAGTTTTCAAACTTTCCACATAGAAAAAAATAACAAAAAGTACTTACTTACATTACTTACAGGCATGGGCAGCTGTGCAAATAGCATCTATTATTGCAGCCACGGACGCAGCAGAGGCAGATGCTAGAAAACCATTTATAATAGTTGCAACTGTTGCTGCACTTATTACAGATTCGCCGAGAAATCCGGCAATTCCAGCAACTACTGCTGTTTCAGGGCCAACAGTCACGGCAGCGATTACACCTGCAGCTATCAATGCCGCCAAGGCAGTACCAAAACCTACTGTTAGTCCTCCCGTACAGGAATAGCATTTAAGTTTATCTTTCCATGAAACACCTAAAACTCCCGAAATTTCCGTGGTTTGGTTTTCCTCTAGTTTCGATGCAATCTGTTGAATAAGTTCTTCCCTTTGTTGTGGAGTAAAATTGCTACAATTAAAATCACCTCCGTTAACCTCTTGCAGGGCAATTTGATAAAATTCGTTATTGGTTTCCATTTCGTATCAATTTGAATAGTAAGTTAGTTCAAATGTATCAATAATGCAGAATCTTTTTGGAGGTAATAGCTACAGTTTTTTGGGTTTTGTAACCGCTTAATTTTTAAAATCACATCGGCTTCTAACATTACGCCGAAGTATGAGAATGAGTTAATACATTGCTTCTATACAACCAAACACTGATCTTTATCTACGATACATTTAACAAGCAAAGAAGCTAGGCGTTACCGAAAACTTGCAGGTATTGAAGCGGCGAGCCGTTAAGGCAATGGCGGAGGAACGACAGAATTGCCGCGCGAGTGCCTGCTTGCGGTGTTGGATATTGAGAGCCATGAAATGGCGGTAGCCAACTACGTTATACGCGAGTGTTTGGCCGTAGTTTTTGATTCGTGTGTGGGCTTTTGTGTATTGGCAAAAACTATGACAAACACGAAGCCGAAGCAGGCTGCGCAGGCGAGCACAAACATTGACAGCGGGTAACACTGTACAGGACTGAATGAATGCAACGATGTGGAGCGTAATTGATCGTGCAGCGAACAACGGAAAGGAGTGAAGCATGTGCTTTTCTCTGTGCGAATGATTGGCGTGCGGGTGTTAATAAAAGCCATGCTGAGCAATTGTGTGTGGGCTGTGAGCAAACGGATGAAGCGGAACACGGCAGCATGAATGAAGTGATGTAACAGGGTACAGGAGCTGTCCGAACGAAGAAAGCGGAGGAGCAAGGAGTGTGACAAACTTGCGAGAGCAACCTGAAAGGCATTGCAGGTATAAGCAACCATACAGAGAAGAATGGGGATTATTGCTTTTTCCTGCAATGGTTTGGCGAATTACTTGCCGACACTTTCTAAGGGAGACCTAAGTCTTCGGCTTAATTAATACTGTCGTTACTAAAAAAAGTTTAAAGATTTTGTGGCGACCATGCAGTAATCGTCAAAGCCTTTTTAAAGATTTATAGTATAGATTGAAGATTGCTTGCTTTCGACAAAGTTGTGTATAGATAATATTCGGACGCTATTACAGTATTGTTAACAAAGTGAGTAATTGTAACATCATATGGATTGAATCCGAATCCAAAATCTGTAAGGTAATTTTTTAAGTTATCATTAAGTCGTAAAGTTTGTTTTTTAACCACATCTTTTTTAATCCATTTGCCATTATTAAAAGTATAAACTTCTACATTAGTTTTGCCGTTATTATCTAGATAAAACAAGAAATTTCTTATCTCAACCTTTTCCCCAGAACGGTTTGCTTCAATTATATATAAATCTTTTTGAAGATAATTGTTATTTATTATTTCCTTTAAAAAATTATATCGTATAGAATTAATATTGATTGTATTCTCATTTTCTATTCCTACAAAAGCTTTAAAAGCTTTCAATCTGTTTTCATAAGTATTTATTCTTGAACTGTCATGAACTAAACCTATTTGATTATTTAAAGATTGTAAAGTGGCTTTATTCCAATTAATAAAAACTGAATCAATGTTTTCGATTTTTTGATTACTGTTTTCAATATTATTACAAGAAAAAAATAAAAAAATATATTGTAAATAGCTTAAATGAAAATGCATATAATTATTGATGTTAATTTTAATAAGGTTGTTTTCTTTCCACTACTCCTTGTTCTTCTCTAAGTTCAGAATCTTTTTTTCTTACTGATATTTCTTCTTTATCTAAAACTCCTTTTTGTTTACTATCTGGATCAGTTTTATTTGGATCAATCGTAGCATCATACGTTCCATCTTTCATATCTTGAGCATGAAACAATTCATGACCTAAGCCTATCTCTGGTGGACGACCAGTGCTTCCGTCTGCATTTACAATACCATCAGGTCCGGATTCAGTAGTATTAGGATTGTAAGAAATTGTGCTGCTTGTACCTTTCCCAGGTGTTTGTGCATCAGTTGCATTACTAGCTAAAGTTTCATTACCATCCTTAGTTTTAGTTATATCTACAGTTTTCTTAGAAGAAATTAAATCACTTACTAAAGCAGTTCCAACTGATAATTTTTTAGAGTCATTCGGAACTCCGCATATTTGAATATTTAATCTTTCTTTGTTGGTTAAATTATTAGCGATTCGAACTTCACCATTCTTCATTAAAACCAGTTGTTTGTTAGATAATTTTTGAAGTGCATTGAAAGTTTTGGCTTTAAATTTATCGCGACCTGTAATTACTATATCCTTTCCATTAGGATCTACAAAAATAAGTGGGTTATTTGCAGCATATTCATATGGCGACAGTGAATAATAATTATTTGAATGCGGGTCAATCGTCCACCACCTTCCTAACTCCGGGTCCTGCATTCTTGCACCATAGTCATATAGTTCAAGACCTGAACCATCAGAAAACTCTTTATTCTGTAATTCTTTACCGTTGTATTTAAATTTATTCTCCAATGTTCCAGCAGTTTTGCTACTTAACTCAGCCATTACTAATCCAAATGGATAGTAAGATGTAGCATCAATCACAGGTTTTGAAACAGTATTATCATCAGTTATTGTCATTCTTGTATTGCCCAAATTATCTCTTAAAAAATAATCAAATACGTAACCGTTATTTGTTCCATTTACTCTTATTCTTCCTTCTTCATGTGTAATATATTGCAGAGTATTATTTACATACATTATCCCACTTCCATATAAAGTTGTGGTAGTGGTGCTGCCTTCTACAACCTGTTTTTGCAGTTTGTTACCGGCCGCATCATATGTATATGTTATAGTACCTTTTCCACTGACTGATATTGTTTGTGGTAAATTTAAATAGTTGTAGCTGATGCTTGAAATATTTTTATTCTTATCGCCAATTAAATTTCCATTGTTATCATAAGTGTAATCTGTGGCTGTTTTAGTTGCTGTATTATATTTAAAATCTCCAAGTGTACTTGAATAATTATTGACGCCATCCGTCACTGCCTGCAACCTATTTGTCCCCGGAATTGATGTATAGGTTAATTGATCGATTAGGCTAGAGGAAGTAGCAGTGGCCGTCAATAGCCCATACTGATTCATTGTTATAAGATTTCCATTAGCGTCATAGCTCAAATTATTAACCGTGTACACGATACCGGCATTTTGATTAAAACTTGTGCCAGTGTATTGCGTAAAATTTGCTGCTGTCAACCGGTTTGCGGCATCATAACTGTAATCATATTTCCGTATTTGCCCGTCATGCACGCTTTTCCAAATTGTGCCTGTTATATTACCGTTATACTGCGTCGTACCAGTCCAAGTTGAACTGCCAACGGTTGGGCTTTTATCATAGCCAAGTTCAAAACCGAAATAGTTGCCCGCGCTATATGTAGGAGGAGTAGTGAATGTTTCTCCGCTGTTTGTCGTTCCGTTTGCTGTCGACAAATCTCTTACAAAAGCTCTATTTACTCCTAGTAACCAGCCACGAATGTTATAATCGTAATTTAGAGTTTCTAGGGGTGTCGTCGTGTAGTTACTTCCACTTTTAGTGTTGCCGAGGTTTTTTGTGTCTAATTGACCTAATTTATCATATTGTATTACAGAAATATTATTTTCCGCCGTAAGCGCGTTACTGTTTACTAAGGTATTTTGTATTTGTTTTGTTGTTTTAATCAGCCTGCTGAGATCATCATAATACATATGGCTGACCGTTACAGTTGTTTGAGCATTAGTGCCCGCTTTTTGTTCTTTGTGCACGGTTGTTAAAGGTTGGCCGCTCCAGTTGTATTGACTAGTTGTTACATCAATACCGCCGCTATAATTTTGTGTTTGTATTTGTATAGTTCGTGCTTTGTCATCATAGATATTTACTGTTGTTAGGTAAGTTGCCCCACCGCTACCCAAGACTTCTACTTGGCTCCACGTAACTAATCCCTTTGTTGTATACGTACTGTTTTGAGTCGGCATCACTGGATAAGGTGCAGCTGTTAAATTGGTGGCCGTAAATTGGGCATTCCAGGTTGTTTGATAAGTGGAAGTTAAACCAGCAGGACTATTCGTTGGTAAGCTGCTATAATCGTCATAGTGTGTTTGAGTTAGCAATTCAAATCCGGATGATATATTTGGATAAGTTACGCTGTTATAAGCATTTGTTATTTCGGTAGCTAATCCATTACCATCATTAAGTAGCCCGGTTTTGATTGGACGATTGAAGTTATCATATACTGTTACTAACCATTTACTAGTACTGCGCATATTAGCATCTTGGGTCATTATTAGCCTATCTATATTATCGTAAACCATATACGTTGGCTGGGCGCCGGGTACCTGTTTCATTACCAAACGATTTCTTTGATCATATTCATAACGAAAGCACTGCTCAGAAAGTAATGTAGAAGTAGCCGTCATGCTCCATCCGTTAGTTGAAAGTGTTTGCACGCCGGCGGGTTGCACTACACAACGTAAGTTATTCAAAATATCATAAATATAATAAGTGCATAACCAACCCGGATATCCAGAACCGCTGCCGTTATCTGTTGCAGTCAGCTGTACTTTTTTTAAAACAATCTTGTCATCTTTATCTTTGAATTCTACCACTTGGTGGCCGTTTTCGTCTGTGGTAATCGTCTTAAAAAGTGCTCCTGCTGCATATGCTCCATACATTGTATAAGTACCCCAGGAACCTAAAGCAGCATTAGTGACAGTCCATATTTTAACGTCATCAGTAGTTGTATTTGCAAAATACCCAATACCGATTCCTCTAGAACTGCCCACCCAGTTGTTGCCTGCAGCCATAGATAAGAGTGGTCTACTCAAAGGTGACAATTCGTAGTTTATTTGTGAATGTGCATTTGTGCCACTTTCACCTTGTCCAGCGATTGGCGAAGTACTGCTATTATAAAATGCGGGTTGCGCAGTAGAAGCATCGGTTTTATAACTTCCATCTGAGCCTGAGGCAACATACGGTAAATAGGCAACATTTTGCCTTCCCATGTTATCATATGTAAGTACTGAAACCAAATCATAAGCATTACCTGAAGATGTTTCTAATGAACCTTGCTTAGACACGGTTTGAATGGGTCTCCCTAAACCATCATAATATTGTGTTGTCTGTTTTACGACACTGAGAGGTTGACTAATAATTGCATTTGGGTCTGTCTGAGGAGCAGTTGCCGCCCATGTGCGGATGTAATTGATTTGCGCTTGCAGGCTCTGAAACAAGATCATGCACGCAACCAAAGAGATGAAATAAATGTTTTTTATATTCATTTTTTCTCACAGTTTATATATTAGTTTTAATGGTATTACAAAAGGGTCATCAGTTGGTAAATCTCCATTTACAAACCGTATGTAACATTTCCCGGCAGTATCAATTCGTAAGTTGTAATTATTTGTTAGTAAGCTGAAGGGCACATCTTGTTCCTCACTTGGTATCAATGATGAATCTGAAATGACACCAACATACTGGTCAACTGTCCAGTTAATGTTATTGGTATGCTGAATTATTAATTCAAGTCTGGCACTGTCATTCTGAAGATTGGTTACGTATGAGTTGAATAGTTGCCAGCCTTCATCAATGTTCGGCGAAAAACGGCTTGTATCAGCTGCGGCAAAAGCGATACTGTCAGTTTGAGATGTGCTATCGGTTTGAGCCTTGGTTTGAGTAGCAAAAAAAGTTAGCATGATAGATATAAAAATGCATCTTAATCTTGAAAAATTTATATTCATAATTCGAAACTTTAGAGATTGTAGGAAATAGTTAGATTAACCGTTGAACCTGCCGACACAGATGCTGAGCCATAAGCCATTTGTACGGAAATAGCGCCACTCTGAGAGACGGTAACGGTCCAGGTTGTTCCATTGGACGTAGTGCTAAAACTTCTCATGGCAGATGGTCTGCAAGTACCACTGATAGTACCTATTAGGTAAGAATTACCTTGAGACATTGTGCTATTTGAATAAAAAACAAGGTAGCCATTAACTGATGTTCCATTATTGCTGAGTCCATTAGTTGGGCTAGTAAAACCAGTTGACATTGACACTGTACAGGAACCCGCACCTGTTTGATTTGCAACTTTTATATCGGTACTGGTTGTTATACTAATATTCGAAAGATTGAAGCTAGTGCCCGAGTAAGTTGTACCATTGATGGTCAAATTAAGAGGCGAGGATTGAGTCGGTGTCGGCGTTACAACAAGATTATATGTTCCAACCGGAATTGTAACCATTGGAGTAGCACTATAGTTAGGATATAAATTAAAGGTATAATTTGCATTAGTGGAATTGTTAGTCATTGTTCCATTCCATGGAATTCCGCTTGTGTTAGTGCCTGTAATCGAAGCTTGACAAGGAATTGAATTTGCCAATGCTTGACCCTGAGAATTTAATGCTGATGTCGCCATTGCATCTGCGGTGGCTTGGTCTTGCGCGTAATAGGTATTTGCGGGAACTGTATAAGAAACAGTTGCAGGACTTGTCCCAGCGGCACAGGTATTTGTACTTGTAAAACTTCCGGTTTTAATTGTATTTCCAAATCCTACATTAGAACAATTGTCCGCTTGGCCAGCGTAATTGTAGCAAAATCTTTTTATGATGTTGTTGTCTTGATCTCGGATGTCGATTAGTCTATTGAATAAATCATAATCATAATACATGGTCCGGCCGGCAGGATCAGTTTCAGATGTAATACCTATTCCCTCTGCATAAGTAAAAGTCGTGACCAATGCGTTAGGAAGGCCTTTTCTGAGTTTATTCAATTCATCTCTTACAGTCGCATCAGTAACACTACCACTACCTGTCCCCATTCCTCCCTGATTTAAAACTGATGCAGTAACCAAGCCGTTTGCAGATGAATAATTATAATCTGAACTAACAATATCTGCCAGAATATATTGAGAATTACAGCCCCACAAATAAATTTCTTTAACACCATTCGGCTTTTGAATTTCTAACGGATGACCTTTACTGTCAAATGCGTTTACTTGTTCGCGAGTTTCGATTGCATTACCAGCTACTTTTATTTGTATATTTTGTGGAACAAATATACCTGAGTAAGGTTGAGAATAATTTTTAATGAATTTTGATACCGGTGTAGTCGTGCTGGTTCCTAACGGTACTGTGGTTACGGTTGTACTGATTACCGGATTAATTATATGTGACGTATTCATACTAGAATACGGCGCGGTTGAAGGGTAATCAGTTGGGTATGTGTATGCAGTTGTAACAGTTTCTCCCTTACTATTAGTTGAATTTTTTGTTTGCAAAAGATTGTTAGAATTGTAAGCAGTAAAATTTTCGATTTCAGTTACAGGGTTTGCGCCATTTTGATCATAAGTAGTTTCCTTTTTAGTAATTGGATAATATGAATAATTAAAAATTGAATGTGCTGATGCCAATACCAATGCATCAGTGCAATCAGATGAGCCATATGAGGCATTTAAATCTATCAAATTAACTGAATTATTAAAACGTGCTGCGTCATTTCTGTAAGTTAAAACTTGAGAATGTACGAGAGTATTATTACTTTTATAGTCGTTGATTGCAACTGGCTTTCCTCGTTCCAAATCTAAAGAAGACATGGGAAAGTAGGTGTCTGTTCCAGAAATCCACCCCAGAAACCCAGATGGAGCCTGATCGAAATGAGTTACATTATTGTAATCATTTCCGTAGTTAGTAAAATATGTTTTGGAATAAGATACATCTAGATTTACTTCACTTACCTCATCATATCCAACCGGTGAACCACTACCGGCATAACCATAATTTTGTGTTCCAAAAAGTGATGTAGCTTGATAATTATTTATTGTATGACCCAAAACCCCGGTTCGGTTTGTTAAAGTAAAAGAATATTGAGGAACTCCGTTCAATACCCCGCTCGAGCTTAAAGTGCTCAAATTAGAACCTGCGGTATAATTCTTTTTATAATAATACTTTTTATCTGTAACTACAGTACCATCTGAAAAGCAATTTTTAATTTCGGCAACCCGTACCCCGCCACCAGTGCCACTTAAAGGAGAAATTGCTGATTGATAAGAAATTAAAGATTGACGATCTAAACTGACCACATTTGCATAATCGTTCGGCTCCCAAGTGAAAGCTGAGTAACCACCTGTAGGGTAAACCATCTTATTTAACAGTTCAGCAGTTACTGCTGTTGAGCTTGGCTGTTTGTCGGTATAAATATTGGCATACCTGGCATTCGATATATCAACGTTGTTAAAATAACCCCAGTGATCTGTATAGTTGCCATCAGCACATAAACCAGAATTTGTACTTATTAAATCACTATTATAGTAAAATTTATATTGGCTTACCAGATTGCTTTGAGCGTCTAAAAGTTGAAGAGAGCCCAACATTAGTCTTTGGGCTGCTGTGTTGGAATATGCAAATGCAAACTGTTTTATTGTTTTTGGGGCAGTACTGGAAAGACCAACGCCACCAGGATTATCTTTCACAACAATTTTGTCTAGCTTTTCCCACTGCACGTATTGAGGATTTAAATTGATTAGCATATTATCAGCATAAAAGCCCCCGCCGGTTGTGTTTGATTGGTCTATATAATATATTTGGTTATTGCTGTAATGGTAACAACTAGCGTTCGAAAAGGAAAAATTGATATTCTCATTAGGGCTTGAAATGGTTGTTAAATACATAGGCCACTCAAACGCTCCAAAACGCTTTTGGGTATTCACATAATCGCTACTATAAGTAGCAGAACTTCCAATCATCGGAGCTCCAAACAAATACCCCCAAAGAAAGGTAGTCCATTGAGTATTGCTTTGCGCACATGATGCATTTACTTCAAAAAATCCGATATCTAAATTGCAGGTCGCATTCTTTCTTTGATAAGAAAAACTTACTACATTATTATTTGCATCAACTATTTTTTTTAGAAGCCAGGTGTTTGCGGTGAACTCTGGAGTGGCATTACCATTACCAGATGCATCATGAGACATAAACGGTGATGAAAACTCAATGCCGTCGGCGTTTCCAGAATTATCAACATCCCCGAAATAATACTTTGTGCCATCAGGCACTGTTAATACGAATCCACTGAACATTCTTGATTGATTAGCGGAAATTACAACACTGCCGGAAAAACTGAATTGATTAATGGCATTTCGTATGTTGACAGGGCTTTCAAACCAACTAAAAGGTGCTACTGTGATATTTTCATCAGACACAACCTGCCATCCTTTAGTGACGCCTGAATAATAAAATTTTCCACTATGCCCCATAACATTAAACGAAAATTCGTCTGCTTGAACATCCATCCCACCAATGCCAGTATGCCCAGTAAAATCGTAAACTAATTGACTATTTGCATTCCAGTTTGATTGGTTCGCATATTGGCTTCCAGGAGTAGTTGTTTGACCGGGGTAGGGATAATAATAACCAACATTAGGTCCAGTGGGATTCCCTGCTGAACCATCAAGATAAAATTCGTCAAGCGAACCTCGAACCTGCCTCGAGATCGAACCGATGCTTTCTAAATCCCATCCGCTACCTACCCAACCTGGCATCTGCCCTGGTTTGACTGCAGCAGTATTATATCGAAGATTAATTGGAACACTGATATTACCATAATTCAATGCGTATAGCGGAATACTTATATCCGGAGTCCCAGTAAACAAATTAACAGGCACTTCTCCAAAAGTGCCTAGAGCAGTTGCATTAGGAGTTTGTACTTTCGGAGGATATAGTGTTTGGGCATGCGCCTGGTTAATTACAAGAGCAAAAATTATGTATGTTAAGATTCGATATAAAGTTGAAATAAATTTCATGAGCATCAATTTTTTATGCGTGCAGACGATATAAGTTTCTATTGTTTAATTACTTTTATTGTAGCGTCCTCACGCTCAAACACCAATTTTATCAAATACATTCCTTTGGCAATTGCTAATCCCGAAATAGGAATAGTGTATGTACCTTTTTGAAGGACTCCGGCATCATTTTGGTAAATAAGCGAGCCATCTATGTTAAGTAACTCAATTCGAACGGCTCCGGCTTTTATTAAATTAAACTGGACTGTCAATGTATTTATAAAAGGATTTGGATAGGCAGATAGCGCAAGGTTTTTGAAGAATGAGCTATCTAGATTTTTGAGTCCTGATCTTGCCAATACAACGAACATTGGTTTTGATGGCTCACCTCTTATTGGAGAAAACATATCAACATCTCCGGCCATGAAAATGCTATCACCAGCTTGTAACAAATTTAATTTTGCGTTTTGAAAATTATATTTGATCTTAATGCTTGGGCTATAGTGATCGGTACGGCCATAACTTGTTTTATTAAAAACAACAGAATCTTCAACGATCACTCCGTTAATTTTCGCAGTATCACTGTCATTCTCAATCCATTTACCAGTTAGCTGTTTGTCAGAATATTTTAAATTTAAAAAAAGCTTTTTAATTTGTATAATGTATTTACCACTCCAATCATATTGGATTAACCAGCCATTGTAATCACCTGCAATAATATCTTTAGATGGCAAACGTGGTTGAATTTTTGTAAAGTGATTTGGCATTGTTTTATCAGGAATCGCTGCATTATCTAACTTCGTAAGCAATACCTTTGCAGCCGAATCATTTGAATTTTCCGCAACTTTTGATTCTAGTTCCATTATTGCCTGCCGATAGCCTAAATCTGCAGATTTTTGCAAGTAGTATCTGGCGCTATCTTCATTTTTCGGCCGTCCATACCCATTGCGCCAGCAAAGACCATAAAAATAGAGGCTGTTGTCTTTTCCTAAAGCGGCTCCTTTAGAAAACAACTGTGCTGCAGTATCATAATTTTGTTTGCAACCAAGCCCTTTATAAAACATGTATGCGACCGCATATATACTTTGTGGATCGCCGAGTGCTGCCGCTTTGGAAAAATAGTTAAAAGCGGAGTCATAATTCATGCTTAGGGCTTTTCCCTCTTTAAATTTTATGGCTAATTGATAGTAATTTTTTATAAGCCCAACTCTTATAGAATCTGATTTGTTTTGAGAAAACAAAAGAGATGAAAAATGTAGTAGTAAAGGATAAATGAGAAATAATTTTTTCATGAACGATGATGTTTGTTAAGTTAGTTTTAAGTTTTAGGAAAGTGAATAACGGTTAAGCTATCTGTTTCTTTTGAAAGGCCTGATTGCAGATCGGTATAGTGTTGTTTTACATCATCTGTAAATATTGTTTTTGCTTTGAGACAGTCAACACCACTGAGCTTTCTTTGCAGCTTGTCTTCGCTCCTCTGCATGTTAAATAAAAGCTTAGCGGACTGTTTATCGAGTTTGGGCTCAAGTGCAGTATATTGCTTTTGCAGCCTGGCAATGGTTTTGCCGTCAACTTCTAAAGCAGAGGACAGTTTATTTATGGTACTGTCGTTTTGGGCTTGTACAATACCCGCATACAATAACAGGCATGTACAAAAGGCTATATAAATTTTGTACATATTGCATAGCTGTTGCAACAGGGCTAAAGCAATAAAAAATAAAAATTCACAGGAAAAGCGGTAAAAGGCTATTTTCAAATTCCAGAGTCACAAGGCTTAAGCAGCAATAAGGGTTCTGTTTAAGGCATCCATACAATAATAGTCTGATATAAAATTGAGATGTTAAATTGAATTAACAAAATATTTTTTTAAAAATATTTGAAAATTAAAGTCTGCTTATTTTACAACATTGATTTTCAATAAGTTGATGTGTAAAAATTTTTTAATAAATTTTCAAAACAAGTGATGTTATTATCATGACGGTTATCCTGCATCTTCTACTCTCACCAGAAAATTGATAATTGTTTCCACTATATAAAATATCATATAAATACTATTTCCTGCAATGGTTTGGCGAACTACTTGCGGGACACTTTCTGAGAGAGTCCTATCTCCACGCTGCTGTGCCTTATACGTAAGGGCTTTGTTATACTTTTTTCCATGCCCGCAAAACTATATCAGCCTCTCTTTGCAAACTATATGTACTTGCTCGTGGGGTTACATGGCTTCCATAATAATTTTTTGCTAAGTTATTAACTACGAGTGTACGATTATTAAGTTGATTGGTACTATTTGCAAGTATGGCTTTTTATTTTCTAACTTGTTCTTCTGATTTTTCGAGAAACAGTTTGATACTTTCAATGCAATAGGTAAAGTCTTTCCAATCTAAATTTGAAATTATTGAGTTCTGACTATGCACTAATTCGTTTCGAATACTTTCTGTTTTTTCTAATAAATCTTTAAATTTCGTTTTAGAAAATTCATAAGTTTTCAAAAAGCTTTCTGTTTTAATTAAAATAGTTTTTTTGTCTGAAATTTGTAAACACTCTAATAAGGTTAATTGGTCATTTTTCCCTTGTCGATCTTTGAAAATTTTTATTGCATTTTCAACTCGCGGTGTTGAAAGTAATTCTTTCCAATTTTCATCATGATAAATTTTAGTTATCCAATAGTTCAGATGTAATTCAAACAGTGATAACATTCCGAATAAATAAATTCTAACAATTGGTTTGTTTATGTCTGCTCGCGTTACAATTCCTTCAATCTCATTTCTGTCAAGTACATACACAAACTCCTTATTAGATAAAATTTCTAATAAATCAGAAATTGGGGTAGAGTCTGAAATTAAAATCTCGCTGTTAAAAGGGTTTGTGCAATTTTCAATTGTATGACCATTCAATTCACTCTTTAATATGTAACCAACTTTTTTCCCTTCTTCGTTGATTACTCCAATTGAATCAAAATCCCTATTTTCTAAAATTAATCCTACTTCGAAAATGTTGTCACTTGTTTTGCAACAGGCCAAAGGTTCGTAGATTAATTTTGTTGTTATTTTATCAATAAAGATATTTTGAAGTTCGTTGAATGTCGTCCCTTTTCTGGCTATTTTGAAGTTGCTTGAATACCAAAGTTGAAATCCCATATAGCTAGCTTTTTATTTATGAATACAAGTTTCTTCCGCAATGGTTTGGCGAACTACTTGCGGGACACTTTCTGAGGACCTATACACTTATGCGTTGTTTATATAGTTGTCTAGTACTAAGTAGTCAATTATTTCCTGTTCAGTTTCAAAATAGTCATAGTTGTCTGCCGAAATTCTAAACCTATACCTCCATCCATTATCAGTATAAACATAAGCGATTTGAACAATGCTGTTATTTATCCCACTAATGTATTTCAAGTAGTCAACGGAATTAATACAGAAATAGGAAATGTCATTTCCTAAGTGTTCAAGCTTAATTTTTAATGCGTAAGAGTAGTATTCTCTATGCCAACCATTCGTTTGACTTCTCTCCAAAAGTAAAATGTTGTTATTGCTTTCCCATCTTATAAATTTTTTTGCTCCGCAAACATCTATGATTTCTGGGCGATGAATAAAATACTTACGCCAATCTTGCGAATAATCGTTGTCGATAACTGCTTGAAGGTCTGTGATTGCTGATTCAATAGAAATGTCGTCAAGAAGGAGTTTCAAATAATCTCTTTTGGGGCTGTCATCACGCAATAATCTTTTCCAACTTACATCTCTGTCCTCGTCAACCAGGAAACTTTTATTTCTCGAAGCCCACAGGAGATAATCTCCTTTCGTTAGAAGTGCCCGTTGCCACAAATAGAAATCAAGATTGTTAAGTCCGTAGTCGGTAAACATAAATGCCAA
Organism: Bacteroidota bacterium; assembly: GCA_013289015.1. GTDB lineage: Bacteria > Bacteroidota > Bacteroidia > Chitinophagales > Chitinophagaceae > Parafilimonas. The sequence goes on along the minus strand of JABDAV010000006.1, from coordinate 18,387 downwards.
CTTCGCTGCATATGAATTAAATTGAATGAAAAAGTTTGCATTTGTTTTCTCATCCCAATCAAGATTATTATTAGTCTTGTGGAGATCTTTGATACCTGAAAACTTCAAGATAAAGTCAATCTGCCCTACAAAATATGTATGGTCTTCATATTTAATTATGGCTTCTCTCCATTTATTATTTTTAATAATAAGCTTAGCCTTAATTTGTTCTTCTAAAATTTGGATCGGTGCAAAGCCTTGAAGTTTGAAGTCAGTAGAAGAAAAGTAATTTACAATATCAGGACTTTTTGGTAGTAATTGATATATTGCTCTTATACTTCTTGCATATGCATCCGCATCATCGTAAATTGTATTAACAGACAGATTTCTAACAATTCTCATCCAATCATCAAGCCCTTTTGCATTGCCTTTGTTTGCAATCAAATATTTGTAAAGACTAAAAAACAAAATTCTTTCTGTGTACGTCAAATCGTTCTGCACAACGTCCTCAAACAACTTTTCTTCGTCAATCAGGTTACAATCAACTAAAAATGTTTTTATTTTTCTGCTGCCGTTTTTTAAATAATCAAGTGTTCCTATAATATCTTGTAAGCATTGAGGGTCTAAACACTTCAATGTTTCATACCTAGTGAAACTTACCTTTTTAAGTCTGTCAGATAACTCTCTTATGTTTGTTTCAAGTTCAGTTCTATTCGTTTGAATTAATGCATAATTATTTGTTGCTATTACCCGAATAAAGTTCATTAGTTCATTGTCAAATACATTTGTATCAGGGTTTCTATAGTTCCAAAACAGGTCAGTCCAATCGGTATCTATTTTTTGGGAAAAGTCTGTTTTAAAATCTGTTTTGTTTTCTGTGTCTGCTCTTTCAAGATACTGCTCAAACTTTGCTTTAAAATTTTCAAACTCCGTCAACTCTTTCCCTCTTGAATTCATCTTCACATATAAACTGTCGGTTAATCCAAAATTTTCTAATTCTATAAACTGAAAACCAATTATAGGATTTTCAACTCTTACAAGCCTGTTGTAAAACTCTTCTACATCATTAAAAACTGTATGAATTTCATCAAGCACCACAAGCATTGATTGAATTGTTGGGTCATTCTCCCAAGATAGAAAGAACCAGCTTGAATCCTTAATTACTTCACTGATTGAAGTTGCGTAAATCTCTGAAAACTTAATATCGTTTGAAACAATTGCGTTACAAAAGTCTCGTGATGTTATTCTTGTTTCGTAACTAAATCTTGCCTTATTGTTATTTAGCAATACTTCTCTGAATTCTATAAACCTATTTTCTTTGATAGCAAGATACCAGTGCAACAAAAAAAGCGTTGTCAATCTTTGTTGTCCATCTAATGGTGTAAAAAGAGTTTTGCTTCCATCTGCAACTAAACTTCCATAAATAAAGTCCAACTCAATAGGTTTATCTGCGACTAAATAATCTTTTAAAGCAGTTAAAAATTGTAAGCGTATTTCTCCTGCTGATTCTCTGCCCTGTGCATAATCTCTCTGAATTATCGGGATTTCAATCGTGTAATTTTTCTCCGAAATAAGTTTGTGAAATGTTAGCTTTTCTCCCATTTATTGATTCTGATTTACAATTTGTCCAGGCAAATAAATTTTTAGAACATCAAGAATTGCCTTGAAGTAGGACCTTCTATCAGTCTTTCCCCAAAGTGTCATTTGGTCAACGGAATCGTTGTAGTATTTCAAAAAAACATTTTTCGTGCAGAGCGGAATGAATGTTCCATCCTGATCTTTCTGAATAATCTTATTTCGTTTTATAGGATAAATGGAATTCTTGTAACCTCTATTTGTTCCATCATCAAGCAGTGTAAGATTTGTAAGATCGTCAATCTCTTCCGCGGTCCCATCTTCGGAATATATTTTTAAAACGTCGTCATAAATTGTCTCAAACTCTTCTGTTCTGTTTTTCTTTTCAATCTCTAACCATCTTCTGATTCTTTGTTTTAAGTCTTTCACTTTCGTGTAATTAAAAATCTCATTCATCCAGTCCTTTCTATGTTCCTCTCTTTCGGGCATACTTGATTTTACAGAATGAATATGTTCTATGTCCCAATTCTCAGCCTTAAACCTGCCGAACTGAAATCTGTAGTTTGATGCTTTATTATTTATTATTGAAACAACATTGAAGAGTAGAAGGGTGTTTCTAATTTTAGCTTTGTCTGAATTTTCGGAATAACTTAGTTCAGAAATTTGAAAATTGGTATAGCTCTTTATTTTATTCTTTAAAAAGTTTTTAAAAATAGTTTTCGTCTTCCCGACAGATTCGGTTTTCAATAGTGCAACCTTTTCTCTAACAGTAATTAAAAAACCAACTAAATGAAATAGCTCTCTGTCATTATACCACTCTTGAAAAGTAAGAAAATAGTCCTTGACTTCTTTCCAAGCCATTTCAACATCTTTAATTTGATTAAAGCGTTTATGAAAATATCGGAAAGTAAAATCTTTATCTTCTTTCGTTTTGCCACTCATTAAGTCAAAAATAAATTCAATACGATTGTCGTAGTTGTCGTTTCCATCACTTAGGAAACCCCAAAACTCTTTCTCTCTAAGTGTTGCTTCAATTCTGTCCCACTCACCTGCAATTTCGATTTGTCTAAGTTGTCTCGTCTTATCGTTACCTTCAAAATTGTCTCTGAATAAAAACAGAGCTTTTATTAATTCAGCATTTGTCAGAGGTATCTTGCCGATGTTCAATCGTGTGAAAATGTCAATGGAATCAATGTCCTCATTTACTTCATACCAAATAATTTTGGTTGAATTGAGAAGTGCTGCTTCAAAATCATTTACGATATTTTGTTTTCGAGAGAACCAATTTTTAATTGCTGTGTACGCTTGATAAATGTGGAAATAGTCAACATTAGTTTTACTTTTTTCTTCTGAAAGACTTTCTAAATATTCGGCACTTCCTTCTCTTGTTTCATAACTTAAAATATAGAGGTCTTTTTGGAATTCAACGGAAAGTCGGTTATTAAAATATTTCAGGAGTAAAAAAATCGTTGTCAATCTTTGTTGTCCGTCAATCACTTCCCAACTTCCATTTTTGGGTTTTACAACCACTGGTTGTAGAGAATAGAATTCGTCAATTGTTCTACCCTTTCTGTTGGTGAATTCATAAATATCGTCAAGCAGGTCTATGACTTGTCTTTCAGTCCATCTATAACCTCTTTGGTATGAAGGAATGTAAAAGGCAAACGGATTTTCCTTTATCAAGGCGTAAATGGTTAATAAGTCAAGTTTATTTTCTGCCATAATATAAAGAAGAATTGAAGTAAGTAAATATACACTCCAAAATAAGGCGTTAGCAAAGAAAATTTAAAACATGAAGTATTGATTGTGGTGGGCTGTATTAGCGTTGCCAACAGGCTTGCAGGCAACAGGGTTTGTGAAAATCCCCTCTGATATCAAATCAAATACACACAATGTTAATGGTGGTATTATCGTCTCGGTTGGAATCAGAATCCATCGAACAGTTCGATTTACCTGCTTTTTCCTGTAATGGTTTTGCGAACTACTTGCCGACACTTTCTGAGGGAGTCCTATCAACCAATTCATTGAAAATCATTCTTTTTCTTTCTTTTCAATTCCAGTTTCAGTTTCTTTCTTTCCAATTCCAGGCAAATATTTTTCGACAAGCTTAAAAATCGGTGGACTGTCTTCATGCGTTTTGTTGTCTAGTGTTCCGCTTGGATTGTAAGCAGTGATTATTACAAGTTGGGCGACCAATTGCGATAATAAACCTTTATCGGTTTCTCCATCTTTCATTAATTGTTCAATTTGCATTTTGTGTCCATGAAATGATTTTGCATTTGTTTCTTTAAAAGCATATTCCTGTTGCAATCTTTTGTATTGGCTTTGTTGCTTGCTTGCGTAAGAAGCCATCCAAATTGTAGGGATGAAGAAAGGCAAGTCTTTCAATAACGAGATAAAAGCACTATTGAGGGAAAGTTCATACTTTCCAATTATTTGCTGATAGATTAAATAAACGCTTAATACTGTCATTAGCGTAATAGTAGAAATAAATATCCCTGACCAAAGTTGAATTGGCTTTGTGTAGCTATCTTTTTGTTTTTGATATGCTTCGGCAAGACCAGTACTTGTTGCTCCTGGTAATAAACCTTCAATTTCTTGAAATTGTGTCGAGAATTTTGTCTGTTGTTCAGATAAGAAAGTTTCGATTTGGTTTTTCAGATCTTCTGTTTCCTGCAGATAACCTTTAATCTGTATTCCATCGCCATCCTTCTTACCAAATATTTTTTCGTGGGTGGCCTCAATTTGTGATTGTATATTTTTTGATTTTTCGTTTAATGCCTCAAATTCAGCAACCTTTGTTGTAAGTGATTCCTTTGCGGAAGCAATGTTTTGCTCCCATTCGGTTGTATTATTTTTAATTACTTCAATTGCTGCCTTATGGGCTTCCACTGTTGCTAAAAATTCCGTGGTTTGTTTTTCATTTTCAATCGCAGTTCTTTGTTTTGCTTCCAAATCAGTGACGACAGTGGTTGTTGATTCCTTTAGAGCTTTTACTTCCTCATTGATGCCTGCTATCCCATCTTTTAATGTTCCTGCTTCTGTTGTGAAAGTAGAAATATTTTGGATCGTGGTGTCTTTAAGGGCAATTAAGTCGGTGTTTATTTTTTTGAGTTCCTCATTATTTGAGCTAAGTAAAGCCAATTCCTCTTTTGCTCTAGCGATCTCAGCTTCTGTCCTAATAGCTGCACCACTTGCTACAGAGATATAAGTTTCTTTTATTAAAAATTTGATTTTTGTTACATACTTTAAGAATGATTGGAATTGATCTGATCTTATTTTTTCAAACCTTTCCTCTACTAATTTGTTTATTTTCTCAAATAACTCTGCCAATTCTCTTTTTAAAACAATTACTTCAAAATCATTATCATAATCCTTTAGTGGAATTAGGAGTGAATCACTCTGCACAAGAATATCAGTAATTAATGCTTTTGATACCCCAAGAAAACCCTTCAAGTCATTATCGTCAGGCAACGATTCATTAATTTTAGTTATCAAAAGAGTTAAGTTTTGTTTTGTATGTTCCATGAGAAGAAATCTATTTAGGCAAACGTTAGTAGGTTATATAAATCTAAAAGATTTAAAGGAGAATGCAAATTTATTTTGAAAAATGTTTTGGAGTCGTTACTGCAACAATAAGCAGTTGGATATTCTAACAAGTTCAAATTAAATCAACTTGAAAAAATTGTTGTACAGGACAACTAAGTCTTTCTGTACATTCTAGTAAATTTAAAAAAGCTTTTTCAGTGATTGATTTTACTACTATTTGAATAGAGTGTTTTGTTCGATTGATATTGTTATTTCATCTGGCACGATTGCTTTTCCAAACACACGTCGGGATTGGGCAACTATATCATCTTTATATCTATTTATAAGTTTTTGCGGTTGTTTCAGCGCAGCACTAAATGGCCTTGATGTTACACCGTCAATCATTAGTTTTATATACATAGCATATCTTGAAAGGTTAATAAAGTCTGTTTGTGAGAATGTCGGATAAAATTCTTTTGAGAGATATGCTGCATCTTCTGCACCTACTCGGAAACTGATAGTTGTTCCAATGTTTCCGAAGATTGCAACACGTAGTTCTTCTGAAATTTGTTCCAGGTATTGATGCGTAAGGAATAAGGACAAGCCATATTTACGAGCTTCACTTAAAGCATCTGCAAATGATAAAGAAATGAATGAGTGCATTTCATCTATATAGAGATAAAATGGTGTGCGTTCTTCAATAGGAAGTTCTGCTCGTTGAAGAGCTGTAAAGTGAATCATTGATACAAGTATGCTCCCTAACAGGCTTGATACATCTTCACCTAATATCCCTTTTGAAAAATTACAAATCAGTATTTTCTTTTCCAACACTATTGTTTTCAGATCAATGGTGCTTATCTTCTGACCAACAATGTTACGCAAGATGCTATTGGATGCAAAGACACCGATTTTATTAAGGATTGGCGCAATGGCTTCTGAACGCAGTGGTACCGGATATTTATCAAACTCATCATACCAAAAGGAGAGCAGTTGCTTGTTATGAATACTATACAAAATATCCTGCCTGAATTCTTTATGTACTAACAATGGTTGAATATCGAGCAGGGTGACCGCTTTGCCGCTTTCTAATAGTGTCAATAAGCAATTGCGTAAAATATATTCAAGTCTCGGGCCCCAGGATTCACTCCATATCTTTTTAAATGTTGAAATTAAAATTGAAGCAATCAAATGCTTTTTATTATCTGGAACATTATACAAGGGATTAAAACCAATAGGATAGTCTGTATCGGTTGCATTAAAATAAATGACATCATGAATGCGCGGTGCAGGAATGTGGTTTAATAAACTATCAGCTAAGTCTCCATGCGGATCAATGACTGTGATACCATTACCTTGTTCTATGTCTGCAATTGCCATATTCTGAAGCAAGGTGCTTTTGCCAACACCGGTCTTGCCGATAACATAGATATGTTGCAAGCGGTCTTTTGCTTTTATACCAAATGGGATGTGGGTATTTCTGAAGTCTGTGATGCCTATTGGGGTTATTTTGTTTGCTTCATTCTCCTGCATTTGTGTCATCATAAAATAATTTTTCTGCAAGCAACAGAGAGAGAAAAATGAACAAAAGCCAAATTACTATGCCTTAGAAATGAATATTTAGTTTGTAATACTTGTTCTAACAAATGCATAAATCGTTAGAACAACTGTTTGATGAATTTTTATATGAAGCCGAGTATGTAAGAAAATTGCGTCTCGAAACATTGCTAGGGTATACCGGTGCTTTTAAACTGTTTACTAAAATAATGCCCGGTTTGACCTGCAAAACAATCACTTCTCAAACCTTGACTGATTTTTTTAAAATCATCCAGGAACGTAAAAGAGTTGTCGGCAAAGGAATTATTAAGACGGGCGTTAAAAAATCAACAATTGCTACCTATTGGAATAAATTAAACGCTTTCTTTAAATGGATGGCTGTAAAACATTATATAGAAGTCAATCCTTTTGCAACTTTAAAACATCCTTCACCTTCATATGAAGATAAAAAGTTTCTAAAGAAAGAGGAAATAGAAAAAATCATTACAGCAATTCATACACATCATGACAATAACCTTTTGATTCTAAAACGGAATTTAGTTTTGTTTTATCTGCTTCTATTTTGCGGGTTACGAAGAGAAGAATTAATGTTGTTACAGATTAGAGATGTTGATATTGAGCATAAGATATTAACAGTGCGGGGAGATACTTCCAAATCAGGAAGATCAAGGCAACTGCCACTGCATTCACAATTGCTTTTGTATTTAAAGGATTATCTGAATGAACGAAAAAAGTATACAACACCATACTTAATTATTTCTAGTCAACGTGATGAAAAATTGACCTATGATGGTCTGAAGCATTTGGTTGATAAACTTCGCTATTGTTCAGGAATTCCATTTCACCTTCATCAGTTCAGGCATACGTTTGCAATCAATTTCTTAAATACAAATAACAACATTGCTAAATTAAGGCAGTTACTCGGACACAAATCAATCAGTATGACAATGGTTTATTTGCGATGCCTGCCGGTTGATGAATTGCGAAGCGATATTGAATGCATGAGTCTTGATAATTTGATCTAATTCATGTACCCTTTTTAGAGACCTGATTATTAAATTAAATACCTTCCCAATCGCAATTCTTCAGAAATAATTCATGTCATTTTTGAAGAGGAACAGGTCCATACAATGCTTTCAACTTTTAAAGTCTCAATCTGAATTTATCCTTATTTTTCAAAGCTTTTTTTAAGTTTTGAGTCCTTATTTTAGCGGGAAAACCCCTCTTAAGGAGACGGTCGTGGGTTCAAATCCCTCTGAGGGCACAAAAGGTTTATGAAATAAGGGTTTTCTGAAAACGAAAATCTCAAAAATTGTCTTTGGAACCACTCCCCGTAAAGGAACAGGTCGTGACGAAGATGTGAATGTATGTTGTATTGCTGCAGAGAAGTGTGAGTTTTTTCATGCCGATACAAACAGTTTCAAGACAGTTTTACGAATATCTAATACAAATCAAAGGATATTCAAAAGAAACTCTACGACGCTATAAATATGTAATCAATTTATACTGCAAACTTTTTAATGTCATCACAATGCATGACGTAACTCATGATAATGTTCGTGCCCTGTTCTACCATGGAAGAGCTGAACGAAAATGGTCAACGAATACATTTGTTGTTTTTCATAAATCCTTGCGTGTCTTCTTTCGATGGTGTGTTGAACAACATTACCTCCCTTCTAATCCCCTTGATGATATTGAAAAGCCAAAAATTGAGCAGAAACTTCCAATACGACTTACCAAACAAGACGCATTACGACTACTTGAAATTGTATACAATCATCCATATCATAGTAGGTTTATACGTGCACGAAACCATGCAATTTTTGCAACATTTATTCATGCAGGGTTGCGAAGAAGTGAATTAGTACATTTAAACTATTCAGATGTTGATTTGGAAAACATGAGCATTTTCGTAAAACAAGGCAAGGGAGGAAAAGACCGATTAATACCTATTTCACTGGTATTAGCTGAGAGTCTTGAGCGATATATAGCTGAGCGAAGAAAAAAGAATAAAACTTGTCCTGAGTTTTTTGCCTCAGCAAGACAAAATGCAGGGTTTACATTAGAGGGTCTTAAGCATTTGGTAGAGGAGGTTTGCAAGGTAGGTAACCTAAAATTCTCTGTACATAAATTGAGACACACGTTTGCTACGCTGATGATTGAAGGTGGTTGTGATATTTACAGTCTTTCAAAAATGATGGGACACAGCGATATTAAAACAACTACCATTTATCTTTCTGCAAGCATTGAGCACCTACGATCTCAAATAATGAAACATCCACTGAATAACTAACTCGCTAGTTCGATTAATTCAATACTGATGATGAAAATAAAAAAGATCCCGAATAAATCCAGGATCTCAATGATTTGATGGTGCTACATTTTTATATCAACACCAAAAATCAATCTCTTTTGGTCATACTCAAAATCGTATGCTGGCATAATCCAGGGTGTCACACCTACTTTTTTAATTGCGTAGCTGAACACTGGACCAACACCATGATACCTCCATGCTCTTGCGCCAAGAGAAACTTCATCTGAAAGTTTTTGTGATAAGGTAGTTTTGTACCAGTAGTTATCTCTACCGTCACCTTTTTCCCATAAAACTAACAATGATGTTTTCTTTTTGCCCATCCAAATACTTCCAGCGGTGCGATACACTGCAGGATTATGTTCAACGCCGGCACTAAGACCAACACTGAACCAATCCTTTGGAGCATAAGAGAAACCAACTAAAGCTTCCGACCATTTTGACTCTACTAAAGCAAAATAAGTCAGATTAACTTTCTTAGAAAGTTTCCTTTCACCGTATAAGTTAATATCTGGTTCTACTTTTCCTCCAGCGGTATACCGGCCATAGATTTCTATTTGAGAGAAGGCTGAATGTCCGAAAATTGAGAGTATGATGAGAACAAATAACTTTTTCATATAGTTGTTTTAGATTGTTTACCACAAATCCCCTAAAGAGGAGCCCTGGAAAACAATCTAAAATTTGCTTAAAGAACTTATGCGGTTAGTATAGCATATATTATTTGACTTGTCAACAGATATATGTTATATTCTCTCTAGAGCTATAGACTGCTCCTTTAAAACAATTGAATATGGCACCATTATTTACAAAAACAATAGAACAAGTTTTTGGCGTTATTGCAGGTATAGTACTAATCATTGCAGGCACAACATATCTCGTCTCTGCTCTTAAAAAGAGTAACCCGATAAAACCACGACCGATTTCTTGGTTTGGATGGTCAATAATGATGGGTATTAGCTTACTATCACAAGTTATTAACAAGGGGTTTGAATTAAGTCAGATGGGATTACTTGTTTCAACAATATGTTGTGTTCTTATCGGGATACTAACCATACTGTCGAAAAATTATACGATTAAGCCCTGGGACTGGTTATGCCTGATCTTAGGAGCAATTTGTGTCGCAATTTATCTATCAACAAAAGACGCATTACTTACAACAAGTATCGCTATTCTTGCTGATTTTCTAATTGCTATTCCTACTGTACATAATGCCTATGTAAAGCCTCTTTCTGAAAAAACTTCAGCATGGATGTATGGGATAATTTCTTGGTCTTGCACCTTGATAATATGTATTGGCCACCCAATCGTCTATGGATTGTTTGCAATCTATTTATTTCTGTTCAATACAAGTATGTTTGTCTTGACGCATAGAAAACCAAAAGCAAAGTTCTAAAATTTAAGGTCCCTGTAAAAAGGGACTTTTTTATTTCCTTGACAATTTTCATCAAAAGATTATACTTGTCTCATCACCACGAAAAGTCCCCTTGCAGGTTTGTCCTGCAGGGGTCCTTTTTATTTTAAGCAGCAATTCTATTGTCTCGCTTTCCTATCTTTTGTTGGAGGTCATTCATAAAAGCAATGTGTTTCTTAGCAAAACGTTTGATAAGTGCTGAATATTTAAGTTGGTTTGGGACAAGTACAACTTGTAATTTATTCTTCTCTAATAAATATTGAACTAAGCAATAAAAATCTCCATCACCTGTAATAATGATTGCTTTATCAAATGAGGTAAATTGGATCATGGTATGGAGCACTAATTCTGCATCCACATTCCCTTTTACCGTACCATCTTTGTATGTAAGAACTGGTTTAAAAATACAAATGAAACCGGCTTCTTGGAGTTCACTATACAGTTGATTATTTCCTTCGATATATCCGATAAATATGAAAGCCTTTTCCACATCATAATGTTCTTTAAGATATATCCGAAATCGTTTCCAGTTGATCTGCCAACCCAAAGATTTAATCGAGAGATATACGTTTTGACTATCTATAAAAGCATAGTTGTTCACAAAGCCAGTATATCATCGATGTCTAATTCAACCTTATAGAATATATCTTTTTTACTTCTCGGGACCACATCTGTAAACGGAGATGGTCGTGGTCCCTCTTAAGGAGACGGTCGCAGGTTCGAATCCTGCTGGGGGCACACATAAGGGTTTTTTGGGAAAATAGTGTTTTAGGACCCTACACCGGTAAAGGAACAGGTCCTAGACAGAGGGTTTGAAGTATTGTATTTGTGATATTGAAGAGTGGAGTATTTTCTATGGAAATAGAAATAATAGCGACCAAATTTTATCAATATTCAGTATCAATTAAAGGGTTCTCAAAGCAAACAATTAAACGATATAAATATGTCATTAACTCATATCGAAAATTTGCAGGCGTTAGTAAAGTAAATGAGGTTACTGTAGATAATGTACGCAACTTGTTTTTTTACGGTAGAACAGAACGTCATTGGTCACCAAATACCTTCCTTGTTTTTTATAAATCACTCTCGGTATTTTTTAAGTGGTGTATTAGTCAAGGATATTTACAAGAAAATCCAATTGCTGATTTGGCCAAACCAAAACTTGAACAAAAACTTCCAAAGAGACTTGCCAAACAAGATGCGCTTCGGTTATTGGAAATAGTCTATAACTATCCATACAGTTCAACATTTCTTCGATACAGAAACCATGCACTCTTTGCCATGTTCATCTATGCAGGTCTGCGACTTAACGAATGTATGCAATTGAAATATTCCGATGTTGACCTTGAAAACAAGACCATATTTATTCACTTGGGCAAAGGCTCAAAAGATCGCATGGTTCCAATATCATCAACCCTAAGTGTCATTCTGCAGAAATATTTAATAGAGAGAAAAAAGCTCAACAAAACGTGCCCTGAATTCTTTGCATCATATCGCTTAAATCAAGGATTTACCCAAGACGGATTAAAACACCTGGTGGAAAAAATTAGAGCCGCATCAAAACTAAAGTTTAGTGTTCATAGATTGCGACACACATTTGCAACACTCATGATTGAAGGCGGCTGTGATATTTATAGCCTTTCAAAGATGATGGGCCATGGTGATATCAAGACTACTACAATCTATTTGTCGGCAAGTATTGAACACTTGCAGGGACAGATCATGAAGCATCCGCTAAATACTGTATAGTGCTAACCCTTTTGCCTTGTCATCTTTCCACCGTAATCCGCTATATCTACTATAATTGTATTTATGTAAGGAATACTAATGTTAGCTGTGATATTTCGTAAAAAAAGTTTTTTGTCTTTTTTAAGTCCAATTAAACCTGGCCGAATTTCGGGAACTTACATTACTTCCGTTATAGGGTGTGTAATAAACTTTGCTTTAAAAACACCAACTTGTGCCTTAATAGTTTCATCGCTCTTTTTTTGTGCATCTGTATGGCGTTTTCACTGCTCGATAATTCGGCGGCAATCTTCTTATGCCGCTTACCCTGCAAATAATATTTTTTTAAAATGATGTTCATCCTGGGTGGCAGTTCTTCCATATACTCCAGCACTAGTCGTACTATTTCCGCAAAAGCTATTTCATCAAAATACCTCTCTTTTTCTTCATTTTCCTGCTGGTATGTTTTTGTCTTTCTTATCACCCTCTGCTTTCGTACATAATCTATGCAGCGGTTGCGCACCATGGTATATAAATATGATTTTACACTGTTTGCGTTTTCTGTTATCGCTGCATCATCCCATAGTTTTATAAAGCAATCCTGAACAATGTCCTTTGCTTCTTCCTCATTGTGAATAATAGATTGCGCAAAAAAGCATAGTCCCGCATAATACTTCCGAAAAAAATATTCAAACGTTTGTTCTTTGGTTATGCCTATTACAGGCACTTTGTCATTCAATGACGAGATAACTTTGGTCAATTTATTTTTAGTATCCTGCATAAACTATCATCAAAAGTTTTTGGTTCTTATGAATGTGTAAGTTTACTATTTAACCAAAACAGAAATATCGCAATCGGTACTAAAAATTGTTCAATCGGTATTATTTTGACGGGTTTCGAGTAACGTAAATACAAAAGCCGCAGAAATGCGGCTTTTGTATTATTGAATCCTTTATTAATCTGTAAAAGGTTTGTCGCTATTATTAAAAGAATTAAATCCTTTCGGTATCTGTTTCCAACACTGAAATATTTTTTTATATTGCTATAAAACTTGCTTATGAGATCTTCCTTGATAAGGAAAAAAGGTAAAGATAAAAAAACAGGCAGTTCTGTAACAACTAAAGAAAAGGTTGATAAAATAGTACAACTGATTTCAACAATTATAGCAGCAGCTGCCTTAATCGTCAGTATCGTGGTAATGATTAAGCAGGATAAACAGGCATCAGATAATATTGAAATTCAGAAAACTCAATTTCAATTTGCACAAAGGCAATTTGATTTATCACAAAGAGAAATAAAAAAAACAGACAGTATTGCAGCAATTCGTTATAAAGAGCAATTTAATCGTGATTTACTTAAATTTTCTAAAGACACAGATTTTTATAATATACAAACAGCATCTTTAAAAACCACAAACTTTCTGCAGAAATATAATCAACAAGTTCAACTATCAACAGACGAACCATTTTTAATATTTGACTCCCTGAAATCAGCACGAACTGCTTTGATTGCAACATTCACAAATTCCGGGCATCGACCTATCAAAATAGAAAAAATAATTACGGCAATTGAAGTGACAAATTACCCAGTTTATACTATGCCAAAAAAAATTTACTTTGATACTGCTAATACAGCAATAACCTTAGTAGGTTATAATCAAAGCTTCGCTTCAGAATTGATATATTATTTGGGTAATGGTTGGATGATATGGCCCGATGATCCAGGCTATTTTTTTTGGATAAAAGTTGTGTATCGAGATGTTATTCTAAATCAGGCAGGCGTTTATAAAACTGTTATTTGGACACCTGATTTGCCTCCGCTTAAAGATTCAATACATTATAATTTTTGGATGGACAACCCTAAAATGTTTCAAAAATTTGATAGCGATTATTACAAATTATATGGCAGGAAAATTGATTTTTAAAAGCTCCATCAGGAGCTTTATTCTTTTTAATCATACGCCGTTATTAAACCATTCTTTTTGATCTATTCCTGATTGCAGGATAATGTCCTTCATGGTTCTTGGTTTTATGGCAACACTACCATGATATGGATCACAGACATTGCGCAATGTACTACTCTTATGACCTATAAAATAATGATGACTGCCTCTGATAATCCGTCACGTCTTTATGCCTCCAAGAGTATATCAAGTTAGCATTCATAACTTATATGAGGCCTTTTAAAAGTTTTTCTTGATCAGCTAAAATCTGCTCTTCAGAAGGATTCCAGCCAAATAGATCAAACACTTCACGGATAAAGCTGTTAGCTAACAGTTTGGAATTGTTTATAACCTCATCTGCTGACAATACTTTACCATACTCAACCTTAGAAGCACCAGTTTTTCTTTCGTAAGAAAATGGAAGTCTACGAGAATCGTCTACTCTCAAAATACGATTTTTAATGTTCTCTAATGAAATACTTACGAGAACTCCTTCTTTATATAATCCTTCTTGCAATAAGCGTGATAAAAATTCAAACATTTCGGTAACTTCAAAAATAACTGACCCAATAACCGATAGAGATGTTAAGGGTTTTATTAAAGGACCTAAATCGTTGTAAAAAAAATCCCCCTCATACCAGTCTTCTCGAAGTGCTTTATAGTAAAGAAATTGTCCACTTTTATACATTCTCCAAAATTCCTTTGAAGCACCCCAGTCTGTCCAACTTTCCCAATAATTTCCACATGGTTGCATTCCTCCATTCTCGTTTTGCATTATTTGAACGTGTGGGTAATCCCAGCCCCTTAAGCGAACCTTGTTTTTCTCAATTATTTCACTACATTTTTGTAGTGATGGTATATTTTGAAGTACAATAGGCTGAAAGTTCACTCTCCAATATCCTCCGCTCTTAATTGTTTTAATTAAATCGTCTTTCATAGTCCACCAAGCTCCTTGTTTAAATCATCTTGAATAGTTGATGTGATATTAAAACCAAACTCTTTACGACGTCTCATTAGCTTCACCGCCGCTAATTCAATTATGTCTCTAAGATCATATGAGTTGGATATAGGCGCGCTTTCTATTCTTCGATTTGTATTCCTATAATATATCGTTGCAGCCTTTACACCAGCAGAGGGATCATCAATACGACAAATAACAGGCGTATCTCTAAATTCGGTTACGTGAATTATGGCATATTGCTTTCCTTCTTTATCACTAATAATTGATGAATAAAAATCTACGTTCGGATCAGCGTATTTTCTCATTTGATCCCGCATCTCATCTATCTTATAGGTTGATTTATTAGCTGGAGAGACACCTTGTCGTACGAACTTTGTCTTTTCTTCAACACCAATAATTATATTGCCACCATCTTTGATGTTACTCATCGCTATTATGTCTTTAGCGAAATTTTTAACATCCCAAGGACAATCTGCTTTAAAATCCAGATTTTGTGTTTCAATTTGACCTTCAATTTTTTCTTCAAGTTCTTTAGTATCCATTTTCACAAGTTAAATGAGATAATCTACTAAGGCTTTCTTCAATTCCTTCTCAATAGCCTTCACCGTTTCCTCTTTCACACCTGCAGGGCTGGCAGCAACCCACCTTGCCAAGTTATACAATTCTTGTGGTGTAATAGATAGCCATTTCCCATTTTTTCCTAATAATAATAACAGTGACATAACTGCAATGCGTTTGTTCCCGTTTTGAAACGGATGATTCTTTATCATCAGATAAAAAAGAATTGCTGTCTTCGGAACCAACCCTTTATACAGTTGCCCTCTAAATGTTTGAAATGGTGCAACTAAACATTGTTCTAATGCATATGGGTATCGTGTTTCAAACTCAGGTATTGGTTCATTCCATTCTAAATATTTCTGTGCAAGTTGATGTGCTGAATATTTGATCTCTTCGATTGTGAGTCGTTTGATCTTCATGATTATTCACGACCCAACATGCGGATAGTTTCTCCATAGTCTTTAATCGTTTTATTGATGAGTGTATTGATATCACTCTTTTGTATTGTACTAAGTGAAAGATTATATAAGCGCTTATATATTTCGTCTTTCGGCAGTACATAGTTGCGACCAATCTTAGCAGCTTTTAAAGAGCCGTTTTTAATCCAACGGAATATTGTAATGCGCGAAACACTAAGAAGTTCAGCAGCTTGAGTTGTAGTGAAGAAATTAGTTGAATGTAACATATCCATAATGGATAGTGTAACATAGATTTCACTACATGCAATGTTGTTACATTAATAAGTAGCTTTACGTATAACAAAGTCAAGTTTCTTATATATATTTCAATTTTGTACATAATTGCTTATAAATAAGAGCGAATTTTATCTTCATATTTCTATAATCAAGATCTATATAAGAAATTATGAAATCGTTCAGACCATTTGATCATTTTGCCCATCCGATTCAGAAAAATGTTTTACATATAATAGCTATGGATGGAGACAAACTGATTCCAGTTGGAACGGGTTTTATTGTGTCAAAAGATGGGTTAATGATAACGGCAAAACATGTTATAGATTATGCTGTCGCAGGAGCGCCAATTCATCACGAAGGATCAGATTCCTATAAATCTAGCCGAGGACTTTATGCAACGTGGATAAAAAGCGAAACAGAAGGTGGTCTTATCCCGATAGATCAGGTCTGGTATAGAGAACAAGGTCTAGATATAGCTTTCATGGCACTACGACCAATGTTTGAAAACGATAAGCAAGTTATGCACCCAATTGTTAAGTTAAATTTATTACCACCGCCGGTTGGAACTATAATACTAGCTGCTGGGTATTATAAAATGAAGGCGAGTATTGAGAGTTCTACTGATGAAAGTATTGAGATGGAAATACATCAAGAAACTGCTTTTTCAACCGGTAAAGTAGTAGAAATTTTCCCAGAAAGGCGAGATGGTAGTTTTTTAAATTTCCCTTGTTTTCAGACTGATTGCAAATTCAATCCCGGTATGAGCGGCGGCCCTGTTTTTAGAACCGATACCAGTGAAGTATGTGGCGTTGTATGTTCTGCATATCAGAGTGAAGATGGTGAAGATGACATATCCTTTGTTTCGACTATTTGGCCAGCCATGGGAATCAATATTCAAGCCTCTGTTGATAAAGGCGAAAAACATAACTATTCAATGTTAGAGATCGCACAAAAAGGTATAATTAAAACTGACGAATCCATATCTAAACTTAAACTTATAAATGTAGCGCCTGGCATTGACCAAATTATGCTAAGTGTTGAGTAAGGTCTGTTTCCTTTATCATTGCTCCATTCAATATCATTTTCTATAAGCTCAATTTGATCAAATGAAAAATTGTTAGAAATAACAAGATGTGCGCCATAGTTGATGAAGTTCGAACTAAAGATCCAATTATACCTATCACAACTGTTCAATATAACGCACGAGCAGCATAGGAGTAAGTCAAATTTCTCTCCCTTATTATCATTTTTAAACACATTTAGACTTATCCTATGAACAAACGAAAAGAGATCGTACCAAATAATTTAAAAGAATATCGATTGAAAGCGGGTTTGACGCAGAAACAAGTCTGCCAAAAACTTGGCTTTACCAATGAAGTTGCACTCTGTCATTAGGAACAAGGCGCGAATATTCCGAATTTGATTAACCTCTTCAAATTATCACATATCTATCGCACAACACCATTTAACCTATATGAAGAATTATTGAATTCTGTTCAAGATGAATTATCATCTATTAGTGAACTAGCGTTCAACTAAGAAGTATTGTTTTGACTTTTCTTGCATTGCGAATAAATCCAGTAGATAGATTTTGCATCCATGTTGCTTCATCTTCAATAACACTCGTTATATAAGAAAGGATTTTAGTACGCGAAGACTTTGTAATTAACTTTATTTTCTTCAATCTATCAAGCAAAATAACTATCGAAAAAACTACTTGTACAGTTTTGCCCCATTGATATGGTGAGTTTTTTAAATTACGATATCGTATTGCATGTATACAATCACTAAGAGCTTCTAAAAGAATTTCAGAGTCATTCGTGAGTTTTCCTAATGCATATTTTGTTTCTGCAATATTTTTTCTTACCAGCGCCCAATCATAGCTCGCATCTTTTTCATTCCAATATTTAGCGGCTTCCTCATAATATGCAATCGCTTTTTTGGCGCTTTGAAGATTTTTAAGAACTAACGTTCTTTGTTTGTAACTATTACCGGCGTTATTAAGAACTCTAGGCTTCAATCGATAGTCTCTAGGATCCATTGGTCCTTCCAACATTTTTAGACAGTCGTTTAGTAGTCTATCAGCGATAGTAAGTTGCTCCTCATCTTTGTTCACTTCAAATATTCGAATATGAGCAATAGCCATCT
>JABDAV010000005.1 GCA_013289015.1 Bacteroidota bacterium | reverse complement strand
GCCTTTCTTTTTTATACACTTTCAATCCATCATTAATCAATGCAACACCGGCGCTGTCGTAGCCGCGATATTCCAATCTTTTCAATCCTTTTAAAACAACAGGATAAGCCTGCCTGTAACCGATATAGCCAACTATTCCGCACATATAAAATGTTTTTCTTTAAAGTTATCTTTGAAAAAATCCAAGCACGAAAGTATGTATTCAACACCGGAAAAATTTCCCAACGTAACGTTAGAAGATGATCGCGTTTTATTAAGGCCGCTTGAAGAAAATGATTATAACAATTTATTGCCTTTCGCATTAAACGAACAAGGACTTTGGTTTTATTCGTTAGTACGCGCCGATGGCGGAGAAGGACTGAGAAATTACATGAGCATTGCATTTGCAGAAAAAGCCGTCGGTAAGGAATTTCCTTTTATTGTGTTTGATAAAAAAACAAATGCTTACGCAGGCAGCACAAGATTTTATGATATCAATCTTCCGTATAAGACCATTCAGTTAGGTTATACATGGTATGGAAAAAAGTTTCATGGAACAGGTTTGAACAAACATTGTAAATTTTTGTTATTGCAATTTGCTTTTGAGAATTTAGGATTAGAGCGGGTCGAGTTTCGTGCTGATGCAAGAAACGAAAGAAGCATTGCTGCCATGAAATCTATTGGCTGCAAAGTGGATGGTATATTGCGCAACAATATGCCTACGGCAGAGGGTGGCCGCAGAAGTTCAATCGTGCTTAGCATTTTAAGAGATGAATGGTGTGGTGATGCGAAAGAAAAGCTGAGGCAGAGATTATATTAACCAGAATGTTTAAGGGCTTGCATAAAATCAGCATGATTGAACCTAAGCATCAGGGTTCAACTGCTGAAATCGAAGAAGATTCGCGAACACCTTAAAAAAATAATAAATATTGTGAGCAAAAGTCATCAGCATAACAGCTTAATCAAGGCGTGTGAACGGATGTGCTGAATATCATCCGTTCTTGAACTTTTGGACTTTCCTTTCAAGAGAAAAGTACAGAATGAAAAATTAGTTACTTAATAGACAAAAAATATGTAAAGAAAACATTTTAGTATAAGAGCATGACCATTACCAAAACTGAAATTTACAAATACAGCATTCCTATGGTTCCTTTTACAATAGCAACAGGGACTATGCATTATGCGCAAAATATTTTTATAAGGATATATACGGATGAAGATTTAACCGGTGTGGGTGAATGTTCGGCTTTCCCTATGATAACAGGCGAAACACAAGCTACTTGTTTTGCAATGGCAAAAGATTTCGCTTTATTATGGAAAGATAAAGATGCGCTTGCTATAGAAGTACGCATGGATGAACTGCATGCATTCGCTGTACATAACAATACGGCCAAAAGTGCATTTGATATGGCTTTGCACGATATCAATGCGCAACATGCTGCATTGCCTTTGTATAAATTTTTAGGCGGAACAAATAAAAAGCAATTACTCACTGATGTTACGGTAGGCATAAACAAACCTGCTCAAATGGCTGCTGCTGCAAAAAGGTTTGTTGAACAAGGTGTCAGCATTTTAAAAATAAAACTGGGGAAAAATGTTCAGCATGATATTAATGCAATAAACTTAATTGCAGGAAAGGTTGGCGATACAATTAAGTTAAGGGTTGATGCCAACCAGGGATGGAGTTATGATGAAGCAGTTCATGTATTAACAGCATTAAAAGATTTTAATATTGAATTCTGTGAACAGCCCATGCGCAGTTATAATGATCATCTGTTGCCCATGCTTAAACAAACATCTCCGGTGAAGATAATGGCAGATGAAAGTGTATTCGATCATCATGATGCAGTAAGATTGATTGAAGCTGATGCCTGTGATTATGTAAATATTAAATTTGCAAAGAGCGGTGGCATACTGGAAGCAAAAAAAATTAATATCGTTTGCGAAAAAGCCAATATCAAATGTATGATGGGTGGCATGCTGGAAAGTCGTGTTGCATTAACTGCATTCGCACATTTTGCAACAGCATTCGATAATATTTATTTTTACGATATGGACACGTGCATGCTTGGCCATAAAATTGATTCTGTTATTGGCGGTGTGCGTTATAATAATTTTTGTGTTGAACTGCCGGATGCTATTGGCATAGGCGCAGATATCGATGAAACTTTTTTAAACACGCTTGAGAAAGTTGTTATCTGATCTTACGATTCTGAATTAAAAACATTTTAAAAATAAAATATAATGCGCATTTTAATTGATATGGATGATGTTATTGCCGATGCAAGCGAACGCTTTTTAGAATGGTATGAAAGAGATTTCGGCGTCCGGTATACAAAGGCGGATATTCATGGAAAAAGATTGTATGATATTATTCCTGCTGAACAGGTACAAATAGTAAAAAGCTATCCACATCAGCCCGGTTTTTTTAAAGACCTTCCTGTAATTGAAAATGCCAAAGAAACAATTGAAGCATTGAACAACCTGCATGAAATTTATATTGTTTCAGCAGCCATGGAATTCAAGCATTCATTTCTTGACAAATACGAATGGCTGGATAAACACTTTCCTTTTATACACTGGAAACGCAGGATATTTTGCGGCGATAAACATTTGATTAAAGCGGATATTTTAATTGACGATCATGATTTTAATTTATCTGTTTTCACAGGCAGGCCGATTGTTTTCTCTGCTCCTCATAATATACATTACACAGAATATGAAAGAATGGAAAACTGGCTGGATGCGGAAAAAATATTCGGCCTCTCCCTAAATCCCTCCCCAAAGGAGAGGGACCTTTAAACCCAAATAATTTAAACATCCTGTACTAATATAACGTGAGTTCGGGGTAAGGTGGTTGACTACGTCATGTCGACGTCAGGAGACCTCTCCCGAAATTCAATCAGTAAGAAATTTAAGAGACCTCTCCTAACGTCGAGGTGACGGCTCAACTTCTTAGTAGTGTTCAGAAAGAAAAAGCTTTATTATAAACTTAAATTTCTTAAACCGAACTCACGTTAATTATAATTAGTGAGTTGTTTATTTTGAAAGCTATAAATTAATGAGCTATTTGCATAGTTGAATGCTCAAAGTCCTTCCCTTCGGGAAGGATTCAGGATAGGCTTCTCTAATGCATCCTGTCTCCTCTTGGCTCTAAATGCAGAATCACTTCAGCTTCATACACAAGCCATTCATTCCAGCGTTTGCGCACTTTTCCCTTATCAACATAAGTTTCAGCCAACTCAATAAAAGTTACATAATGCCCTGCTTCACTCTCCATAAAACGGCGGTAAAAATTTTTCAGGTAATCATCATTCAAACCTTCACTCAAACGTTTAAACCGTTCACAGCTTCTTGCCTCGATCAATGCACATATTAAAAGTTTATCCAGCAAGCGGTCTTCTTCTCTCCCACCCTTTACTTCAAACTGCAGCAGTTGATTTACATATTCATCTTTACGCTGTTTACCAAGATGTAAATTTCTTTTTCGCAGTTCCTGCAATACCAAACGAAAATGTCCCCATTCTTCTGTTACAATTGGAGAAAGCTCATTCACCAATTCAACTTTATCAGGATAACGCTGTATTAATGAAATGCAGCTTGTCGCCGCCTTTTGTTCGCAATAAGCATGATCAGTTAAAATATCCTGCAAGCTAATAGCTGCAAGGTTTACCCAGCGCGGATCGGTAGGCAGGTGCAACCCTAAAATGTTTCTTTCAGCTTCGTTCATCAGAACAAAGTAAGCGCATAATTTTATTCGCGAAAGTTCAAAGGTTACAGCTATGTCGCAACATACATTGCTTTTGTCTATTTAATTATAATATGTACAGCCAGAAGTTAATTTCGCATCTTCAAAAAACCACCAGTTCCGGCACAAACATCGCGCATGAAAAAATTGCTTTCTCTCACCATTATTCTTATTTCTTTCTTTTCGGGTAAATTGATTGCTCAAAATGCACCGCAATTGGGCAAAGCTTCAGTTAAAGATATTGTTGCAGCCATGACGCTTGAAGAAAAAGCCAAATTGGTTGTAGGTAATGGGTTTGCAATGCCTGGCGCAGGTGAACCAACCATAGGTCAGACAAAAGACAAAGTGCCCGGTGCAGCCGGAACTACTTACGCTATTCCGCGTTTGGGTATTCCTTCCATTGTTGTATCAGATGGCCCGGCTGGTGTGCGCATTGATTCTACCCGTGATAACGATCATTCAAAAACATATTACGCCACTGCATGGCCGGTTGCCACTTTGCTGGCATCTACATGGGACACTGCAATGGTTAAAAAAGTAGGCGTTGCTTTTGGCAGTGAAGTGCATGATTATGGTATTGATATTATTCTTGGCCCCGCCTTGAATATTCAGCGTAATCCCTTGGGTGGAAGAAACTTTGAATATTATTCTGAAGACCCGCTGGTTTCAGGCAGCATGACCGCAGCAATGGTTAATGGCATTCAGTCAAATGGTGTGGGAACTTCTATAAAACATTATGCAGCCAATAACCAGGAAACAGATCGTAATACAGTAAATACAATTGTTAGTGAAAGAGCATTACGTGAAATTTATCTGAAAGGATTTGAGATAGCTGTAAAAAAAGGAAATCCTTGGACAGTGATGAGTTCTTACAACTTAATAAACGGAACTTATGCATCGCAAAGCCATGATCTTATTACAACTGTTTTAAGAGATGATTGGAGCTACAAAGGGTTCGTTATGACTGATTGGTTTGGCGGGAAAAACCCTGTTGAGCAAATGCAGGCAGGCAACGATCTATTAATGCCCGGAACAAAACAACAATCACAAAGAATTATTGATGCAGTAAATCACGATTCGCTTGATGTAAAAACATTAGATAAAAACTGCGAACTTATCCTCAATATCATTCTTAAATCACCCGCTTTCAAACAATATAAATTTAACAATACACCTGATCTGAAAAAAGATGCAGAGGTATCACGCGAAGCAGCTGCAGATGGAATGGTTTTATTGAAGAACACTGATAATGTATTGCCATTTACATCGGTAAAAAATATTGCTTTATTCGGTATCAATGGTTATGATCTTATTGCAGGCGGAACAGGCAGCGGCGATGTAAACAAAGCGTACAAAGTTTCTTTATCACAAGGCTTAAGCAACGCAGGATATACTGTTGATGCAGATATAAAAACAAATTACACAAATTACCTAAGCGATTATAACAAAGCACATCCAAAGAAAAGTTTCTTCGAAGAATTCAGGAATCCAACGCCACCCGCACCGGAATTTGTAATTGATGATAACACCATCAACGCAAAAGCTGCAAACACTGATGTTGCTATTATTTCAATCGGCAGAAATGCAGGTGAAGGCAGGGACAGGAAAGAGGATGGTGATTTCAACTTATCAAATGAAGAGCAAACATTAATAACAAATGTTACCAATGCTTATCATGCACAACATAAAAAAGTTATTGTTGTATTGAACATTGGAGGTGTTATAGAAACTACAAGCTGGCGCGATAAAGCAGATGCCATTTTGCTTGCATGGCAGCCAGGTTTGGAAGGTGGTAATGCTATGGTTGATATTTTAAGCGGAAAAGTAAATCCTTCAGGAAGACTGGCAACAACATTCCCTGTGAAGTATGAAGATGTGCCTTCTGCAAAAAATTTCCCGGGCAAAGAATTTCCTGACCAGGCAACAACAGGCAGCTTTGGTATGAAACAGATACCTGCAGAAGTTACTTATGAAGAAGGCATATATGTTGGTTATCGTTATTACAATACGTTCAACGTACAGCCTGCTTATGAGTTTGGCTATGGATTGTCTTATGGTAATTTCACTTTTGGCAATTTAAAACTTAGCTCATCAACATTTTACAAAAGCATTACAGTAACGCTTACAATTACTAACCAGGGCAAGATGCCGGGCAAAGAGGTTGTTCAAATTTATTTATCTGCTCCTGCAACCAATATTGATAAACCTGCAGAAGAATTAAAAGCATTTGCAAAAACAAAATTGCTGAAGCAGGGTGAAACACAAACAATAAAGTTTACTTTAACCGCAGCAGACCTCGCATCTTTTTATACTGATAAAGAAGCATGGATTGCAGATGCAGGAAGATATACAGTTAAAGCAGGCGCTTCATCAACAGACATTCGTTTAAAGTCTTCATTTAATTTGCCAAATGAAATTGTAGTTGAAAAAGTAAATAAAGCATTAACTCCGAAAGCTCAGATAAATGAACTAAAAGCTAATTCAAAAGAATCAGGTTATATAGAGGAATTGAATAACTTCGGAATGTAATCGGCGATTTCAATTGTGTTCGTTGTAAATTCAATTCATGAAAAAAATCGTTTTATTCTTTGTAATTGCTTTTTCATGCATTTCATTTAAAAGTTATGCACAGGTAGCAGTAACACCGCTGTCGGATCAGAGATCAATGCTTCAAAGCAACG
This sequence comes from Bacteroidota bacterium, assembly GCA_013289015.1. Lineage (GTDB taxonomy): Bacteria > Bacteroidota > Bacteroidia > Chitinophagales > Chitinophagaceae > Parafilimonas. The sequence continues at coordinate 63,889 of JABDAV010000005.1, read as the reverse complement.
ATCCGAAACTTGCACAAAATAAAAAGCTTTTGTACGATTTCTGGCGCGAAGTGTTTGAAGGTGGCCATCTTGAACTTGCAGATAAATACATGGCTGAAACATACATTCAGCATAATCCAAATGTTCCCACAGGCAGAAAAGCTTTTGTTGATTTCTTTTCAAGATTCAAAAAACCACAACCGATTGCTGATACCATCAAGGCGCCCGTTGTATCTATTATTGCAGAAGGTGATATGGTGATGATAAGTTTTGCAAGAGAACTGCCCGATCCAAAAGACAGTTCGAAAACATATACGGCCACGTGGTTCGACATGTTTCGTATTGAAAACGGAAAGATTGCTGAACATTGGGATGCTGCAACAAAACAATAGCGGCTTTAAAACTAAGCTGTTGATGGGTATATTTAATTATTGCTATTATTAATAAAGTTCAATTTTCTTTTAATTATAAAGCTTTGATTCTTCCATTATGAAAAAAATTCTTTTTCTATTACTCTTTATTGCATCAATTGCACAGGCACAGCAAAAAGTAATTCAGTTATACAGCGGTGCAGCACCTGGTTCTGAAAACTGGAATTGGGATGAACAGTTTATTGATGCCGGTAAGAACATGTTCAAAACAAACATTGTTTATAATGTTTCGAAGCCAACGCTTACTGTATATGCGCCGGATCCATCTGTTGCAAACGGAACCGCAATCGTTATTTGTCCCGGCGGCGGCTTTCATCTTTTATCTATCAATAGTGAAGGCATTGATGTTGCAACATGGCTTGCAAAAAAAGGTGTTACCTGTTTTGTGTTGAAGTATAGATTGATTCATAGCACATCTAACGATCCGGTTCAGGATATGATGGATATGATCAACAAAAAAGGAGAATCAGACGATCAAACAAAAAATGTAATTATGATGGGCATAAGCGATGGCCGCGAAGCCATTACTTATGTGCGCAAACACGCTGCTGAATACAATATCAATCCGGATAAAATAGGCATTATAGGCTTTTCTGCAGGCGGCACTGTTGCTGCATCTGCTGCATTTAATTATACGGCTGATAACAAGCCTGATTTTGTTGCACCTATTTATCCTTTCTTTCCTGATAGTATGCAAACAGCTATTGCTTCAGATGCGCCGCCGATGTTCATTGTGGCTGCATCAAACGATCAGTTAGGATTGGCGCCGCACAGCGTTAGTTTGTATAACAAATGGCTTTCATCAAAACACTCTGCAGAATTACACATGTATGTAGAAGGCGGACATGGTTTTGGTATGCGCATACAGAATATCCCTACCGATTCATGGATTGACAGGTTCGGCGATTGGCTGCAGGTAATGAATATTGCGAAAGGAACTGCATCACCTGCATCACAACAGGTTGACTGGATGCAAAGAACATTGAAAGACTGGCCCAATATACAACGTTATGCAGATGAGAATGAAAAGCTGAAAACTGTTACCGATAAGAAGCGTGTTGTATTTATGGGCAACTCTATTACTGAAGGATGGAAGAACAATGATTCAGCATTTTTTATAAATAATGATTATGTTGATCGTGGCATAAGCGGACAAACAACACCGCAAATGCTTATTCGTTTTCGTGAAGATGTGATTGACCTGAAACCTGCAGTGGTAGTAATTCTTGCAGGTATAAATGATATTGCTCAAAACACGGGACCAATAAAACTGGAAGACACTTATGGGAATATTATTTCAATGGCTGAGCTTGCAAAAGCCAACAACATTAAAGTGGTGATCACTTCAACTTTGCCTGCCAATGCAATTCCATGGCGCACTTATATTCATCCTGCAGATTCAGTAATAGCATTAAATAAAATGTTGAAAGAATATGCTGATAAAAACAAAATGATTTTTGTTGATTACTACTCCGCAATGGTTGATGATAAAAAAGGTTTACCGAAAAACTTATCTAACGATGGCGTGCATCCAACGTTGGCGGGATACCAAATAATGGAACCATTGGTGCAGAAAGGTATTGATAATGCGTTAAAACAGAAATAAGTTTTTAATCCTTTGTGCCTTCGTGTCTTTGTGGTTCACAAAAAAATAAAACTACAAACGCAGGATTTAATTTACATAACATCAATTCAATAAAAATGATCTCAAAAAGATTGCTTGTTTTTTCGCTTTCATTATTTATTGCAGTTGCATCTTTCGCACAAACAAAAACACCTGTTGCAAAAACAGACGCAGGCTTGATTTCCGGTATTACTGACAGCAACATAAATATTTTTAAAGGCATTCCTTTCGCTGCACCACCTGTTGGAGCCTTAAGATGGAAAGCTCCGCAACCGGTACAACCATGGAAAGGCACAAGGCAATGCGATACATTCAGCGCAAGTCCGATGCAGGCCGCTCCTGTTCCATTCAGTATGTGGAGTGAAGAATTTTTAATAAGAAAAGAACCTATCAGCGAAGATTGTTTGTATTTGAATATTTGGACAAGCTCAACATCATCCAATAAAAAATTACCTGTACTGGTTTGGATTTACGGAGGCGGTTTTGTAAGCGGTGGCACCAATGTTCCTATTTATGATGGTGAAGCCATGGCGAAGAAAGGAATTGTGTTTGTAAGCATTAATTACCGCGTTGGCATATTCGGATTTTTCGCACATCCTGAACTCACTAAAGAATCAGGTTATAATGCTTCAGGCAATTATGGAATATTAGACCAGATCGCTGCATTAAAATGGGTGCAGAAAAATATTACTGCATTCGGCGGTGATCCAAACAATGTAACAATCGCCGGTCAGTCTGCAGGTTCAATGAGTGTAAATATTTTGGTGGCTTCCCCCCTTGCCAAAGGTTTATTCAACAAAGCCATTGCTGAGAGCGGGGCAGGCTTTGTAAGAGGTTTTGCAAATAATAATTTACAGCAGTCAGAACAGGATGGAACAAAAACAGCAACATCATTAAAAGCAAATTCGATTGAAGATTTAAGAAAATTACCCGCATCTGTATTGATGAGGGCACAAACAATGCGCGGAGGACCTATTATTGATGGTTATGTGTTGCCTCAACCTATTGCCGGCATCTTTGCATCAGGAAAAGAAAACAATGTTACTTTATTAACCGGATGGAATGAGAATGAAGGTTTGGTTTTCGGGCCGATTAAAAAAACAGGTGATTATATAAAACAAATCAAAGAACAATACGGCAACAACGCACAAACTATTTTAGAATATTATCCTGCAACAGATGATTCTGTTGCAGGCATATCACAATACAAACTTTCGCGTGACGCAATATTTGGCGTACAGAATTATACATGGGCAAATGTTGAAAGCGATCAGGGCAAAAAAGTATTTATATATCGTTTCACACGCAAAGTACCTGCAACCGGTGAATATGTAAAGTATGGTGCTTTTCATACAGGAGAAGTGGCTTATGCGTATGATAATTTAAAATTCGTGAACAGGCCATGGGAAGATGTGGATCATCATCTTGCAGATGTAATGTCATCTTATTGGGCAAATTTTATAAAGACAGGAAATCCAAACAGCAAAAATTTACCTGAATGGAAAGCATACAATACAAAAGATAAACAAGTAATGATACTTGATATAACACAACAATCAACAACATTACCAGATTATAAACAACTTGATTTTTTATATTCAAAAATGAAAGCGCAATAAATCATTCAATAAACAATGGTTATGCTACAAAGATGCGTATGCAAGCATTCGACAAGCATGCTAATTTAAAAAAAATGTTAAGTTGACAAATATTCGTCTTCACCATTACTGCTAAGCGATCTCTTGCTATATTCGCCCTGCTAAAATTTCTGCAATGCTATTGCTTGGTATAGATATAGGAACATCATCAGTAAAAGTTTCTGTGGTTGATGCGGCTTCACAAAAGCGTATTGTTTCTGCACAATACCCGGAAAATGAGGCGGAGATCATTAGTCTTCAAAACGGCTGGGCTGAACAAAATCCAGATACGTGGTGGGAATATTTACAACATGCATTAATGGAAGCAAATGTTTCAGGAAAATATGACCCGAAACAAATTGCTGCTATCGGCATTGCCTATCAAATGCACGGGCTGGTTGTAGTGAATAAAATGCAGCTCTCTTTGCGCAACAGCATTATTTGGTGTGATAGCCGCGCAGTGTCTTATGGTGAAAAAGCTTTGGCTGCAATAGGTGAACAAAAATGTTTAAGTTGTTTATTAAATTCTCCGGGAAACTTCACTGCTTCAAAACTTGCATGGTTAAAAGAAAATGAACCTGTAACATTTAAACAGGTATATAAAATAATGTTGCCCGGTGATTTTCTCGCCATGCGTTTAACAGGCGATATCACTACAACTCCTTCCGCCCTATCCGAAGGCATCTTCTGGGATTTTAAAAAAGATGAAATTTCAAAAGATGTAATGCGGTATTTTAATTTCAAAACAGATCTTATACCGCACGTAAAAGATGTATTCAGCACACATGGTTTCTTAAAAGAAGAAGTGGCCAATAAGCTTGGATTGAAACAGGGCATACCGGTTAGTTACAAGGCCGGTGATCAATTGAACAATGCACTTTCATTAAATGTTATGCAGCCGGGTGAAGTTGCCGCAACTGCAGGAACATCAGGTGTTATTTATGCCGTTGCAGACGATCTGGTTCATGATAAACTCAGTCGCGTAAACAGTTTTGCGCATCTCAATCATTCAGCAAAAGATAAAAGAATTGGTGTATTGCTTTGCATCAATGGCACAGGCATTATGAATAGCTGGACTAAAAAAATGATCGGTGCGAATAAAACTTATGCGCAACTAAATGAGGAAGCTGCAACAGTTGCACCAGGAAGTGAAGGTTTATCGGTATTCCCTTTTGGCAATGGCGCCGAACGCATGTTAAACAATAAAATAGTTGGCTCTTCTATTCAGCATATAGATTTGAATAAACACACGCCTGCACATATTTACCGCGCTGCGCAGGAAGGCATTGCTTACGCATTCAGGTATGGATTGGACATTATGCGTGAAAATAATATTGAGCCAAAAGTTATTCGCGCAGGCAAAGCCAATATGTTTTTGAGTGATGTGTTTACAGATGCATTTGTGAATATTACCAATGTACCCGTTGAATTATATGAAAATGATGGCAGCGTTGGCGCTGCGCTTGGTGCAGGCATTGGCGCTAAAATCTTTGAAGATGAGAAAGCAGCTTTCAGCAACATGAACCGTTTAAAACTAATTGAGCCAAACGGCAAACATGCATACGATAAGAGTTATGAAAAATGGAAGAAAGAATTGGAAAGAAAGTTGCAATAAGCAATCAACTAATGCATGAGTCTAAACATAACGTTATGTGTTTTTTATGATAATTCAGTGCAACTCTATTGTTAAACATTGAAAAGAATCCGTAACAAATAAATTCTATAAAAAGCAACAAAGAACTCTTTCACAATGTAAGCCAGGTTAAATATGAAGGCGATGAAACCGGTAACCCGCTTGCGTTTCGTTGATACGATGAAAACAAAATATGCAATTGATAATGGTGAACCCAAATGGTTTATTGTTTTATCATTTTCAGCGTCCTTCTTCCACTATTTTCATCTATAAGTGTAATTAAATATAAGCCTGCGGAAAAGTTAGATACGTCAAATTTTTCGAGGTTAGTGCCCGGTGAAGAAATATTCTTTTTTATAAGCAATCTTTTGCCATTTACATCATTTATCTCTATTGTATAAGTTTCACTTGTTTTAGTTAAGAACCTGATGGTCGCAACGTCATTAACAGGGTTAGGCATTATCACAATTTCATCATTTGATGAAATTCTTGTTGCTGTTGCGGCTGACATACCGGAATCAGAGTTATCTGTTAAGTCATTTGATATTTTCACTTTCAAAGACGACGAACCAGAACTCCCGCAAACATTACTTGCGTTTACGGTAACTGATCCTGTTGAACTGCCCCAGTTTACAATAATAGTTGGAGTGCCATTACCTGCAATTATTTTTGCGTCTGATGGAACGCTCCAAATATAAAGATTGCTCAAATCAGGATTCATAATCTTGAAATTGATTGCTAATTGATAGCTCTTTACTTCGTCGGGGCCACGTATTCCATCTGGTTTTGACGGGGCTGATAGAAGCCCATTGCTTAAATTTATTCCTTGTTGATCGGTGCATCCATGCGCATCAGTCACATTGTATGATTTGAAACCCCAGGACTGAGGAAAATCGCCGGTGCCTGCATAGGGAAGTGTTCCTCCGGTTGCTGATACTGTAACTGTAGTTGAACCTCCTTTACAAACGATATTACTATCCTGGGTAATGATTGTTATTAAATCCTGGGGCTGGGTTATAGCAAATATTTTTGAAGTATTGCATCCATGATCGGAATTTACTACAACCGTATAATTACCAGGCTGCAGGTTGCTAATATCTTGTGTTGTTGCGCTCCAGGACTGTTGAAAATCATTTGTCCATTTATATACAAACGTGGATGAATCGATGCCGCCTGTTGGTTGTAGATCGATAGACCCGTCTTTATTGTTATAGCAATTTACAGTAGAAACAACTGCATTCAGTATAGGGCTTGTATTCACAACAGATGCTTTTACACTTATAAAAACCTTTTTTTTGCCGCCGCCTTTTATTGGAATATTGCCGGATATATTTACTGCAGTAGCAGTGTTTATTTTTACATAAATAGTTTGATTAATTGTATTGTTGCTGTAATTATTTATAACCAATGAATCAGTAAAATTTCCCGTAGCAGAAGTTGAAAAGCTACAGCTATTAAAGGGACCGATCTGTACATTAGTATTATCTAAATTTGCAGCGTGTAACACAAATGAATTTGGAGGAATAACGGAGTTGATGCACGCAGTATCAAAAGGATTGAGGTTAGTTGTGATAAATCCTGAATCGGTCAATTGGGCTCTCGATAATTCAACTACACTAAATATTACATTTTGAAAGCCTATGTTCTGAATATAGAAATCAGAATTGTTTAAAGAGCCGTTTCCAAAATTCGCATCTGATAAAATTACTTTGCATTTTTTCCATGTCTTTGTATTAGTGCCAATCACTTTTACAGAGGCTTTATTATTATTACCAACAGCATCATAAAATATTCTCCAGCTTCCTCTTCCACTGTCAAAATATGTTATTTCAATGGTTACGGGATATGCTCCCTTTAAAGGTGCATTTCTTAAAAAATTATCATCCACATCAAAATACAATGCATTCTTTTTATTCGCCATATCAAAGCCTCTTGCATATCTTCCATACATAACAGTACTATCAGCGCCATCTACATTCCAGTATCCTGCACTTGTTGCATTGGAATTTATCTGGTGAAGGTATCTTTCATAATTACCAGGAAATAAATGCCAGCCAACATCGTTCGTGCCTTTTGCTGTCAAACAGCCTAAGTCATTATTTAATACAGATGAAACATCATCCAGCTTTGCTCCGTAACTCCTGTAGGCATTATAAATATTGGTATACCTTAAGCTATCTTGACTAACAGTGCCATATATGCTTGAAGGAAATCTTATGCTGTCAGAAGCATCGAGTGCATCTTTTAAGGCGCACATTGCATTTGTTGCAAGCCCCGGTATTTTCTGACCTGCATATTTATTAAAAAATGCAAAGGTTGAATCATAATTATGATTGGAAATGAAATCTGAAGTTTCATTCGGCCAGTCAAGCCCCCAATAAATGCAATAGCACATAATGCCAAACATTTCTTTGTAGTGATTCTTTACCCACCATCCTGCATATAACTGTTGTCCTGTTATCTCGCTTCTCACCATTACAAACTGACCACTTTGCGGTTGATTCAAAACGCTATACAACCAACTCTGTTTGTCAAGCTCCATATTTATCTGAGACCCTTTTGCAAAAGTTCCGCATTTTAGCCATCCGCCAGGACAATTATTCAATAGCCAATATGTTTCCGATGAATCTGTAGTAACCGGGTTACTCAGTAATCGAATTGCGGGCACAAGCCCCTGGTATCTGTTATAGTAATATAATGAGTAAACTTTGAATAAGCTATCGAACTGCGCAGAAGTGATCTGGTATTTAGATGCAACACTTCCCTTATATGCAATAGGATCTCCGGTGCTTCCAAAACAACCTTGTATACCTATGATCAGGTTTCTTGTTGATGAAGGATAAATTTGAATGTGCTGGCATACACTATCAATCATTCTTTTAAAATAAAAATTATAATCACTATCAAGATAATAAGGTGAAGATGCTACAATGTTGCCTGAAGAATCAGTAGCATTAACTTTTGGCACTCCGTTGGAGTATATCCAATCCGGCACGTTAGGGCCTGTATAAACAAGAATGATAACAGGCATGTTGTCGGCAGCATGTTGATTAACATCACTATCGAATATGGTCCAATCCCAATTATTGTTTGAAGTTTCAATATCAGACCAGTTAACATTCACAAGTCGCCCATGAAACTCAGGATAAGTTTTGGCGCTCACTGTAGGTCCGTAGTCTTCCCAAATACCATCATTTGATGATATCCGGTTTGTAGTTTGGCCTTTTGTTACAAAAAAGGCAAAAAGATACAGTAAGGCAATACAATGCCCCTTGTGATGGCTGCTCATAAAAACAGTGTTGGGTTTGAAAGATGTTTCCCCCTTAAAAACACCTAACCCTTGTTGATTTTTTTAGACTTTTTCGAAACTTTTATGTAAATAAATAAGCAAATTCCTTTTCGGTTTCGTGGATCAGCAGTGAGCAAAAATCAAGCCGAAATGCAATTTTTTTTTAAAATTTTGCCCTTCTAAACCGGCAGTAACACTTTATTATCATCATTCAGTATTAAACAAATGTTAGTTTGGTTTTTTACAGTGTAACTTTCAATGCAGACTGAGCAAATCATACAAATTGGTTTGGCTTCTGGTAAAAAGAAAAAATCATGAAGTAATATCATTAGATTTTTTTAATGTTTTTTTTATATGAGGAGTTTCAGTGATTATAAAATGCTTTTACTTTTATCATTGCGGATTGGTAAATATTTTTACTCCATAAATTTTTATGGCAAAGCTTAAATTAAATGTAGATACAATAGAGGATAATTTTTTTACAGGAAGTTATTTGCTCGGAATTATGTCTCAACTAAAAAATTACCGTTTTTGCTGGCTTATAAATTCAACATTAAACTTCGACTTCAGGCTGAACACGGAAATTGAAATTCAACTGAAGAAAAAAGGCCGTAATTATTTTTTTGATGTGTATAGCTTTTTCGAAACAGACCATGAGTCTGAACATTACATTTATAACAATCAGTGTGAAGGTGAATATCTTTTGCCTGAGTTTAAGCATTTTGACTTTCTATGGCTGATTAAGGCAGACATTATTCCCAAAGAGAATTTGGCTAATCTTCAGCAAAGCCTGAAAAAAATAAACGGCATTCAATTGGTTACTGAATTAGCAAAAGAGAAAATAAGAAACAAGGAAAATTTAATTTTATAGATTATGCAGCTCCCTAATGACTGGATTGAAAAAGATAATTCAATCTACAGAAAGTTTCAGTTTAAGAATTTTTCTGAAGCATTTGCTTTTATGGTACGTATAGCAATAGAAGCAGAACGTATGAACCATCATCCATTGTGGAAGAACGTTTATAATATAGTCGAAATTTGGTTAAGCACGCATGATGCCGGTGATGTAATAACGAATAAAGATATTAAGCTTGCTGAATCCATAAATTCATTACTAAAATAGCTTTTTAGTACTGGTAAATAAATGATACAATCTTATGCTGAAAATGAACAGCCATTGTATCAAAATCGAACACAATTGCTCTCTCTGAATTTAATAAATCATTGCTTTTCAATACTTGTGGTGTTTGGTATATCTTTCTTATACTACTGATAATTTAAAAAAATACCTTAAGGCATGATAGAATTACAACACCTTTCGAAATGGATAAATATCGGCGGTACCAGAACTTTTTTGCTAAAAGATATTAATCTCAAAATAAACCAGGGCGAATTTGTTTCTGTAATGGGCCCTTCAGGATCGGGCAAATCAACATTGTTGAATGTAATTGGAATGTTGGATGATTTTAATGAAGGCGATTATTTTTTTCTCGGTGAAACGGTGCACAAACTAAAAGAAAAATACCGTACACAATTATCTAAACAATATATAGGCTTTGTTTTCCAGGCTTATCATTTAATTGATGAGTTGACTGTTTATGAAAACATTGAAGTGCCTTTGATATATCATAAAGTAAAAGAATCCGAAAGAAAAGCAATTGTTTCAGATACGCTTGATCGCTTTAATATTGTTGGAAAAAAAGACCTGTTTCCAACCCAGTTATCAGGCGGTCAGCAACAGCTGGTTGGTATAGCAAGAGCAATTATTGCAAACCCAAAATTAATTCTTGCAGATGAACCAACAGGAAATTTAAATTCAAAGCAAAGCGAGGAAATAATGGGCCTCTTTACAAAACTCAATAAAGAAGATGGAGTAACTATTATACAGGTTACGCACTCAGAAAAAAATGCTGAATATGGATCACGAATAATTAATTTATTAGACGGCAGAATAGAATCTTAATTAAAGACGAAACGATTTATGATGAGAAAAATAATTTGCTCAGCAGTTTTACTATTTTTTACAGCAACATTGTTTGCGCAATTAACTGATACATCTATGCAAAAAGTGACGTTACAACAATGCATAGAAATAGCTTTGAAGAATAATGCTGATGTGCAACATCGTGAGATAACTTCTGATATTGATAAAAATAATTGGCAGGGCGCGAAAGGATATATGATACCAACACTTAACGGTGATATAAGTCATGGTATAAACACAGGACGTAATATTGATCCTTATACAAATACTTATGCCAATCAAACTGTGCGTTATGGTAATTACAGCCTTAATACATCTGTAACTTTATTTAATGCTTTCGCAATACAGAATAATATCAAAGGAAATAAACTGGCATTCCAGGCGAGTGAGTTTGAAGTGCAAAATCAAAAAGATTTTGTGGCACTGAATGTTATTCTGCAATACCTGCAGGTATTAACCAATGAAGATCTGCTTTCTGTTTCTCTGCAGCAACAAGATGTTTCTGAAAAGCAGGTTGAAAGACTTGATATTTTAAACAGGGCAGGAAATATAAGTCCAAGCCAATTGTATGATCTTAAAGGGGAGTATGCAAATAATGAACTTAGCGTAGTAAATGCGAGGGATAATCTTTCTACTGCAAAGCTGGCTTTATTCCAGTTGCTTAATTTGCCTTATAATTCGAATACCAACCTTGAACGTTTAACATTATCTGATATTGCTGAAAATACTTCAAACAATACAGACTCAATTTACCAGGCAGCTTTACAAAATCTTGCTGTGGTGAAAGCTGCCGAATTAAGAAATAACAGCGCATTGTATAATTTGAAAACGTATCGTTCACAGCGTTATCCTTCAGTTTATATGAGTGGCGGACTTTTTACAAATTATTCAAGCAATGCTACTACGCAACAATATGTGAATACAACTGATGTGCAAACAAACAGTTATGTAATGAATGGCAATGACAAGTTGCCTGTTATTGCACCTGAGGATAATTATAACATCAATAAAATAAATTATGGAAACCAGTTCTCTAATAACTTCAATAGCACTTTAACTATTGGTATAAGCGTCCCGATATTAAATAATCTTACCAATAAAACAAATATCAAAACAGCGTTTTACCAGAAAAAGGATGCGGAAATTACATTGAATGCAACAAAAGTGCAACTACAGCAAGACGTTGAGCGTGCTTATGTAAACGTAACTTCAGCTAAAAATCGTTATGATGTTTTGACAGACCAGGTAAATGCATTTAAAGAATCTTTCAGGGAAGCGGAAATTAAATTTAATTCGGGTGCAATTAATTCAGTAGATTATCTTGTTGCAAAAAATAACGTAGATCAGTCAAGTTTAAATCTGATTATAGCAAAGTATGATTATGTGCTGCGTACAATGGTGCTCGATTATTATAGCGGCAAACTAAAATTTTAAAACAAAAAATATTTCCTTTAAAAGTCATTATTGGTATAGATTTAGTTTTTGCATTTAATAATAATATAGGGGAACATTCAGAAAGGGCTTTTAGCCCTTTTTTAATTAACTATTGTGGAACAATGTTTGAGATTATTGTTTAAAAAAGATATGAAAGCATTTAAATTTATATTGATATCATTTTTTAGTGTTTCAATGATGGCAGCATGTAATAATTCAACAAGTAAAAGCTCAGCGCTTGATGTTAATGACAGCTCTTCAGCTAATCCAACATCTGATGCAATGGATGATCACCCTGATCAGCGTCAGCATATACCAACGCCTGATTCTTCAAATACTATTGGAACAGATACTATTAATGGTTCTGAAGCTACGCCAAATACAGGTACACAAAAAACGTATAATACTACAAAAGGAAGCAAAGACAGTTCAAAAAAACAATAAGTTTTATACCTGGAAAACCCCAACTTTCATTTCTTTAATGTCCGGGTTATTGTTTGAAGCTGCAATGCCTTCACTTATTAGTTTTCGTGTATCAGCAGGATCAATGATGTCATCAATCCATAAACGCGCAGCAGCATAATAAGGTATTGTTTGTTTTTCATAACGCGATTTTATTGCATCAAGCATTTGCTGTTGTTCAACCTCACTTATTTTTTTACCCGAGACCTGTATTTGCAATAAAGTCTTTGCAGCTTGTTCTCCACCCATCACCGCAATCTTTGCACTTGGCCACGCATATATAAAACGCGGATCGTATGCTTTGCCACACATAGCATAATTGCCCGCGCCATAACTATTGCCAGTGATAATCGTAATTTTTGGAACAACAGAATTTGCAACAGCATTCACCAGTTTTGCGCCATCTTTAATTATGCCTGCATGCTCACTGCGGCTACCAACCATAAAGCCGGTAACATCCTGTAAAAAGACCAATGGTATTTTTTTCTGATTACAGTTAAGAATAAACCGTGCAGCTTTATCAGCGCTGTCATTATAAATAACACCGCCCATCTGCATTTCTCCTCTTTTTGTTTTACTGATCAAACGTTGATTGGCAACAATTCCAACAGACCAACCATCGATTCTTGCATAACCGCAAACTATTGTTTTGCCATACTGCTCTTTGAATTGTTCAAACGAAGCTGCATCAACAATACATTCAATTATATCAACCACATCATAAGGTTTTGCATTGTTTTCCTGCATGATCGAATAAATCGTTTCCATGTTTTTTGATGGAGCAATACTTTCAATACGGTTAAAACCTGCTTGCTGTGGTTCCCCTAATTTACTTACAATATTTTTTATTTTATCAAGACATTCATATTCATCAGCACATTCATAATCTGCAATACCACTTATTGCATTGTGCGTTTCAGCACCACCTAAAGTTTCAGCATCAATATCTTCACCAATAGCAGCTTTAACTAAATATGGACCTGCTAAAAAAATACTTCCATTACCTTTCACCATTAAAGTTTCATCACTCATTATTGGCAGATAAGCGCCACCGGCAACACATGCACCAAGCACCGCTGCAATTTGTGTTATACCCATTGCACTCATACGTGCGTTGTTACGAAATATGCGGCCGAAATGTTCTTTGTCAGGAAATATTTCATCCTGCATGGGCAGAAAAATGCCGGCACTATCAACCAGGTAAATTATAGGCAAATGATTTTCCATAGCAATTTCCTGCATGCGTAGATTTTTCTTGCCCGTAATCGGAAACCATGCACCTGCCTTTACAGTTTGATCGTTGGCAACAATCACGCATTGCCTTCTGCTTACATAACCAATGCCTGCAACCGTTCCGCCGGCGGGACAGCCACCATACTCTTCATACATACCGTGGCCTGCAAATGCGCCGATTTCTATAAAGGGTTTATCATTATCAGTTAAATATTTAATACGCTCTCTTGCGGTAAGTTTATTTTTTTCCTTTTGTTTTTCTACAGATTTTTTGCCTCCACCTGCTTTAATTTTTTCAAAATTATCTTTTACAGTGTTTAGCAAAGCAAGCATCCAGTTACCGCTACCGTTTAATTTCATATCCATGCAATCAGGTTAGTTATTTGCAACAAAGATATAGAACACCGTTACTGTGTTTACTTTATAAATTTAATTAGCTTCGCAACCCTAAATACTAATAACCTCTATGCAATCAACACTTGTAATTTTAGCCGCAGGAATGGCAAGCCGTTACGGCAGCATGAAACAAACACAATCATTTGGACCTTCGGGAGAAACTATAATGGAATATTCTGTTTATGATGCTATCGCTGCAGGTTTTGAAAAAGTAATTTTTATTATTCGCGAAGACTTTGCTGAAATTTTTAAAGGTATTGTAGAACCTAAGCTTAAAGGCAAAATTGAAATTGATTACGTATATCAGCAGTTAAGCAGTTTTACTGATGGAAAAGAAATTAATCCTGAAAGAACAAAGCCATGGGGAACTGCACACGCAGTACTTTGCTGCAAAGGCAAAGTGAAAGAGCCTTTTGCTGTTATTAACGCTGATGATTTTTATGGTAAAGATTCTTTTAGAAAAGCTTTTGATTTTTTGCAAACGCGCTGCAATGAAAAAACTTATGCTGTTATTGCTTATGAATTGCCCAATACTTTAAGCGAACATGGAAGCGTAAGCCGTGGTGTTATTTCAGAAAATGAGCAGCACCAGATGGAAGGCATAAAAGAATGTCTTAAGATCTATAAAAAAGATGATGCTATTATTTATGAAGGTGAAGACAGCAGCTTAACCGAATTATCTGCAAGTACAAAAGTTAGTATGAATTTTTTCTGCTATGCACCACAGTTTATTGATTTGTGTGAAGAACAGTTTAAAGTATTTCTTGATAACAACGCACAAAATTTAAAAGCTGAGTTTCTAATACCAACTATGACTGATTATTTTATTAAATCAGGAGCAGGAAAGGTTGAAGTAATTCCAACAAGCTCAAAATGGTTTGGTGTTACTTATAAAGAAGATGCACCAGTTGTTGCAGCTTCAGTAAAGCATCTTGTTGAAACAGGAGAGTATCCTGAAAATCTATGGAAATAAAAATTATCGCATTAAGCATCTGTTTTCACAAGACTGGGTTTAAGACTATCGGGCACATCTTTCGGGTTGATTATATTTAACTGTGTTGATAGTTTTTCATGCTGAAGGTCTTCAGAAATACCCATTCAAATTAACAGTCGGGATACTGCCATGCATCATAATTATGTAGACAGGTATTATTTTAATAAGAGTATGGGCAGGTAAACGCAAAGTACATCCTTCAGGCCTTCAAAATGCATGCTGTTGGCATTCCGCATTCTGTTTAATATATGCCGCCATAACTGTCCTTCCCTGGAACATGTAGTATATATCTTCAGCACATCATAAACTGCTTTGGTTGCTGCATGGATCGCTTCCGTTTTCGCAGCACGTGCCGCCAGGTAGATCATTTGGCTTTCTGCCCAATAATTTATTTTTCCTGGTTCTTTTTGCTATTCCTGGGTTTATACTTATTTTACATACCACGATATCCTGTTTGTAAATAACTGTATAAAACTATACATTGCTTTTCATTCTGCTTCACTTTCATAGAGACTTTATAGTAACCTTATAGAGACTTTATAGTAACCTTATAGTAACCTTACTCCATACCAAACCCCTGTCAACTCCCTGTCAGCTCCCTGTCAATTCCATGGCAAAAGGTATCCGGGTGTATAGGCAAGCCTGTACTATCGCATACTAAATAACGTGAATCCGGGTAAGCCTGGAGGGCCTTAATATGAATAGCTTCCGGTTAGGTCAGAGGCTGAATTTTATGATCAATTAATTAAACCCCTGTGTGGTTCAATGTTCTTTTACACATTTATTCTCACTTAATTCTTACGGGGCCTATTCAAACTTAATCCTTTTAAGATTACTTTATGCTTAAACCGGACTCATGTAGTTATAATTATAGTAGTACCACCAGAATTAGACATAACAGAAAACGGCCAAGCTGCTCTTACTTACAATACTTGCACAACTACTAAATGATATTATAACATTGCAATAAGAAAAGGCTGACAAGCTGGTTTCATTTTGGTTTGTTTGAGCGAAAGTATAAATGAATGACACCGGTTAGTTATAAAAAAGTCCCGCAAAAATGCAGGACTGGATTTATTAAAATAAAATTTATTCTATTAGTTATAAGCTTTTACAAAGAACACATAGCTCTCTGCTTTCTTAACCTGGCTAACTCTGTCCATATTTTTTAAAGTAGAAAAAGTCGGCAGCTTAACATTTTTGAAAAAAGTGTCTGTTGTTCTTAAACTGTCAATCAATTTGAAAATATTATTCGATTTAAGCGCGAACACCACATCTTCAGCTTGTGTTTGTTTTGTGGTGATAATACCTACTATTTCACCATTCTTATTAAATACAGGTGCGCCGGAGTTACCTGGATTTGCGGTAAGTGAAAGCTGACAGCTTGTTGTGTCGCCTTTGTAACCGGTTTTTGCACTTAAATAGCCCATGTTATAAACGATCTCATCACGCGGATAGCCTAACGTAAAAAGTTCTTCACCAAGATCAGGCTGATTGCGGCGAATGGCATAAGGAAGATTTTTTACAGGCTTAAAATCTTTATCGTCAATTTTAAGGATAGCAAGATCTTTTGACTGATCTATAGATAAGATTTTTGAATTGTATTCATTGCCATTATTGTCTGTTACGATAGCTCCGCTTCCTGCAAGCACGTGAGCGCTTGTTACAAGATAGCCTTTGCCATCAATTAAAAAAGCAGTGCCGCCTGTTTTAACAATAGCGCCTTTTGGAATTTTTGGCTCGGCAACTTCTTTAAGCGTATTGTTGGTAACCTGTTGATTGGCTTTTATAGCAGCTATATCTCTGCTTAAACGTTCCAATTGGGTTTTATCAACTGAAGGTGAAAAGTACATTGCCAATGCACTAATGAATAAAGCGGTGATACAGGCAATGGAAGCAGCGATAGCGGTAACTTTCCTGTAACGGTGCCAAAGCTGAACAACCTTGCCTGTAAAACCTTCGGGCTCTTCACTGTTTCTGACCTCGCCGGTAGCAGACAGTTTTGAATGTATGGTATGAATGGAATCACGAAAATTTTCAACGTCGGCGTATTCATTCATGTGGTGAAGAAAAAGCTTATGTTCAACCACCATTTGATCAATAGCCGGGTTATTCTGGCGTAACGCTTCGAAAAAGTTCTTTTCTTCTTCAAGCATCCTTCCTTCAAGATAGCGTTCAATTGAATTTAATAAAAGAATATCTTCCATCACTCTCCTATATTATATTGCGAAAAGAATAATTTTTTTAAACGAATAAGACATTTATATTTTTGATTTTTTGCATTATCTGCATTGGTATAACCAAACATCAATGCAATCTGATCCATACTTTTCTTTTCTATGTAAAAAGCCTCCAGCAGGCTTTTGCAGGGTTCTCCCAAACTATTCAACGCCCTGTCCATAATACCCAACTCTGCATTTTGCCTTTCATGTATTTCTACATCATCTTCTACAACAACGGTTTCATAGTTCTCAATTCCATTAGTTGTTTTACCAAGTTGCTGCAGGCGTTTAAGCCATAATCTCCTGCAAACCGAATACAGGTAGGTCTTAATTTGACTTGTAAGAACAAATGATCCTGATTTGGCTTTTTGGTAGAGCGTGATCATGGCTTCCTGAAAAATATCCCGTGCTTCATCATAAGAACCATTATTATTAAGGATAAAATTTAATATCATATTAAAATTGTCCTTGTAAATGGTTTCTGCTGCTTTCGAATCGTTGTTTGCTAATGCCTTTAATAAAACTTGTTCGTTCGGATCGCCCTTCACCTGTGAGTTTTTAATACCTGATAGGGGTTAAAAGTAACCCAATTTTTTATTCATTATTTTATAAAAAAACTTTTAAGCATGGGTTACCTTATCTGTGTTTGAGTATTAAAATAAAATTACATCACAAAAAACACAAACAATGAAAAAGCTTTTGATCGTTTTAGCTATTGGCACTTTCGCTGCCTGTAACAGCAGCTCCAGCACTACCACTACCAGTGATTCTGCAACTACAATGAGTCCTGATTCTTCAACTACGATGAGCCCAGATTCTTCAAAGATGGGTATGGACACAACTAAGATGATGACTGATTCTACTAAGAAAGACTCAACAAAAAAATAATTGAGCAACTACAATAACTAAACAGTGTAATTGATTTGAGGTGGCTTGCTTGCCCGGCGTTTAGTTTAAACTTTTTTCATATGGCAAGCAATCGTTAGAGGCCGTTCCGTTTCCACGGAAGGGCTTTTTTTCTTTTATAATTGCATGATTATTTTAGTAAACCCTTTGATTACTTGTTTCTTAACCCTATTTTTGGTGCAAATGAAAAATGCATTTACATATACCTTTTATTTTTTCTTTTATTTTAAAATGAAAGCCGGGTAATATGTGTTTATATAAAAACATTAAAAGATCCCGGCAATAACAGCTCGGGATTTTTTTTTATTATGATTCATACAACTAATATATCTGCTAATGAACGAGGTTTATATTCAAGGTTACCAGGGAAGCTTTCACCAGGCAGCAGCTTTAACTTTTTTTGGAAAAGAAACACAGGTTATTCCCTGCGCAACATTTGATGAGGTTATAAAAAAAACATCCTCAAAGAAAGACAATATGAAGGGAATCATGGCGATAGAAAATTCAATCGCCGGAAGTATTTTGCCTAATTACAATCTTCTTCAGAAAAGCAATCTTACCATAATAGGCGAAGTGTATCTGCAGATCGATCAAAACCTGCTGGTAAATAAAGACGTGGCACTGGAAGATATCCGTGAAGTGCATTCCCATCCTATGGCATTACAGCAATGTTTCGCTTTTCTTGATAAATACAACTGGAAACTTATAGAAACAGAAGACACTGCTTTAAGCGCCAGGCATATTCATCAACACGCAAGCAAACATATTGCTGCTATTGCAAGCAAACTGGCTGCTGAATTATTTAACCTGAAAATAATTGTGCCGCACATTCAAACGATGAAAAATAATTATACCCGTTTTCTTGTATTGCAGCATAACGACCTGGCTGAACCTGTTGCAAACGCAAATAAAGCTTCTGTGAATTTTCATACAGATCATTCAAAGGGCAGCCTTGCAAGAGTGCTTACCAAAATAGCAGAAGATGATGTGAACTTAAGCAAGCTGCAAAGCTTTCCCATACCGGGCAGTAATTTTAAATACAGCTTTCATGCAGACCTTGAGTTTAACACACATGCTCAATTTGAGGATGTTATCGAAAGTATCAGGCTGATCACTGAGAACCTGAAAATCTATGGTGTTTATAAAAATGGAAAATTGAAATAATGTTATGATCGCCACTGCCAAAAGACTCAACAGTATAAATGAATATTATTTCTCGCAAAAGTTAAGAGAAATTGAAGTGCTGAATAAACAGGGCAAACAGGTTATTAATCTTGGTATTGGAAGCCCTGACATGCCTCCGCATCCTGATGTGATAAAAGTGCTGCAGGAAGAAAGCACAAAACCGAATGTGCATGGTTATCAGAACTATAAAGGTTCGCCTGTTTTACGTAATGCTTTTGCAGATTGGTACAGGCAGTGGTATAAAGTTGAACTTAATGCTGAAACAGAAATACTTCCTTTAATTGGCAGTAAAGAAGGCATCATGCATATTTGTATGACGTATTTTGAAGAAGGAGCTGCTGTGTTGGTTCCCAACCCTGGCTATCCTGCTTATGCAAGTGCGGTAAAGCTTTCCGGGGCCACGCCTTTATATTATGAATTAAAGGAAGAAAATAATTATGAACCTGACTTTAATCAGTTAGAACAGTTGATTAAAGAAGGATCAAAATCTCCCCTGCAGGGGGTTAAGGGGCTTTGGGTGAATTATCCGCAGATGCCTACAGGTCAGCCTGCATCGGTAAAAGTGTTTGAAGAAATTATTGCATTCGGTAAAAAACATAATATTCTTATTTGTCACGATAATCCATACAGTTTTATTCTCAATGATGAACCACTCAGCATCTTAAGCATTGATGGTGCAAAAGACATTGCACTTGAATTAAATTCTCTCAGTAAATCGCAAAACATGGCGGGTTGGAGAGTGGGGGTATTGCTTGGCGATAAAGAAAGAATAAATGAAGTGCTGCGGTTTAAAAGCAATATGGACAGCGGTATGTTTCTTCCTGTTCAGCTTGCGGCAGCAAAAGCTTTATCACTTGATAAGCAATGGTATGATAATGTAAATACTGTTTACAGCAGGCGGAGAGAAAAAGTGTATGAGTTGCTTGATGTTTTAAAATGCAATTATTCAACTAAGCAAAGCGGTTTGTTTGTTTGGGCAAAAATTCCCTCCGAATATGATAATGCATATATATTAAGCGATAAAGTTTTATACGAAAGCAATGTATTTATTACGCCCGGTGGAATTTTTGGTAATGCCGGTGATGCATACATAAGAATAAGTTTATGCGCAACCAAAGAAAAGATACAGGAAGCAATCAGCAGGATTCAAAACAGCATTTTTTAATCATCAATCTGAAACAATGTTCGATACAGTAACTATTGTAGGTGTAGGTTTAATAAGCGGCTCATTTGCGCTTGCATTGAAAGAAAAAAATCTTGCCAAACATATTATAGGTGTCAGCCGCACACAAGCCAGTGCAAAAAAAGCATTGGAGCTTGGGATTATAGATGAAGTACTTCCTTTAAATGAAGCCGTTGAAAAAAGTGATTTTATTTATGTGGCAATCCCCGTTGATGTAACCATTCCTGTTGTGTTACAAATAATGGATATGATAAATGAACGCCAGGTTGTTGCCGATGCAGGATCAACAAAATTTGCATTGAGTAATGCTTTGAAAGATCACCCGATGCACAAACGTTTTGTATCTACGCACCCAATGTGGGGAACAGAATACAGCGGCCCGGAAGCAGCGGTACATGGCGCATTTGCAGGCAGGGCATGCGTTATTTGTGACGCAGAACAATCAGACGATAATGCGGTAAAAATTGTTGAATACATCTATAAACAACTGGGTATGCATATCGTTCAGATGAATTCTGAAAGTCATGATATACATGCTGCTTACGTAAGTCATATTTCGCATATAACTTCTTTTGCTTTGGCTAATACCGTGCTTGAAAAAGAAAAGGAAGAGGAAGCCATTTTTGAATTATCAGGCGGTGGTTTTGAAAGTACTGTACGGCTTGCAAAAAGTGCCGCTTCCATGTGGGTACCTGTGTTTATGCAAAACAGGGAAAATGTATTGGATGTTTTGAACGAACATATTTCACAACTAAGAAAATTCAAAGCAAGCCTCGAAAAAGAAAATGTAGAATACTTAACTGAACTTATTGAAAATGCCAATAAGATCAGGAGGATCATTAAATAAAAATTTGTACTGATTTCTTCTATTGTTTTATTTTAGCTATCATTGCAGCATTCAAAACTAAACATCCAAAACTAATTAGCATATGGAACAACAGTCCCTGTTATCCGAAGTTGAATTCACACCCGTTTTAGCAAGCACCGGCCAGCGTTTCTTAAATTATCTTATTGATATCATTATATTTTACGTTGTAATTGCTTTTGGTATTGGTGCGGTGCTGTATGGAACAGGCGTAAATGGTTTTACAACCTATAGCAGTTCTTCAGATTCATTCCTGGGTGAACTGGGGTACAGGATCATATTCCTGCTTTTTTATGCTTTTCTTTATTGCCTTACGGAAATAATTCTTGATGGAAGAACGATCGGAAAATTAATTACAGGAACCAAAGCTGTAAATATGGATGGCTCGCGGATGGAGCCTAAAACAATTTTGATCCGCTCACTTGGCCGTGCAGTTCCGTTTGAACAGTTCAGCGCTTTTGGAAATCCATGTTTCCCCTGGCACGACAAATGGTCAAAAACTTATGTTATTGATGTAAAGAAAACAAAGTTGAATGATTTGAACCCGTTGTAATCTTTTATTGATTTAAAATTACTTCAAGTTCTGTTCTGAGTTTATCAGCCTGGTCTTTAATAAAAGCCTTGTCAACTGTTTTTGAAAACGGAAGAGAAGCAATTGTTGGATAACCACTCCATTGCACGATTTCGTTTTCATAATCAAGATATTGATCGTTGAATATCCATCCTGCAACATCAATATTATTTTCTTTACAAACTTTTGCTGTTAATAAAGAATGATTAATACTGCCGAGATAATTCCTGCTCACCAGAATAACTTTTGTATGTAGTTTCTTAATGAGATCAAGCACAAATTCCTCCTCATTTAAAGGAACCATTAATCCGCCTGCGCCTTCAATAATTAAAGTGTTAGTAGTAAGTAGGGCGTGATGAACAGAGTGTTTTTCATTCACCATTGTCAACTGACCATTCACTATTTTAAAATGATCTTCTTCAATTTTATCCAGGTCAATTTTAACTGCTTCATCTCTTGCCGCAATATGCGGTGATGCTGCCAGTTTTAATTTATACGTTTCGGGATGAATGATCGTTTTGTCATTATTGATAACTGCACGTATAAATTCCGAATCAGTTCCTTCATCAAAACCTGCCTGCACTGGCTTCCAGTAATCAGCCTGCAATGCTTCAACCAATATTGCTGAAACAATTGTTTTGCCAACATCTGTTCCAATGCCCGTAATAAAAATTGTATTTATCATTATAAAAAAATTACTCCCCTTCAGGGGTTGGAGCAAAGAATGAAAACACAGTAGTTCCATAATTTCTTTTAAAACTAAAACCCGCATAGTTTTCGTAATCGTTGCGCGGTGTGTGTTCCAGTACAAAAAATCCACCTGTTGCAATAAGATCTTTTTCAATAATCATCTTAGGCAATTCATCAATTGTAATCAAAGCATACGGCGGCCCGGCAAAAATAAAGTCATATTTTTCATTGCAGTTTGAAAGAAAACTAAACACATCCGTTTTTACTACATTGGCATTTTTAATTTTCAGTTCTTCAATATTTTTTTTAATGAAGGCATACATCGCTGCATCTTTTTCAATAATAGTTAATGACGATGCACCTCTTGATGCAAGCTCATAACTTATGCTCCCGGTTCCGCCAAAAAGATCAAGTGTTTTAGCGCCTTCAAAATCTGTTCTTGTTTGCAAAATGTTGAACAACCCTTCTTTTGCTATATCGGTGGTAGGTCTTGTATAAGGCATTTTTGAAGGTGGATGAATTCTTCTGCCGCCAAGCCTGCCTGAAATTATCCTCATACAGTATAATTTATATAAGGAAGAAAATAATGCTGTGAATATTCGCTGAAAGCTTTATCGTTAAATGTTGCTTCATCAACATTCATTAGCTTCAGATTCTCAAGGTATAGATATAATAGTTCATAGAGCTTTGATCTTTCATCAACAAAACCCGCGCAAATAACATTTGTATGCTGTGCAATATTATATTGTTCAAATGCATTTAAAACAAAATACAAAACATCTTCAGACGCTTTATATTTTTTTGTTTGGGCCAATTGCAATAAGCCTGCACTGTAAACAACAAGACTAAAATAGTTTGGATAAAAAAACAGGTAACAAATTGTATCATCTGCTTTGGCCTGGCTGAACAAAGGAACATAATGATGCGAAAAATTTGCTTTTCTGAAAAGTTCTTCTGCAGCCCGTTGTTGTTCATATTTTAATCGCCACGCAACAACGCAATCATTGGCTGAAGCTGAAAATATTTTTGTGTTGGCTGTATTACCAAACATTAATTCAAAATGGGTATTTACAATTGCATCATCCTGTGTAGATGGCGGCAGGCACAACACTTCACCTGTATTCCAGAAAAAATTTGTTTTGTTTGATCGTATAGAAAGCAACCGCGAATGCAACTGCACTTCTTTAATTAAAGCAACGAAAGCTGTTTCAGTATAATCATCGCATAAAAAAAACTCAAAGGCTTTAAGCCGCTTATCATTCTTTTTTTTGCACCAGCACACAATATGATTTCTGCCAGCTTCCACAAACAGATCCACATCTTCAAGATCGTCAGAATAATAACTAAAAGTTTTTTGAAGCATGCTGCAATGTTACAAAAGAATTTTTTAGGTAACCGGCAGTTGTTCTTTGTTGCATCCACGGTGTAGTTGTGTTGATCGAAACATTGGCTTTAGCCGAATTCACGTTATTGAAGCCGCCTGCATTTTTTTGGCCGCCTTATCACACACAATTCTTATTCCTTCTTCTATTTGCTTTTGTTGTTTCTGTACTTTTCTCTGTTAAATGAAGAAGAACCGGAAGGTTTGGAACATTTCTTTTTAAAAAAAAGTAATTGCAATAAGTTTCTTTAATTTGAAGCCGTTAACTTCAATCAAAAATTATTAAACTTGCTGATATGAAATTCACCAGTTGTCTGCTTTGCGTTTTCATGCAGCAAAAAATTTAAACTATATGAAAAAGATCGGCATTTTGTTCGGCAAGGAAAGAACTTTTCCTGACGCATTCATTGAACGGATAAATAGTAAAAATATTGACGGCATACAGGCAGAGCCGGTTAAGATCAGCAAGGTAATGCAGGGTGTGCCAACAGAATATTCGGTTATCATAGACCGCATAAGCCAGGACGTTCCTTTTTATCGCGCGTATTTAAAGAATGCAGCATTATGCGGCACAGCCGTTATTAACAACCCTTTCTGGTGGAGTGCTGATGAAAAATTTTTTAATAATTGTCTTGCTACAAAAATCAATGTTCCTGTGCCTAATACGGTGATCCTGCCATCAAGAGATTTACCAACAGATACAAGCGATGATTCGTTTACTAATCTTGATTATCCTTTGGATTGGGACAGCATTTTTAGTTATGTTGGATTTCCTGCTTACATGAAACCTTTTGCAGGCGGCGGATGGAAAAATGTTTACAAGCTTCACGACATGAATGATTTTTTTGATAAGCATGCTGAAACAGGTCAATTGGTTATGTTGTTGCAGGAAGAAATAGTATTTGAAGAGTATTACCGCTGCTATTGCATTGGTGGAAAGTATGTACGCATAATGCCCTATGAACCGAGAAATCCGCATCATCTGCGTTATGTGGCAGGATTTAAGCCTACCGCAGAAAAATTAAAGGAAATGGAAGATATTGTACTGCGCATTAATAAATATCTCGGTTATGATTTTAATACTGTCGAATTGGCGTTGCGGGATGGAGTGCCGTATGCTATTGATTTTTGCAACCCGGCTCCTGATGCAGACCGTAACAGTGTGGGCGAAGAAAATTTTGCCTGGGTAGTAGAAACTGCTGCTGCTTATGCTATTGAAAAAGCACAGGCTTATGCAGAAGGCAAGGATAACCTTACATGGGGAGAATACATAAGAACCAGTGCAAACAAACAACCTTTGTTTCCATAAAAAATATTTTATGCTTACAATAATGAATGATGAAGGAGGGATAAGCATAGTAGAAGAACCATCACCGGATTATGTTTATACTTATGCTGATTATTTAAAATGGCAGTTTGAAGAAAGGCTTGAATTGTTTCGCGGTAAGATATTTAAATTATCTGCGCCGAATACAAAGCACCAGGTTATTTCAATGAAACTACAATTAAGAATTGGCAGCTTTCTTGAAAAACAGCCATGCTTTTTTTTCGTTGCCCCTTTTGATGTTCGCCTGCCTGTAAAAAACAGGAAAAAAGATAATGAAATAACTACAGTTGTTCAACCTGATCTTGGCATTGTTTGCGATGTTTCAAAGATTGATGAGCGTGGATGTTGCGGTGCGCCGGATCTCGTGGTTGAAATTCTTTCTCCAGGTAATTCGCAAAAAGAAGTTCAGTTAAAATTTGAGTTGTATGAAGAAGCCTGCATAAAAGAATATTGGATAATTAATCCTGTTGAAGAAAATATTGTGGTCTTTATTTTGAATGAAGATGGAGAATTTGGGGGTGGTAAAATGTATGCCGGTAAAACTATTTCTCCGCATTTTATTCCTGAATTAAAAATACAGGTAAGAGATATTTTAAAAGCTGATTATGTCGCAAGTAAACTATAAGCATTTTACGTTAGGTGTTGAAGAAGAGTACATGGTTTTAGATCCGGAAACGCGTGAACTTAAAAGCCATGAACAAAAAATTGTGAACGAAGGCCATAAAATTCTTAAGGATAAAGTAAAGGCCGAAATGCACCAGGCGGTTGTAGAAGTAGGCACAGATATTTGCCAGGATGTTGAAGAAGCCCGTCACGATGTAACCACCCTGCGCACGGTGATCTCTCAAATTGCAGAAAGTTCAGGTTTTTGGATGGGTGCATCGGGAACACATCCTTTTAGTCCGTGGGAAAGCCAGCTCATTACAGACCATGCCCGGTATAATCAAATTGTAAATGAATTGCAGGAAGCAGCCCGCAGTAATCTTATTTTCGGGTTGCACGTGCATGTAGGCATGGAAGACCGCAGGATGGCCATTCATATCGCCAATTCGGCAAGATATTTTTTACCGCATGTATATGCGCTCAGCACTAATTCTCCCTTTTGGGAAGGCAGGCACACCGGTTATAAATCATTCCGCACAAAAGTGTTTGATAAATTTCCCCGCACAGGCATTCCCGATTATTTTGAAAGCATTGAAGCTTATGAGAGTTATGTAAACCTGCTTATCAAAACCAATTGTATTGATAACGCAAAAAAAATATGGTGGGATCTAAGGGTTCATCCTTTTTTTAACACGGTTGAATTCAGGATATGTGATGTGCCCATGACGATAAATGAAACAGCAGCGATAGCAGCATTGTTCCAGGCAATTTGTGCAAAACTATATAAGCTCCGCAGCCGGAATCTGAACTTTATCATTTACCCCCGTGTTTTGGTGAATGAAAATAAATGGCGCGCCAGCCGCTATGGTATTGATGGCAACCTGATCGATTTTGGTAAAGAAACCGAAGTGAACACACGCGTATTGATTTATGAATTGCTGGACTTTGTAGATGATGTAGTGGATGATCTTGGCAGCAGGCATGCGATTGAGTATGTACATAAAATTCTTGAACTCGGCACCGGAGCTGACAGGCAGCTTGAAGCCTATAACCGAAGACAGGATTACAATGATGTTGTGGATTATATCCATTCGCAATTTTTGGTGGTGTAATTGTTTGGAACTCCGCTGAACAATATTCAACTGTTGCTGATCGCTTAAATATATATTCTACATTCTCATTAATATAAGCTTCATGCTTATGAAACTTTAAGTGCATAAACCCTTATAGGTTTAAATCAAACGCGAACTCCCTATTTTTGTTTTTTTAAATGATGATTATGCAACATCCAATTCGCAATAACTGGTCAATTGAAGAGATACACGAAATTTACAATACGCCATTGCTCGGGCTTGTTTTTAAAGCGGCAGCGGTTCATAAAAAATATAATGATACAGCAGAAGTACAGGTTTGTACTTTGTTGAGCATTAAAACCGGCGGCTGCACTGAAGATTGTGCTTATTGTCCTCAGGCTGCGCGTTATAACACAGGGGTGAATGTGCATGCATTAATGAAAAAAGATGAAGTATTGTCTTATGCGCAAAAAGCAAAAGATGCAGGCAGCACACGTTTTTGTATGGGTGCAGCCTGGCGCGAGGTGCGCGATAATAAAGATTTTGACCGTGTGCTGGAAATGGTAAAAGGTGTGAATGAAATGGGAATGGAAGTTTGTTGTACACTTGGTATGTTGACGGAAAACCAGGCTCAAAAATTAGCAGATGCAGGTTTATATGCATACAATCATAACCTCGATACATCTTCAGAATATTATGAGCATATCATTACCACACGTACTTATAATGATCGCCTGCAAACGTTAGACAGTGTTCGCAAAGCCGGCGTTAGTGTTTGCTGCGGCGGAATAATTGGTTTGGGTGAAACACATGAAGACCGTATTAAGATGTTGCATACATTATCAACGATGCCTGAACATCCTGAGAGTGTTCCTATTAATGCATTGGTGCCTGTTGCAGGAACACCGTTAGAACATAACCAAAGAATTGACGTGTGGGATATGATTCGCATGATAGCTGCTGCGCGTATTTTAATGCCAAAAGCAATGGTGCGCTTAAGTGCAGGCAGAACTAATATGACTGTTGCTGAACAGGCTTTGTGTTTTATGGCTGGCGCCAATTCAATATTTGCCGGCGATAAATTATTAACCACACCTAACCCAAGTTTTGAAGAAGATGATGCAATGTTTCACTTGCTGGGTTTAAAACCAAGAGCTGCATTTAAAGAAGAAAAAGAATTGCTTGAAGAAATAATAGATTAAATCAATTATTGTTTATAAAAAAATCCTGCAATATTTGTTTGCAGGATTTTTTATTTCTTTGAACACTAATATTCAAATTGTTTTTTTAATTGATTATTGAAGATTGAGTCTTGTATATTGGTTTTTTAAATTAATATTTCCATTTTTTCATTACTGCGAGATCTTCTTTGGCGCAATCAAGCGGCGCCAAGCCCTGGTAAGATTCCTGTTCAATAATAAAATGTTTTGTGCCGCCATACTTTTTGCCATAATCAATAATGGCCTTTACATCAAGCACGCCTTTTCCGAGAATAGTGCTCTCATAAGGTTCACCGCCCATTTCGCTCTTGGTGGATTTTATTTCATCTTTTACATGCATTGATACAAATCTTCCCGGGTATTTTTTCATTATGTCAATCGCCCGTCCGCCATTGCCATACATATTGCCAATATCCATTTGCTGTATAACAAGATTCGGATCGGTGTTTTTTATAATGAAATCGTATAGGTTTTCATCGCCAACCTTTGTGCTTATTTCAAAATCATGATTGTGATAGCCAAACTTCATGTTGTATTGCTTGCATAATTCACCGCTCTTATTAAATACATCCATGAATTTTTTCAGCTTGTCAACATCTGTTCGCAATGCTTCATCCAGCCATGGACTTATCACAAATTCCTGTCCAACAGTTGCAGCATCTTCAACAGTGTTTTTCCATACATCAGTAAAATCATTTTTTGAATCATCCCAATGCCCTGCATTCATTACAGTATGGCCGCTGCGCATTTTTAAATTAAGATCATCCAGCAACTTTTTAAAATCGGCAGCGCTGTATCCATAAAATTTCCGGTTTACATAATTTGCATGCTCAACATAGCTGTAACCAATTGCTGAAAGCTGCTTTAAAGTTCCTGAAGGATCTTTGGTCATATCATCTCTTACAGAATACAATTGAATTCCGGTAATGTGATCACTTGCAAACGGCGTTGCAAAGGTTTTTGATCTCAGTAATGAAAAGCCGGCAATTGCCAGCGTACTTTGTGTTACAAATTTTCTTCTTGTAGTATTCATGATAACATCGTTAGGTGAATAAATGGTTTTTAAAAATACTTATTTTGTTTTATCTGCAGATAATATTGCGGCTTAATAATATTCAACATAAAAACAAATTGCTAACATTGCACCTATGGCAAAGAGAATTTTATTTATTGATCGTGACGGCACGCTTATAATTGAACCTCAAAGTGGCAATATTGATAGCTGGGATAAGCTTGAGTTTCTTCCACATGTTTTTAAATACATGAATTTAATTGCTGCGGAATTTGATTATGAATTAGTGATAGTAAGTAACCAGGATGGCCTGGGAACAGATTATTTCCCATACGAACATTTTCAGCCAATACAGGATTTTATAATGAAAGCTTTCAGCAATGAAGATGTGAATTTTGCAGCCGTTTATATCGATGGTTCTTTTAAAGAAGATAAATCGCCAAACCGCAAACCACGCATAGGAATGGTAAAACAATATTTGAATAATCCTGATTATGATATTGAAAATTCTTTTGTGATAGGTGATCGTATAACCGATGTGCAGATGGCGAAAAATCTTGGTTGCAAAGGAATATGGATTCACAGGCGCGATGGCCTTGGCTTAAAAGAATTAACCGATACGGTTGAAGTGCTGCGCGAAACTTCGTTGGCGCTTGAAACAAAAGGATGGGAAGACATTTATAATTTTTTAAAGAATGTAAACAGCAAATAATTATTTACTTGTTTCAATAAAAAAGCCGCAGCTCATACAAACGAACTGCGGCTTTTTATTTAATTGATATCATTATTAATTATACGCACAACACAAACGTCACCGTTTATTGGTGACGTTGTATTCCAGAATATGACGAAATAGTGAAGCATAAAACAATTTAAAACTGCACATCAAATTTCATCTCTTTGCCCTCTCTTTGGATGATCAGGGTAGTTGCATCTCCTTTCTTAAAATGCTGAAGCGCCTGCATGTACGTTTCAACATCAACAAATTTGTAATCACCCAACTGCATTAAAACATCGCCTGCTTTTAAACCCGCTTTTTCAGCAGTTTTACCTTTACTTACAGCATCAATGCGCATACCTGAACCGGTATAAGCATAATCAGGCATAACACCTAATGTTACCGGTAAATGAGTGCTGCGCATTTCCTGGTCTTTTGTTTTAAGAAATGTAAGCTTGCCTTTATCATTTGTTGCATTAATTATGTTGGCGATATAATCAATGATTTCTGTTTCGTCTTTATAATTTATTTTATCTGCGTCATCGGTTGCTTTATGATAATCAGGTTCTGTGTTTGTAAAAAAGAAAAGTACAGGAATGCTGTCATGATAGAAAGAAGAATGATCACTAGGGCCGCTGCCGCTGCTGTCAAACTTTACCACCAGGTTGCGATCGGTAGTTGTTTGAAAAACTTCACCCCAGGTTGGTGAAGTACCATAGCCACCAATAGTAAGTTTGCGTGAAGAATCATATCTCCCGATCATATCCATGTTTATCATGTAATTGGTATTCACATTAGCTGTTGGATGCTGTAACCAATATTTTGAACCCAATAACCCTAATTCCTCGCCCGAAAAAGCAATGAACAGGTAATTATTATTACGCGCTTTGGTATTGTATAATATTCTTGCAAGCTCTATCAACGCGGCTGTGCCACTTGCATTATCATCGGCTCCATTATGAATCTGGCCGGTTCCATCCAAACTGTTACCATCTTCTCCATAACCCAAATGATCGTAGTGCGCGCCGATCACAACTGTGGTAGGTGCATTAAAATTCATATACCCGATAACATTATGAGCCTCGCGGTTATCTGTTGCTATATGTACATTTAAGTCGAGGTCATAAATGCTGGTAGGATCAGCAAAATATTTCGACATAGCACCTTGCGTAAGATATAATACAGGAATAGCCACTGCATCAGTGGTATCTTTTTTTTCGAATAAAATATTATCCGCTGCATTTGAAGTGTTATAAACTATTAATGCCTTCGCTCCCTTTTTTGCATCTTTCAGGGCTTCTTCCTTTACGGCATTTATCATATCAAAATGCGGATTGCCTTTATTGTCTTCAAGCATATCAGATACATTCCAGAACCATATTTGGTTTGCTTCGCGCAACATGGGCGAAACACTTCCTTTTGCAGAATTGTTTGCAGAGAATGCTAAAGGGTAATAATCTGTTTTGGATTCAAGCTTAGCGCCATTTACACTAAAATAATTGTCAGGTGAGTTAAAGGCTTTGCCTTCGCTTATTTCAAACTGCTGAATAAAGCCGTCATCTCCTTTCGGTGTAAGATTATATTTTTGAAACTGGCTGCTGATGTATTGCATTGCCAATGCTTCACCGTTGGTTCCCGCTCTCCTTCCTTCCAGCTTATCAGATGCGAGGTACTGAATGTGGTTTTGAATATTTACTAAAATTGTTTTATCAGCTTTTGCCTTGGCTTTTTTGGATTGTGCCTGGGCAAAAAACAAACAAGGGAGCGTCATCAGAATCAGCAATAATTTTTTCATTTTTCTTTCTTGTGGTAACAAATGTAAGAGACAGAATTTTTATTAACCTTTTTGAAATCAGAAATGATAACCTGTTTTCATTTATAACGAAAAAGATTTAAGATTAGCATATTAAATAACCCTTAAACCATTGCAAAACTCCTTATCTCGTAATTATATTTTGACCGAAGCATTTATTTTTGCCCGCTAAATTTTATCTGCTGGTACGTAATAGTGTTAATATAGCGTTGGTTGGCAATCCTAATAGTGGCAAATCTTCTTTATTTAATGCATTAACAGGGCTTAACCAAAAAGTTGGAAATTTTCCGGGTGTTACTGTTGACAAAAAAACAGGCACAAGTATACTTGATGAAGATATCAGTTCCACCATCATTGATCTGCCGGGAACATATAGTTTATATCCGCGCCGTAGTGATGAATGGGTTGCCTATAAAGTGTTGATGCGTGCTGATGAACATATTCATCCGGAAATAATTTTATTGATCGCGGATGCCAGCAATCTTAAACGCAACCTGCTTTTCTGCAGCCAGGTTATTGATCTTAAATATCCTGTTGTAATAGCGCTTACCATGATGGATATTGCGCGCAGGAAAGGTATTGAGATTGACGTTGACGGCCTTTCAACTGAATTAGGCGTCCCGGTTATACCGGTAAATCCAAGAAAAAATAAAGGCATTGGACAGCTAAAAAAAGTGCTGGTACAAACCACTAAACAAATTGCGCCCGTTCAA
The DNA here is from genome assembly GCA_013289015.1 of Bacteroidota bacterium. Classification (GTDB taxonomy): domain Bacteria; phylum Bacteroidota; class Bacteroidia; order Chitinophagales; family Chitinophagaceae; genus Parafilimonas. Next base: position 31,311 of record JABDAV010000005.1, on the reverse strand, counting down.
AAAAGAGATTTCATTGACAATGCTTCGCTGGCAAATACCGCAGTGAATAAAATAAAAAAGATCTTGCCCGGAGTTGGCGATTATGAAGGCATCCATTATCTCATCAATCATGAAAATTTTGGATTGTCTTTTCAGGTTAATGAAGCAATTGAAGAAGCAGAAAGAGCTACAAACTTTAATTCCTCAAAAACACAGGCTGAAGAAATTTTACAGCGTTATAAACGCATTAAACAGGTGATGCAGCAAAACGTTGTTGAGCCTGATCCTTTGCAACGCAAATTATTCACCGAACATCTTGATAATATTTTATTGAACCGCGTTTGGGGTTACGCTATACTGCTGGTTGTTCTGTTCATATTATTTCAAAGTATATTCTGGCTGGCGCAATACCCGATGAATGCCATTGACTGGAGTTTTTCACAGATCAGCGGATGGCTAACATCTGTTTTGCCAACAGCGTGGTGGAGCGATCTTATCATAAATGGTTTGATAGCAGGCTTAAATGGCATCCTTGTTTTTGTGCCGCAAATAATGATCTTGTTTGGATTGATAACCTTGCTTGAAGACACAGGTTATATGGCGCGGATAAGTTTTTTAAGTGATAAGCTTATGCGCAAAGTTGGATTGAATGGCAAAAGCGTAATGCCGATGATCAGCGGCTTTGCCTGTGCTGTGCCGGCTATAATGTCAGCGCGGAATATTGAAAACAAAAAAGAAAGATTACTAACCATACTGGTAACACCTTTGATGAGTTGCAGTGCGCGTTTGCCTGTCTATACTATTTTGATAGCATTGGTAATTCCAAATAAATATTATTTAGGTTTTTTAAGCCTTCAGGGTTTGGTAATGATGAGCTTGTACCTTTTGGGTACCGTAATGGCGCTTATTGTTAGTTATGTTTTTAAGTTCATCATTAAGATGAAAGAAAAAAGTTACTTCATCCTGGAGCTGCCTGTTTATCGTGCACCACGCTGGAAAAATGTTGGTATAACAATGATTGAGAAGGCAAAAATTTTTGTAACCGATGCAGGAAGAGTTATTCTTTTTATCAGTTTATTATTATGGGTTCTCAGCAACTATGGACCGCCGGGTCGCATGCGTACTGTTGATGAAAAATACGCAATATTACAACAGCAAAATAAATCGGAACAACAGGCAATTGTTATAGAAAAACAATACAAATCAGAAAAACTTCAAAATTCTTTCGCAGGTATTTTGGGTAAAACGATTGAACCTGTTATTAAACCTCTGGGCTACGATTGGAAAATAGGCATTGCATTAATTACTTCATTTGCAGCAAGAGAAGTTTTTGTTGGAACAATGGCAACGCTTTACAGTGTTGAAGATAAAGATAACAGCACATTGCAACAGAAAATGCAAAGCGCAGTGAATGAAGATGGTACTAAGGTTTATACTTTACCCGCTGCTTTATCGTTGATGGTTTTTTATGTTTTTGCCATGCAATGTATGAGTACGCTTGCTATTGTAAGAAAAGAAACCGGTTCATGGAAATGGCCTGCAGTTCAGTTTATATATATGACGGGCCTTGCATACCTGATGAGCCTTCTGATATTTCATATCTTTTGATCTGAAATACTGGCTCCTTAGCTGTGAAAGAGAAAAAATACTACTACGGTAAGCAAGCCTATAATAACTATAGACAGCGTTAATTTATTTTGCAACAGCTTTAGCTTCCTGCTTTTAAGATTTCTTGAATTGTAAATGGAATAATTGCTGAAAAAAAACCAATTCTGTAAGCTGGGGTTTGTTGTGCTTGAAAAAAATAAGACTGTTTTTACTGTTATCAATAACAGCAACAATATAATAAGAGGGTACAAGAAGTATTCGTACATCATACCATTAATGATTTAATCAATGGCAAGCAATTAGCATTGCCCTAAGGTACAGAAAACAAAAATTGAAACATCTCTTATTACATTAAGAATTTGAAATTAAAAAAATTCTGACAACTCTTTGCTGTATAAACTGTCTTTGTATATTACTCTTAGAAGCTGTTTAAAAATGATTTCAAATATTTCGTATGCAGGTATTTTACCACAATAGACACATAGATACATAGAAAATACACACATAGCTAAGTCTATGTGATCACTATGTGCCTGTGATCCTATGTGGTTCAAATGTATATTATGCTCTTTTTCTTATATGAAGTGTTTGAAAATTATAAATTTAAACAGCTTCTTAGCTAAGTATTAATATAAGCATTCTGTACATTTTTGTAAATTCGTTGTGTATGAGTGAACAGGCAATTGAGCAACAGGTTGAGTTACCGAAATATAATCTAACCCCCGAGCAGGAAAAAAAATTAATTCTAAGGCAATATCGTGCTTTATTAAAAGTGCTGCGGCCAAAGCTGAAAAAAGGCGACGAGGAATTAGTGCGCCGTGCTTTTGAAATTGCTGCAGAAGCGCATAAGACCATGAGGCGCAAAAGTGGTGAGCCTTACATTTTGCATCCTATCGCCGTAGCTATAATTTGTGTTGAAGAGATCGGTCTTGGCGTTCGTTCTACTATTTGTTCTTTATTACACGACACTGTTGAAGATACTGATGTAACTACTGAAGATGTAGAAAGAGAATTTGGAAGCGAGATAGCGCGCATTGTTGACGGGCTGACAAAAATTTCAAATGTTATTGATACAAGTACCAGCCAACAGGCTGAGAATTTTAAAAAGATATTACTTACACTTACTGATGACCCACGTGTAATTCTGATAAAACTTGCAGACCGGCTTCATAATATGCGCACGCTTGATTACATGAAGCGCGAAAAACAATTGAAGATATCCAGCGAAACGATCTGGGTGTACGCGCCACTTGCACACCGCATGGGTTTATATAACATCAAAACAGAGCTTGAAGATCTTTCAATGAAATATCTTGAACCGGAAGGTTACAAAGAAATTGCACAAAAACTTTCTGAAACAAAAAGAGAGCGTAGCCGCTATATCAATGAATTTATCAAACCATTAAAAGATAAACTAAAAAAAGCAGGATTCAATTTTGATATCTATGGCAGGCCTAAAAGCATTCATTCCATCTGGAATAAAATGAAAAAGAAAGGCGTTGATTTTGATGAAGTGTATGATTTGTTTGCCATCCGCATCATTGTTTTTTCATCACCCGAAAAAGAAAAAGAAGAATGCTGGAAAGTATATTCACTCATAACGGATGAATACCTCCCTTCACCCGAACGTCTGCGCGATTGGATAAGCAATCCTAAAAGCAATGGCTATGAAGCGCTGCATACAACAGTAATGGGCCCGCAGGGAAAATGGGTGGAAGTGCAGATACGCACCAACCGTATGAACGAGATCGCGGAAAAAGGTTTGGCAGCACACTATAAATATAAAGAAGGAAGTGCCGATGAAGACCGCTTTGATAAATGGTTTGCACAGATAAGGGAAGTAATAAGCGGCCAGGATACAGACAGTGTGGATTTCTTACAGGATTTTAAAACCAGTTTCCTTGCTGAAGAAATTTATGTATTTACACCAAAGGGCGACGTAAAAATGTTACCTGTAAACAGTACAGCACTTGACTTTGCTTTCATAATACATTCTGCAATCGGAAGCCGTTGTATAGGGGCTAAAGTAAATCATAAGCTCGTTCCTATCAGTCACAAATTGCGCAGCGGAGACCAGGTAGAGATCATTACAAGCAATAAACAAAAACCAACGGAAGACTGGCTGAAATTTGTAGTTACCGCAAAGGCCCGGACTAAAATAAAAGATTCACTCAAGGAAGAAAAAAGAAAGGTTGCAGAAGATGGAAAAAGTGTTTTGCAGCGTAAGCTTGAACACATAAATGTTGCATTTAATCAACAGAATATTGATGAGATTGTATCTTTTTATAAAACGCCCTCCCAGCTTGATCTCTTTTATAACATTGCCATAAAACAGAATGAATTAAAAGAATTAAAAGATGCTGTGGTTATCGCCGGAAAACTTGAAATGCCGAGGCCGCAAAAAACAATTGTTGAAGTAAAACATGAAACCGAATATAAACATTCATCTAAAAAAGATTCTGAACTTATAATCTTTGGTGAAAGCAGCGATAAAATAAAATATTCACTTGCAAAATGTTGCAGCCCAATTCCAGGTGATGATGTGTTTGGATTTGTAAGTACAGGCAAAGGCCTCATCATCCACAGAACAAACTGCCCTAATGCAGCACAATTAATGGCTAATTATGCACCACGCATTGTAAAAACAAAATGGGCAAAGAATAAAGAAATATCTTTCTTAACAGGCGTTAAGATCATTGGTATTGATGACGTTGGCGTTATTAATAAAATAACCAACATTATAAGCGGCGAGTTAGGCATTAATATTTCAGCACTTACTATTGAATCCGGCGACGGCTTATTCGAAGGAATAATAAAAGTGTTCGTTCACGATAAAGAAGAACTCGAAGATCTTGTAAACAGGCTTAAGCAATTAAACGGAATACAGGAAGTGCAAAGACTTGATGACGAAGATGCTAATTTTTCCTAGGTCCTTTTGTATTCAACATAGTAACAACAGGTTTTTTAGCGCCATGTTGTTTATTTATTGACTCATTATTTTTTGATGCCCGCCGGTTGCTCCACAAATTATACGCAGTTTTTACCAACGTAATCAATCCAAGTCTTTTTGCAGAACTTACAATATTCTTTTTAAAACCAAATCCTTTTGCAAAAGGATTTGCAAACATTGCAGCACCGCTTAGCAACAATTTCCATGTGCCGCTGCTTACTAAATTATTTAAGAAAGAAGGCAGCAGGGTTTCTGTAGCAGACTTTACTGCCTGTTGAGGCAGCCTGCGTATCTGAACTTCAAGCTCCTCTCCTTGTTTTTTTATATCCAGTTTTAAAGATTGAATTTCTTCCTCTAACTCTTTAAGGTTGATTATATGCGAAAGATCATATTCACCATTGTTAAGCACGATTCTCGATGGCATGTTTAATCCTTTTTTGTTAATAGGTGAATGAATTTATTGATAAAGAAATCCTGCAACATCTTTCTCAGAAACAAGGCCACAAAAACAAAGGCAATGAGATAAAACAAAGCAACAATGCCGAATCCCAGAATAATACTTCCTGTTAACGATGCAAGCCAATAGGCAGCAGTAATGCTTAAAAATATCAAAACAAATAATGCCACAATAACAACAACCGTAATTGTTATTATTGCTGATGCAAGCTTGGAAGCCTTTTCTATTGCCTGCAATCGTAAAAGCAATATGCGTTTATAAACATATTGCTTTAACTTACTTCTTGTATCCTGAAAGTAATTTTCTTCCTGGTTCATTATTTAATTTTTATTGATGTAATGCGCTTTTGTTTATCCCGCGTATTCACTTACCTTATCTTCAACATCATCAAGAACTCTTTTACCTTTCTTGAGCAGATCTTTTAATTGTTTTCCAAGATCTGAATATTTGCTTTTGATATTATCTGCCGCATCGTCTGCTGCGTCAGATATATCAGAGATCATTTCTTGGCCTTTATCGCTGTTAACAAATAAAGCAATTGCAACACCTGCCGCTACGCCAAGCAAGATGCCACCTAAAAATTTTTGTCCCGATGTCATAACTGTAGATTTAATTGGATGAATATTTGATTAATAAAATTATCATTAACTAACTTAGAACAATGGAAAAAAATCCCGTTAAAGAAATCAACCGCTATATTTTTCTTGCTATCATAATAATTTTTGCTTTTTTTCTTTTTGCCAGTCTTCAACAATTTTTTCCTGCTTTTTTGGGAGCACTAACCTTTTACATTTTGAGTAAACCCTTTGCAGGATGGTTAGTACAAAAAAAAGGCTGGAGTAAAAATATGACTGCTATATTAGTTATTATTATTTCTTTCTTCCTTATTCTTCTTCCTGTAGCCGGTCTTATCAGTTTGTTGTATAACAAGATTAGTGCCGTCTTGGCCAACCCTGACGTAATTTCCAATTCAGCAAAACAGGCAGATGAAATGCTGCAACAAAAATTCCATGTTGATCTTATTTCGAATGATACGATCAATTCCATTAAGTCTAAAGCCACAGATGTGTTATCTATTGTGCTGAATAAAAGCCTCGGTTTTGTTTCTACTGTAATAATGATGTATTTCTTTCTTTATTTTATGATGACAAATATGAATCGCATGGAGGCTGCGATAGTATTGTATCTTCCTTTCAAAAAAGATAAAATAAAAATTTTTGGAGATGAACTGGTTCGTCAAACTTTCAGCAATGCTGTAGGCATTCCGTCAATAGCAGTAATACAAGGCCTGGCAGGGTTTCTTTGTTACTGGATAATTGGCTTGAAAGAAGCAGGGTTTTGGGGAGTAATAACCGGGTTTACTTCTTTTATACCTGTTGTAGGAACCGGGCTGGTATGGGTTCCGGTAGCGTTGTATATGTTAATTACCGCGCATACATGGCAAGGTGTTTTTATGATATTGTATGGTGCCTTGATTATGGGTACTGCTGATAATGTTGTGCGGTTTATACTGGCAAAAAAAATGGCTGATGTTCATCCCATTATTACAGTGCTTGGCGTTATTTTAGGACTGCAGTATTTTGGTTTCCTGGGATTGATCTTTGGTCCGTTGCTCATCTCCTACTTTTTCATTTTACTGAAAATATATTATGTAGAATTTCAAAAACCAGTATTGACAAAACAGGTAAAAAAACGGCAAATTGTTCCCGCTTACATGCAACCATTTCTTGGCATCAAACGAATTAAAAAGAAGCCAACAGATACCGCTGCTGAAAACTCAAGGCACCAACGTTAAGGTTCGATGTTAATGGAGAACATGATCATGCGCGATTTAAGATCACCCAAAACGTTTGAGAATTTAAGATTTGGATCCCTGTCATGAATGTTCGTGAGACCATTATGTACTTTTATCTCAGGTGAAAGCGTTACAAACTTCAGAAAGAAATTAAAGCCAACACCGGCTTCAATACCATAATCGGTTTTATTCAGCTTGATAAGATCTTCAGCATTGCGTTCGTTTGAATTACTTGCCAGGTCTACATCATACGTTAAACCCGTCATCATGTACACACGAAAATTATCAATGCGGTCTGAATTGAATTTAAGTTGCAAAGGGAATGAAAATATAGTGGAGGGAAGTGTTTTTTTCTCAACCGCTTGTTCAAGCGAATTAGGATATTTAAGCGTATAAGTAAAAGTTTTTGCACCGCCAATAATCAGTTGAGGCGCCACTCTTAATTCAAAGCGGTCACTTAATTTTAAAGTACCCATTAACCCTGCAGAAAGGCCCCCGCTTGCGCCGGGCTCAACAGAAAGCACACTGTCATACTGAAGAAAGCGTGGATCTTTTTCTGTATGCAAATTCATGCTGGAATATCCAAACGTCAGTCCGAAATAATAAGGCAGGTCATCATGATCGGCACGATTAAAATCTTTCTGTGCATTAGAAGACAATGCCATCAACATTAAACAAAAAATAATTATTTGCTTCCGCAGTAGATACAGCATATTCCCAAACTAAGCGATTTGTAATAAACGTTTTTAAACCCGGCTTTATGCATGATATTCAGAAAACTCTGCCTGTTGGGAAAAGCCTGCACAGAACTATTCAGGTATTTGTAAGCTTTACCGTTACTGGCAAACAATTTTCCAAAAACAGGCACCACAGTGAACATGTAAAAATTATATAGCCCTTTCAACAAAAAATTCTTTGGTATTGTGCATTCAATAATTGAAACTTTTCCGCCGGGCTTAAGCACCCTGAACATTTCACTCAATCCTTTTTCAAGGTTCTCAAAATTTCTCACGCCAAATGCAACAGTTATTGCATCAAACGAAGAGTTCTTATAATTTATTGTCTCACTGTCGCCCTGTATTAGTTCAATTTTATCATCTATGTTCAGGGCTTTTATTTTTTTTCTTCCCAGCTCAAGCATGCCTTCCGAAATATCAATTCCGGTTATTTTATCAGGATGTAAAATTGTATTGGCTGTAATAGCAAGATCGCCTGTTCCGGTAGCCACATCGAGTATAGTTTTAGGATGGATGCCTTGAAGCTCTTTAATGCCTTTTTTTCTCCAGCCTTTATCAATACCTGCGCTTAAAAAATGATTCAAAAAATCATAACGGTTTGCAATGGAATCAAACATTTCAGCCACCTGTATTTTTTTGGCAGTATTACTTTTCTTATCGGGCACAATTTTATCATGTGCATATATAGCCATGCCGCGAAGATAGGTATCCGTTTAAAAACAATCCGGCAACAATAAATTAAACGCTCATTATATTGTAATTGCAAGTTTGATCAAATAGTTTGAATGCTTTTGGCAATTGTTACAGGCATTTCTTACGGCATAATTGTTGGTTAATGTTTTCGCAAAACTGCATGAGAATTTTTTGCATCATGCATCCCCGTTTTACTTTGTACATTCAGCAAATTGTTCAATCGTAAATTCAGTTATGCAAACAGGAGAAGACATAAGAATATTAAATGAAAAAATACAACACGCAGCAACTTTTACAGAAACATTGCGCGATGCTTTGGGTAAAGTTATTATTGGTCAATATGAAATGATAGACCGGCTTATTATTGCATTACTAAGTAACGGGCATATTCTGCTGGAAGGCGTTCCGGGTCTTGCAAAAACGTTGGCCATAAAATCACTGGCGCAGGCAGTAAATGCAAAGTTCAGCCGCATACAGTTCACGCCCGATCTTTTGCCTGCAGACGTAACCGGCACAATGATCTATAACCAGCAACGCAACGAATTCTTTGTTCGCAAAGGCCCGATCTTTGCCAATTTTATTTTAGCTGATGAAATAAACCGCGCGCCGGCAAAAGTGCAAAGCGCTTTGCTGGAGGCGATGCAGGAAAAACAGGTAACCATTGGTGATCAGACTTATTTATTAGAGGAACCTTTTCTTGTGCTGGCAACACAAAATCCATTGGAACAGGAAGGCACTTATCCTTTGCCTGAAGCGCAGGTTGACCGTTTTATGATGAAGGTGATTGTAAATTATCCTGATAAAAATGAAGAGCAGTTAATCATAAGAAGCCAGGTGCGGGATATTCCACCAACAGTAATTTACCCTGTAATAAATCTCGATGAAATTAATACAGGCAAACGTCTTACAAGGCAAATCTACACTGATGAAAAAATAGAAAAATACATTGTTGATATAGTTTTTGCAACAAGATTTCCGGAACAATATGGCTTATCAAAATTAAAAAGTACGATTAGCTATGGTGCATCGCCAAGAGCAAGTATAAATCTTGCGTTGGCAGCAAAAGCACATGCGTTTATGCAAAAGCGTGGCTTTGTAATTCCGGACGATATAAAAACAATTTGTAAAGATGTAATGCGTCACCGCATTGGCCTTACTTACGAAGCAGAAGCAGAAAACATTACAGCAGAAACAATCGTATCAGAAATTTTAAGAACAGTTAATGTACCGTAGAGTTTATGGGTTATAGTTCATAGGTGATTGCTAAGTACCATGAACTATGATCTATGAACAATAAACTTGCATAATGGAAATAACTGAACTGTTAAAAAAAGTAAGAGCGCTTGAAATAAAAAGCAGGCGTTTGACCAATCATCTTTTTACAGGTGAATATCATACTGCATTCCGCGGCCAGGGAATGGCATTTAAAGAAGTAAGAGAATATCAGCCCGGTGATGACATACGTTTTATCGACTGGAATGTTTCTGCAAGAATGAGCAACACTTACAGTAAAGTATTTGAAGAAGAAAGAGAGTTAAGCGTGTATTTGCTGATTGATGTAAGCGCCAGCAGTTTATTCGGTACGTTTAAACAAAATAAAAAAGAATTGATCACGGAAATGGCGGCAGTGCTTGCATTTTCAGCTGTTACAAATAATGATAAAGCCGGGTTGATTTTTTTTAGCGATAAAGTGGAAAAATATATTCCTGCAAAAAAGGGCAAAGAACATGTGTTGTATATGATGCGTGAAATGATAACGCATCAGCCACGCTCTGCACATACCGATATCACAAAAGCGCTTGGTTACCTGAACAATGTAACAAAACATAAAAGCATTGTTTTCATCCTGAGTGATTTTGCTGATGCCGGCTATGAGCACACATTAAAGGTTGCCGCTAAAAGACATGATATTACAGGTATACAGGTGCATGACAGGCGCGATATAGAACTGCCCAGATCAGGATTGATACAAATACAGGATGCGGAAACCGGCGAAACAATTTTACTCAATACAAGAAATGATTTTAACCGGTATGAATATAAACGGCAGTTTAAGAAAATACGTGAAGATGCGCAATTGAATTTCAGGCTTGCAGGCGCTGATCTTATTCAGCTTGCAACCGGCGATGATTATGTAAAAGCTTTGCAGCAATTTTTTATGAAGAGAGCATGAGGAAATTCAAAACTCAAAATTCAAAATTCAAAATTTACGGAGTAAAACTTTTTTTACTTTTTACTTTTTACTTCTTATTACTTACTTCTTCCGCTCAGACTGTTTCGGCTTCTTTAGATCGCGATAAAATTTTGTTGGGCGAACAGGTATCAATGCAGTTTACATTGAGCAATGTGAATGCTGCTGATTATTTTGTTGCAGGCTGGCCTCAGTTAAACGATACACTCAATCATGCAGAGATTATTAATAAAACAGCCATTGATACAATTAATGTAGATAATTCCTATACTTATCAGCAAAAATTTACACTTACTTCATTCGACTCGGGTTACTGGCAGCTCGGTCCTTTTGAATTTATACTGCAAAGCAGATCATCAGGAAAAAAAGTAACAGTTACCACAACGCGTTTGTATTTAACTGTGTTGCCTGTTGACGTTTCTTCTTTGCAAAATTATCACCCGATAAAAGACATCATAGATGTGCAAACCAGATTTGACTGGACGCCTTTCCTAATCGGTGCAGTGATTTTACTGCTGGTAATTATTGTTTTCATCATCATTAAAAAAACAAAAAAGAAAAAAACCAAAGTGCCCAAAGTGGTTTTGAAAGGAACCGCTTTAGAACGCACACTTGAAAAATTATATGCGCTGGAAAAAGAACCGTTATCGGCGGCACAACAAATAAGAAATTTTCATTCCACGGCAGATATTATTACAAGGGAATATTTTGAAGAAGTAACCCATATAAAAGCAATGCATTTAACCATAGCGGAGATATTCTCTCGTTTAAATGTTTATTTACGCGATGTTACATTGCGCAGAAAATTTCAACAGGTGTTTGAACTGAATGCTGCCGTAAAATTTGCGAAGTATATTCCATCAAATGAAGAAAGCAGGAATACCTTATCAGAGATAATAAACAGCCTGCGTGAGATTGACGATCATGTAAATCTTTCAAGAAACAATGCGAATGCTAACAGAATGGTATCAAAATATTGAATATGCGCATAGCTGGGTATTAGGTGCGTTGTTACTACTGCCTGTGCTCATTTATGAATATGCAAGGAGATATAAAAAACAACAGGCATCTATGCTTGTTACAACAACACATTTTGTAAAAAGCTCGCGCGGTTTAAGTACTTCATTGCGCCATTTGCCTTTTGTTTTAAGATGTTTTGCGGTTATCTGTCTTGTAATTGCTTTGGCGGGTCCCCGTGAGAAATTTACGGAAACAAAAACACAAGGCGAAGGCATTGATATAATGTTGTGCTTTGATATAAGCGGCAGCATGACCGAAAAAGATTTTATGCCGGATCGTCTGGAAGCATCCAAACAAGTTGCTGCTGCTTTTGTAAGCAACAGGCCCGGCGATGAAATAGGTATTGTTATTTTCAGCAACCTGAGCTATACGCTTTGTCCGTTAACAACAGATCACAATGCTGTTTTAAACCAGATCAAAACTATTGAGAGCGGTTATTTGCAGGACGAAGGAACTGCTATTGGCAGTGGTATTGCCACTAGCGTTGACAGGTTGCGCAACAGTAAAACAAAATCCAAAATAATTATTCTTCTTACAGATGGCGTTGATTTCGGAGGCACTATTCCACCCGACGTAGCTTTGCAAATGGCAAAATATTACGGGATAAAAATATATACAATTGGCGTGGGTTCAGAAAAAGAAGTAGACGAGGTAGTCCAATCGCCGATAGGCCCTGTTGTACAACATAAGACTTTGGACTTTAACGAACCTTTATTAAAGAAGCTCGCTGATGAAACCGGTGGGCAGTACTTTCATGCAACAGATAATACAGCCCTGCAAAAAATTTATGACAGCATCAACCAGATGGAAAAATCGAGGATACAGGTAACAAGTTATGACCGCTACACAGACAAATTTCAGCCTCTGGTTATTGCGGCACTTATCTATTTAATACTTGAAGTATTGCTTCGCTATACCGTGTTTAAAAAGTTTCCGTAGTAAACTTTCAAAAATCATACATCACTCAGGATCGTGACTGAATTCTATTGCCTTGGCTTCTATATATCTTTTGAAATTTGAAAGATCTCTTTCAACCATTTGCCTCAGGCTGGGATTTACAACACTTGCCAAAGCAAAACCAATATACCCTGCAGGTGGCCTGTAAGTGATAAGTACATTTACTTCAGTACCACCGGTGGTATCAGCAAAATTTATTTTACCCGCCGTTTCAATTCTTGAACCCGGCATAGAACGCCAGCTTAATTCACGGCCTTCTTCCTGGTCAATGATCTCTGCATTCCATTCAATTGCAGGCATACTGCCCGGCGTTCTAAGTATCCAGCGCGAATGCGATTCATCTGTCACTCGTATATTTTTAATATGCTTCAAAAAGCGTGGCAGCTTTTCAAGTTTACGCCAGCTATCATACGCAAGTTTTCTCGGCGCTCTCACAATAAAGCAGGTGCGGATATTTACCGCAGGTGAATGTTTTTCAAATTCCTGTTTTTTTAAGATCGCTGTTAAAGGACAATTGCCCGAAGCTCCTCTGTATAAAAAATAAATACCTCCATACCGGATGGCTTTCTTAATTATGTTTTGTTTGCCTTTGGCAGAAGCCGAATATAAGAAAGCACCTGCAGCCAATGAAATGATGCGCTCCGTCTTTCCTACGTTTATTACATTACTGCTCTCATATAATTTAGTTGCACGTGGCTCAAAACTATTTCCGCTAAGTTTAAAATTATGCATATTAAAAATTGTATTTGATATGCTGCAAAGCTCATTCCACTTATGAGATTATCAGCTTTCAACAATTAACTTCGTAAAATGCTCGCAACAATTTACAGATCAACAGGAAGCTGGTATACAGCCAAAACTGAAACGGGCTTTGTTTATAATACACGTATGAAAGGTATTTTTAAAATTGATGATATTACTTCAACCAACCCGGTTGCAGTAGGAGATATTGTTGATATTGAACCAGAAGACGCCGGCAATAATACAGCACTTATCGACAAAATCTATGAACGCAAAAATTATATCGCCAGAAGTTCTCCCCGCAACAAAAAACAGCATCATATAATTGCCTCCAATATTGACCAGGCGTTAATACTGGCAACACTAAAAGAACCAAAAACATCACAGGGATTTATTGACAGATGTCTGGTAGCAGCAGAAGCATACCATATTCCATCCATTATTGTATTTAACAAAACCGATCTCTATAAAAATAAGGAATGGGATGTTTTTGAAAAACTTCACAGAATGTATACCGACACCGACTATAAGGTGAACAAAATAAGTATGAAAACTTTTGAGGGACTTGATGAATTAAAACGGTTAATGCAGGATAAAATAACTTTATTTTATGGACACAGCGGCACCGGAAAATCAACCCTGATCAATTACCTGCTTCCCCGGTTAGAACTAAGAACAAGAGAAGTAAGTAACTGGAGCGGAAAAGGCATGCACACTACAACATTTGCAGAGATGTTCGACTTGCCTTTTGGCGGAAGAATAATTGATACACCAGGTATAAGAGAGTTTGCTATAAATGACATGGAGCGTTCTGAATTATCGCATTATTTTCCTGAAATGCGGGCTGTATTAAATAATTGCAGGTTTAATAATTGCCTTCATATTGAAGAACCGGGTTGCGCAGTAAAGAAAGCAGTAGAAGAGAGAAAAATTTATTTTGAACGTTATCAAAGTTATTATAACATTCTGATATCCATTCAAGAAAATGATTATTGACCTATGCGCAGGCGTCCGGCGAGCTTATCAGCGTATTTTTTATCCCTGCCATTGTACAGCAATGTTACACCATTATAAATGCTGTACTGAAGCGAAAGCTCACCACCTTTGTAAGTGTAATTCCATTCAACAATAAAAGCATCATCAACTTTTGATGTTAAATGTACGTGGCGTGTTTTACTTAAAACATTTGCCAAACGATAAAATTCCTGAAGGTTCCCACTTTCATTAATTACCATTTCTGAGTGTGTAGTATATTCAAAAGGTTTCATATATAATTACATATGTTAGCAATATTCATTCCACTTGTTACAAACTATCTACTTAGTTACAAATTATTAACCTTTAAAAACGGTGTTTGTAATTTCAGAAACATCGCTGCTTCGGGTTCTTCATCAACAGGAGGTATTCGATTGCGGCCAAGGGGATCCTAGCCAAATAGACAAAACGTTTTCTTATTTCGCTGCATTAACGTCAGAAAACCATGAAGAATATTTTATGTAGTTATTAGCGATACGTTCAATTTCGCTGTGAAGGTTATCTTTAGAAATGTCTTTTACTTTTTTTGCGGGAATGCCGGCATAAATTGAACCCGACTCTACTACTGTGCCTTCCAATACTACAGCTCCGGCTGCAATGATAGCGTTGCTTTTAATTTCGCACTTATCCATAATAATTGATCCCATTCCAATAAGTACATTATCCTGTACAGTGCAGCCATGTACAATAGCATTATGACCGATGGAAACATTATTGCCTATTATTGTAGCATTCCGCTGGTAAGTACAATGGATAATGGCCCCATCCTGAATATTAACCTTATTACCAATGCGTATATAGTTTACGTCGCCACGCACAACAGCATTGAACCAAACACTGCAATCATCGCCCATAATTACATCTCCTATAACAGTTCCATTAGGAGCAACAAAACAATTCTTGCCAAATTGGGGTCTTTTATCAAGACAAGGAATAATAACAGCCATAATGTTTAAGTTTGAATTTTCAAGACCGAACTTATATATAAAATGCCAAAATGATGCGTATTATTTCAAATCGTGAAATATTTTTTAGGCACATTGCGCAAACTTCTTTTGCTCCGATAGCTTTGGAAATCGTGAGAGCACAGGGAATTTTCCAGTACGATACGTCGGGCAAACAATATATTGACCTCATCTCAGGTTTTAGCGTGGCCAACATTGGGCATTCGCATCCGAAAGTTATAAAAGCTGTGAAGGAACAGGCAGAACGTTACATGCATTTGATCGTCTACGGAGAATTTATTGAATCGCCTCAAACTGCTTATGCTAATCTTCTTGTCAATCATCTTCCGGCCTCACTTGACTGTGTATATTTTACCAACAGCGGCGCAGAAGCTACTGAAGGCGCCATGAAACTGGCAAAACGTGCTACAGGCAGAGCCAATATTATTTCGTTTAATAACAGTTATCATGGCAGCACCCAGGGTGCTTTAAGTGTTATGGGTGATGAATACTACCGCAATGCTTTCAGGCCGTTGTTACCCGGTATCATTCATGTAGATTATAACAGCAATGAGGTTTTTCACTTTATTGATGAAGATACATCCTGCGTTATACTTGAAACGATACAGGCAGAAAGCGGTTTAAATGTTCCTGATAAAAGCTGGATGCAGCAATTGCGAAGCAAGTGTACCAAACATGGCGCTTTGCTGATATTGGATGAGATACAGGCAGGCTTCGGCAGGACAGGAACGCTGTGGGCATTTGAACAATTTGATATAATTCCCGATATTTTATTATTAGGCAAGGCACTCGGCGGCGGTATGCCATTGGGCGCTTTTATTTCCAATAAGGAATTGATGAAGCAATTAAGTTTCAATCCGGTTCTCGGGCATATTACAACATTTGGCGGGCATCCTGTAAGTTGTGCTGCCGGGAAAGCTGCTTTTGAAGTATTGCTAAATGAACATTGTATTGAAACGGTGAAAGACAAAGAATCCATCTTACTTTCACAATTAAATCATCCGGCAATAAAAAGATTCAATCATTTCGGATTATGGGCGTCGTTACAATTCAACACTGCAGAAAATGCACAAAACATAATACACAGATGCGTGGAAAAGGGTTGTATTACTGATTGGTTTTTATTTGCGCCCGATTGCCTTCGCATAGCGCCTCCACTTACAATAAATGAAGGGGAAATAATAAAAGCATGCAGCATTATTACAGAGTCAATTAACGAAGAAGCCGTATAAATACGGATTAAAATTCAGAAGGTTTACCGATAAAAAAAGTTTAAAAAATATTATAATATCTTTTTATTACACAGGAAAAATTACTTACTTTTCATCTTTGGTTTTTTAATCACCGCCTTTTTAATTACATCATTTCATTTTCTGAGAATATACTGGTTATGTTTCCCTGTCCGTCCTGCTTTTCGGGACGGTTTTTTTTAGTGTAAAACATAATTGCTTTACGTTTGCGGCATAACTAAAAAAACAATGAGCATAACAGTTGTAGGCTCAATGGCTTTTGATGCTATTGAAACTCCTTTTGACAAAACAGATAAGATAATCGGCGGTTCAGCAACGTATGTTGCCTATGCTGCTTCGAATTTTGTGCATCCTGTTCAGCAAATTTCAATCGTAGGCTACGATTTTCCGCAGCAGGAATTGGAAGCCCTTCAACAAAGGGGTGTAAAGACCGATGGCGTGGTAATTGTAAATGATAAGAAGTCGTTTTTCTGGAGCGGGCGATATCATTTGGATATGAACACCCGCGATACATTGATCACAGATCTTAACGTGTTGGCAGATTTTGATCCCAAAGTACCCGATAGTTACCAGGACTGTGATTTTCTTATGCTTGGAAATCTTGTACCCGCAATTCAGCAAAAGGTTATCGAACAATTTATAAAACGTCCGAAGCTGATAGTGTTGGACACAATGAATTTTTGGATAGAAACAGCATGGGAAGATCTGAAAAAAGTGTTTACGATGGTTGATGTATTGCTGGTGAATGATAGCGAAGCAAGGCAAATATCCGGGGAATATTCACTGGTAAAAGCAGCTAAGAAAATTTTAAAAATGGGTCCAAAATTTCTTGTTGTAAAAAAGGGTGAACACGGCGCTTTGTTATTTAATGATAACAATGTGTTTTTTGCACCGGCATTACCGTTAGAAGAAGTTTTTGATCCAACGGGTGCTGGCGATACATTCGCAGGTGGATTTATTGGTCACCTTGCAAAAACACAAGATGTATCATTTGAAAATATGAAGACTGCGATTATCGTTGGCTCTGCAATGGCAAGTTTCTGTGTTGAAAAATTCGGCCCGCAACGTTTGAAAGAAATTTCCAAAACAGATATTGAAGAAAGGATCAGGGAATTTGTTCAATTAATAAGTTTTGATATTTCTTTGGTATGATATTTTAAAAATAAAATCCGTATAAAACCTTTTATGAAAAAAATATTGAACGGTGTTTTCATTTTTTGTTGTCTTATTTATTCATGTCATAATACCAAACACAGCAATCAGGAAGAGATACAGGTTGATAAAAGCATCACTAAAAAAACATCATTCAATAATTTATTTATAGATAGTAATGCAATAAGCAATTTCTTAAGCAAGCATTCTGAATACCAGAAATTCAAGCAACAGTACAACGATTTTTATAAACTGCGCAATTATCAATGTGCGTGGTTCGACAGCAGTGGAATGGGTGAACAGGCTTATAATTTCATGAACCTGCTTGCCAATGTCGTTGACACTTATAATGACAGCAGTTTATACAACAAACAACTTTCCAATGAAGTAGATGCATTTAAAACAGATACTTCAAATAAAGCGTTAATAGTTACGCCTGATATCAGTGAAACAGAATTAAAGCTTACAGGTCAATTCTTTTTGTATGCCTCTAAAATTTATGGAGGTTCTGACATAAATATACAGGAATTAGGTTGGTTTATTCCCCGCAAAAAACTTGACCTTACTGTTTTACTTGATTCGTTGATCGAAAATAAATCAGACATCAAAAACTCAGCACTGCAATTGAGCGATGCTTATAAAAAATTGCTTGATTACCTGCCGCTTTATCGCAAGATAGATTTGTCTGTAAATTGGGATTCGATAGCATATCCTGAACAGGCATTTCACAAAGGCAGTTCATCATATAACATTAAAACAATAAAAGAACGCCTGTATGCTTTGGGTGATTTAAGTGAGGAGGATAGCACAACAGTGTATGATACTGCGCTTTTACATGCAGCAAAAAGATTCCAAATACGTATGGGATTTAGCCCTGATGGTGTAATTGGAAAAACGTTTATTAAGCAACTAAACATTACGCCTTCAAAAAGAATAGAACAAATTCTTGTAAACCTTGAGCGCCTGCGTTGGATGCCTGCTACTAATGACAGCAATGCCATTATTGTAAATATTCCTGAGTATAAAATGTATGTGTATGATAGCGCAAGGCTTCAATTTGCCATGGATGTGGTGGTTGGTTCAACGGCTACAGGCACAGTAATCTTTACAGGAAATTTAAAATACATTGTATTTAGCCCGTATTGGAATATTCCACCAAGCATTATTAAAAAAGAAATTTTGCCTGGCATTGATCGTAACAAAAATTATCTCGCAGATCATCACATGGAAGTTTATGGTAAAGGCGCAGGCGGTGTTCCCGAAATTCGCCAATTGCCTGGCGCAGATAATGCTTTGGGACATGTGAAGTTTCTATTCCCCAACAACTTTGATATTTATTTTCATGATACAAACAATCACGGAGCATTTAATTCTTCCAACAGAAATCTTAGTCATGGTTGCATTCGCTTAAGCGATCCCAAAAAATTAGCTATGTATTTATTGCGGGATGATACAACACATTTCAGCAGCGAAAAAGTAGATAGCCTCATGAACCTTCCTAAAGAAAAATGGGTTACACTTAAAAATTCTGTTCCGGTGATGATAAGTTATTACACAGCTTTTGTTGATTCGAGCGGCAAATTAAATTTCCGGAACGATATATATAAACATGACTCAGCAATGGCCGCAAAATTATTTACGCCTAACAATAATTTAATGGCTCAGAAGTAATTTAAGATGCTGTAATTTCCCCGGTTCTTAACCCTCTCGATTTTTCAAGCACAATATTAATTATTGCTGCAAGCGGAATAAATAAAAACATTCCGGGAATACCCCAAACTATTTCGCCTGCAATAACTGACATTAATGTTACAAGCGGATTTATTTTTATGCGCTTGCCCACTATGAATGGTGTTATAAGATTTGCATCAATAATATGAATGATAACGAAAACCAATAACACTTCAAGGCTTTGTTTTCCATTGCCATCAATTACGGTTATAAGCATGTTCAATAATGCAGCAGTATATATTCCAACATAAGGTATGATGTTGAACATGCCTGCAAAAAAAGCCATCAGTATTGCGTATTTTATACCAAGTATTAATAACGTTGTACAACTTAAACACATCAGTATAAAAATCTCGGTCAACAATCCTTTTACATAATTTACTGTTGTTACATGAATACTTCCAGACATTTCAGCAATTTTCTTTTTATCTGAATAGCTGAAAAAAGAAAGAATAAAATCATTCAACACTTTCCTGTAGTAAAGCATGTAAAAAATAAAGAAGAGACAAAGCGTAAAGAAAACAATCAATGAAAGAAAACTGGCTACCGTAAAACCAATCGCTCCGATTAAACCGCCAAATAATTTATCGATATAACTTGTTTGTATATCATCATCAATGTTCAATCGTTGCTTTAACCATGCCTGCAGATTTTGAACAATTGTATTCAGGCCTGTTTTTAATTGAGGAATATCTTTTACAAAATTTTGAAATTGCGATGCAACAAAATACAATACAATGCAGCAACTCAAAATAAGAATCACTATACATAACAGTGATGAAGCCAAACGGTTCAATCCAAATTTTTCAAACCGCCTGCTAAGTGGGTATAAAAAGATAGCAATTAAAAAAGAAAAGAACAAAGGGATGAACAAAAGCTTTCCAAAGTAAGCGAGTAATAAAACAATCGCAAGTCCATGTAACGCCAACACCGTATTTATAAGGGAGATATTTTTATTTTTTTTGACCATCATATAAAAGTAATGCAGAATAAAGAGCAAATATTGTTCTCTTTATTCTGCATTACACTTCACAGGCAGTTTTGTAAATGAAGTCGTGCTGCTTCTTCAATCTATTCATCAACCGTTTCGCCTGTATAAGCGCTTACAGGCTCACAGGTACATACGAGATTACGATCGCCGTATGTATTATTTACTCTTGCAACAGATGGCCAGAATTTATTCAGCGTAACATAATATAATGGGAATGCTGCTTCTTTTCTTGAATAAGAATGATTCCATTCATCGGCACAAATTACAGCCTGTGTATGCGGCGCACTCTTTAGAGCATTGTCTTTCTTATCTGCTTTACCTTCTTCAATAGCTTTTATCTCTTCACGAATAGTAAGCATTGCATCGCAGAAACGGTCAAGCTCTGCCTTGTCTTCACTTTCTGTTGGCTCGATCATAATTGTACCCGGAACAGGAAAGCTCATTGTTGGCGCATGAAAGCCAAAATCTATTAAACGCTTTGCAATATCTTCTGCTTCTATATCTGCAGATTTTTTAAATGGCCTCAGGTCAACAATAAATTCATGAGCACAGGTTCCATTCGTTCCAAGGTATAGAATATCATAATCGTTCTCCAATCTTGCGCGCATATAATTTGCATTCAGTATTGCATACTTACTTGCCTGCTTCACACCATTTCTTCCCAACATTCTTATATATGCATAACTGATGAGTAAGATAGATGCTGAACCATAAGGCGCAGCAGAAACAGCAGCCCCCTGCCTACTTCCCCCTATAGGGGAAGCGTCCAACGCACCCACCTTGCTTTTCAACGTGGTTGCATTATTAGCAGCATCCTCGCTGAGGCAGCCTTGTGCTAAGGGTTCTCCCCAGAAGGGGGAGTTAGAGGGGGCTTCCCTTGGAAGAAAAGGCTCTAAATGTTTCTTCACACAAATCGGTCCCATACCCGGTCCGCCGCCGCCATGCGGAATAGCAAATGTTTTGTGTAAATTCAAATGACAAACATCAGCACCGATCAAACCAGGCGCTGTTAAACCTACCTGTGCATTCATGTTAGCGCCATCCATATACACCTGGCCGCCATGTTCATGAACGATCTCTGTAATTTCTTTTACTGTTTCTTCATACACACCATAAGTACTCGGATAAGTGATCATGATGCCGGCAAGATTTGCGGCATGTTGTTGTGCTTTTGCTTTCAGATCATTCACATCAATATAACCATTCTCCAAAGCTTTTACTACAACTACTTTCATTCCTGCCATTACTGCTGATGCAGGATTGGTACCATGTGCAGAAATGGGTATCAGCATAATATTTCTATGCGCTTCACCATTGCTTTCATGATACGCTTTGATGGTTAACAAACCGGCATATTCGCCTTGCGCGCCGCTGTTTGGCTGAAGGCTGCATGCATCAAAAGCTGTGATCTCACATAAATAATTTTCAAGTTCTGTTATTACCTGTTGATAACCGCCTGCCTGTTCAACAGGAGCAAATGGATGTATCTTGCTCCAGTGATTCCAGCTTAATGGGATCATTTCGGTAGCTGCATTCAATTTCATTGTGCAGCTTCCCAGCGATATCATTGAAGTGTTCAGGGAAAGATCTTTATTCTCTAACGATTTTATATAACGCATCATCTGGCTTTCGCTGCGATGAATATTAAAAACAGGATGCGTTAAGTAGGATGAAGTACGCTTTGCAAATGCAGGAATGTGTTCAGGCGTTGCATCTTCTTCAATTTCAAAACCAACAGGATCAACATCATTTTCAAAACAATTAATAAGATCATACAGGTCATTAAGCATTACTGTTTCATCCAGCGAAATGCCAATAAGATTTTCCCCGGTATATCTTAGGTTTATTTTTTGCCGTTCTGCCTTTGCATGAATCTTAATAGCATCGTCAGTCTTAACTGTTATCGTATCAAAATAATTCTGCGATACAAGCTTAAAACCTCTTGCTTCAATACCTTCTGCAACAATCTGCGTTAATAATGCTGTGCGCTCTGCAATACTTTTCAATCCTTCCGCACCATGAAACACTGCATACATTGCCGCCATATTTGCCAGCAATGCCTGCGCTGTACAAATATTTGAAGTTGCTTTCTCGCGTTTAATATGCTGCTCTCTTGTTTGCAAAGCCATGCGCAATGCACGGTTATTCTGCGCATCAACACTGATACCAATTATTCTTCCGGGAATGTTTCTTTTAAATTCATCTTTTGCTGCAAAAAAAGCAGCGTGCGGTCCGCCATATCCTAAAGGCACACCAAAACGTTGTGCAGAGCCGACAGCGCAATCTGCATTCAGATCTCCGGGTGAAGCCAACAATGTAAGCGCCAAAAGATCTGTAGCCATTATAACAAAAGCATTGTTGTTATGCACTTCGTGAATGAACTCGCGGTAATCTTCAATTGAGCCTTTATCATTCGGATATTGAACGATCGCACCGAAAAAGCTTTTATCTATTTCTGCAGATGTGTAATCACCAAAGACCAGTTCAATACCGATAGGTTTTGCTCTTGTTATCAATACATTTTTTGTTTGGGGAAAAATTTCATTGTCAATAAAAAATTTCGATCGTTAAATATGATCATGATCGCGGTTAAGTATATTAAAGAACATGGTCATCGCTTCTGCCGCCGCAGTTGCTTCATCAAGCAGGGAAGCGTTTGCAATAGGCAAGCCTGTAAGATCGCTCACCATTGTTTGAAAGTTCAGCAAACTTTCCAAACGGCCCTGCGATATCTCAGCCTGGTAAGGTGTGTATTGTGTGTACCACCCCGGGTTTTCAAAAACGTTACGAAGAATTACAGAAGGCGTAATAGTATCATAATAACCCTGGCCAATATAGCTTTTGAAAAGTTCATTTTTAAGAGACAGGTTCTTTATGTGTTGAAGATATTCATATTCACCCATGGCTTCAGGCAAATTCAATTCGTGGTTCATGCGAATGGATGAAGGCACTGTCTTATCTATAAGATCTTCAACACTCCTCTCTCCCATTGCTTTAAGCATTTCGCTTGTTTCTGACTCATCTGCACCAATATGTCTGCGTGTAAATTCCGCGGATTGCGATTCAAATAAATTCATGTTTCTCTCCTGTAAAAAATAGGTATTAAAAAGATGCGCAAAGTTAAGTCCTAACATTCGTTAATAAAAGTGAAAGTGGAAAACGTGTGAAGCTACACAGGTAACGGTTTCGGCTCACTGTAAATATCTTCAACAGCGGGTTTTTCAGTGTCTTCCAAAGCACGCATTTCCTGGCTGGTCAAACGGCTGCCATCATGGCTCCAGCCCGGAGGCCCGAGCAGGTAACTCCATCGTTGTTGAAAGGTTATGCCTTTTTGAAAAACATCCTTCCACATTTGTTTCCATTCATGAAAGACAATGTTTATGGCATTGGGTTGCTCTACATTTTTTGTCAGTCCGTATTTTATGGATTGATATTCACCGGCAGATAATTCAGGTTGGAATGTTCCGAATAGTTTATCCCAGAGCACTAAAAACATTCCCATGTTTTTATCAAGGTATTTTGCATTGGAAGCATGATGCACGCGGTGATGAGAAGGCGTTATTAAAACGTACTCAAGCCATCCCATTTTGTTTATCATTTCTGTATGTACAAATATGCCCCAGATCTGCGTGGCTGAATACATAAAAACAATATCAAGCGGCTTAAAGCCAAGCCACGCCAGCGGAATAAAATAGATGAACCGGTATAAAGGCTGAAATACGGAAGAACGAAACCCTACAGAAAAATTCAGCTGTTCCGAGCTGTGATGTGTAACATGTATAGCCCAGAAAAAACGAATCTCATGATCAAAGCGATGCAGCCAATAATAAAGAAAATCTTCAGCCAGCAATAATATCAGCCAGTAAGCAAATGCATTTTGCCATTGCATTACAGCATGCAGAAAAAAGTATTGCAAAATGGCGAGATATACCAAACGAAATGCAAGATCAATTCCTGAATTCAGCAGCATTAAATAGAGATTGGCAAGACTGCCTTTTATTGTGTATGCTTTTCTGTGACTAACATGCGAAAGAACCAGTTCAATACCAATTATAATAAAATAGATTGGTGTTGAAATAAGAATCAGCCATTGTTCGCGTATTGAATCCATTATATAAGAAAGCGCAAAAATAAATCAGTGAATGTTAAAAAAATTTCATTTAGCATTTGCATAATAATTTGCCATCCTCCACGCATGTAATTTTTCAGAAGAACAATCGTATTATTAATATCTTTTCTGACAAATAGTGCTTATGCATTTTATAGACGGGTTTGCAACCATCGCTAAAAATTATATAGATAAGATTCATGAAGATCCGGTTTACCCTGGCAAAAATGTAATCGATAATTTAAAGCAATTGGATACAACGTTGCAACATGAATCAACGGACACAAATGCTGTGTTGCATCTTTTACATGAATTGGGTTCTCCTGCCACTGTAAAATCAACAGGCGGAAGATATTTCGGATTCGTAACCGGAGGATGCTTACCAGCAGCAATGAGTGCAAAATTATTAGCAACAGTGTGGGATCAAAATGGTGCATTGACCGTAATGTCACCTATTGCTTCAGCATGTGAAAATATTGCCGGTAAATGGCTGTTACAGATATTTAGCCTGCCCGCAGAATGTGGATTTGGTTTTGTAACCGGTGATACCATGGCAAACTTTACCGCATTGGCTGCAGCAAGGCATTCGGTTTTACAAAAAGCAGGATGGGATGTTGAATCAAAAGGTTTATTTAATGCGCCGGAAATTAAAGTGATCGTTGGTGAAGAAGTTCATATAAGCGTTCTGAAAGTATTAAACATGCTCGGCTTTGGCCGCGACAGGATTATTCGCATTCCTGTTGATGGACAGGGCAGAATGATTGCAGAAAAAGTTCCTGTATCAAATGATCCTGCTATTATTTGCACCCAATCAGGAAATGTAAACTCAGGCGCGTTTGATGATGTTGAAACCATTTGTTCAATGAAAGGAAAAAACACATGGGTGCATGTTGATGGAGCTTTTGGCTTATGGGCTGCAGCATCACCGCAAAAAAAATATTTGGTAAAAGGTATTGAGCTTGCAGATTCATGGGCAACTGATGCACATAAATGGCTGAACGTGCCTTACGATTGCGGAATTGTTTTTGTGCGTGATAAAGAAGCAATGTTTTCATCCATGTCAGCAACAACAGCAGCATATATTCCAACAAACGCATTGCGTGAACCATTTCAGTATGTGCCTGAAATGTCAAGGCAGGCGCGTGCAATTCCGGTATGGGCTGCTTTAAAATCTTTAGGCACATCAGGATTATCTGCAATGATTGAAAAAAATTGTATACAGGCAAAACAATTTGCTGATGCGCTGACTGCAGAAGGCTTTGCAATTTTAAATGATGTTGTTTTAAACCAGGTATTGGTTCATTTTGGCGACGTTGAAAAAACAAATGCGATTATCAAAAGCATACAGGAAGAAGGCGTTTGCTGGTGTGGCGGAACTGTTTGGCAAGGTAAGCCCGCAATGCGCATAAGTGTAAGCAGTTGGGCAACAACAAATGAAGATGTTCAACTATCTGTACGATCAATCATCAAACATGCAAAAATGTAAATCGAATTTTCTTGATAACTACTTTTGTACTAATGCAAGCCGATAAACTTCAACAAAAAAAATATAAACAATTCTTACAGCGTGCTGATAAAAACAAAGTGCTGAAAGCCCTGCCTGCTTTGCATGAAGAAGCTTTCGCAAAAATAAATTGCCTTGATTGTGCCGCCTGTTGCAAAAATTATTCTCCGCGTTTTAAAACACCTGATATAAAACGTATCAGCAAACACCTTCAATTAAAAGAAAGTGATTTTATAGAAAAATATTTAAAGCTTGATGAAGATGGCGATTACGTAGTTAAATCGACGCCATGCCCTTTTCTTGGTTCAGATAATTATTGCAGCATTTATGAAATACGTCCTTCAGATTGTGAACGATTTCCTTATACTAATGAAGATGTGTTTATAAAACGAACCAACATCACTTTAAAGAATGCAACGTTTTGTCCTATTGTGGTTCATGTGCTGGACAGGTTAACCGCTGACATGTAATTATTTCACTGCACTTATTCTTGCAACCCAACCGCCACCCGGCGCTAAATGAATATTTATTTTATCACCAGGTGAAACATTGATGATTTCTTTTTTATAATCGGTTGCATTGCGGTCTGCATTCACGCCATCTTTAAATACTTCAGCCGTATATTTTCCTGGAGGAAGAAATGAAAGATCCAATGCAAGATCACGCGGCGTCCAGTTTGTCATCGCCCCAACAAACCAATCATTATTTTTTCTTCGCGCAAGCGCAACATACGCGCCTGCTTTGCCATCAAGCGGAACGGTTTCATCCCATGTTGTTGGTACATTCTTTATAAAATCTGTACACTCCTGCTCTTTCATGTATGTTGTTGGATTATCGGAAAGCATTTGCAAGGGCGCAAAGAATACAACATATTCAGCAAGCTGGTTACAGCGCGTGCCTTTCGCCATCGGGTTATCATTAACAGGTCTGAATGTCGACTGTGTTGCATTGCGCATTGCACCCGGCGTATAATCCATCGGGCCCGCCATCATGCGTATGTAAGGAATGCTCACCGTATATGTTGGCTGATCTTCATTTGCCCACTTAAAATTTTCCAATCCCTTCACGCCTTCAAATCCAATTGCATTTGGATAAGTACGTTGCAAGCCGGTTGGTTTATACACACCATGAAAATCTACCATCAGTTTATTTTCTGCAGCCTTTTTTGCAATAGCATAAATTGAACTAACAACTTCCTGGTCATCACGATCAAAAAAATCTATCTTAAAACCTTTTACGCCCATTTTTGAATAAAATGCAAATGCAGAATCCATCTGGTGTGCAACTTCATACCATATTGCCCAAAGAATAACACCAACATTTTTTTGTTTGCCATAATCAACGATTGCCTGCAGATCAATACCGGGTTTTATTTGAAAGAGATCAAAATCATTTGACCAACCTTCATCCATAATTATATAAGACAACTTATTTGCAGCAGCAAAATCTATGTAGTACTTATATGTTTCTGTATTGATGCCCGCTTTAAAATCAACGCCCGTAATATTCCAGTTATTCCACCAATCCCATGCAACAAGTCCGGGCTTTACCCATGAATAATCTGCAATTCTTGGCGGCGATGCAAGCTTTTGAACAATGTCATTATTCAACAGGTCTTTATCCTGTTCGCTTATAGCAACAATGCGCCAGGGAAAACTTCTTGTGCCATTTGTTTTAGAGATGTAATCATACCTGTCTGAAGCCACATAATCTATATTAAACACATATTCTTTTGACGGATAAGGCGCATACACAGTTTTAAAACCTTTTTGTGTTTCATTCAGATCCAGATACATGCCGGGATAATTTTCAAGATCAGCTTCAAGTATCTCTGCTTTTCTGCCATTGCCCACATCAATCAACACAGGAAGAAATGCAAGTGAATCTTTTGGAAATTGCGATAATGGTATATGATGATATAAAGCTTCAAAAGAAGAATTAAAATTCTGCTTGTCGCGGTAATCCCATTGAACAGGAATAAAAGCACTGTCGTCATCTGTAAAATTAAAATTGGCTTCTTCGTTTTTTATAATAATACTGTCTTTCTTTTTTGTGAAGAAACGGTAAGCCACCGCATCATTATACACCCTGAAAATTATTCCGTAGTCATTCTTACAATTTAATGTAAGCTGGTTGTACTCATCTGCAACGATTGATTTGATATAGTTAATTGCAGTAAACGTTGCGCTCACTTTATCTGTTTTGGAAGATGTGATCACTGCATTATCACCCAAAACTTCATTTTGCAACTGCAATGAAATGGATGATGGTTCAATAATGGTTTGTTCATGATCGTGTACGCTCCATTGTATTTTGTTTGAAACATCAATATGCAATTGTATATTACCATTTGGAGATGCAACATCAAAGCTTTTTATTTTTTGCGCTGACGATACTACCGAACAAAGAGAACATGTAATAATCAGTAAATAGAATTTCATATGCAAAATTGAATTTGATAAATTATTTAAAGCTGCTTTTACGGTTTTGTAGTTTAACTTTTTGAACACGAATGCACAAAGTCACGAAAAAAAGTATAACTATTTCAAAAAAGGGCTTTGAACGACAGTTATATCAGAAACATCTTTTGTAACCATTGCATCAACACCGGCTTTTATTTGCGGTGTTATATGAAACATGTAAATGCTTTTTACATCGTCAAGATAAAAAGCAGGCCGTTCATCTTCATTAATAAAACTGAATTCAACATCTGAAAGCTTTATATTTTTCGCGTGGCGGATAAACATTCCATAAGCAGGATTCTTTCCAAACATTCCCGGCTCAGGATAATTCTTTTCATTCTCTGCAATTGTATCTGGCGCAAGTTTATTTTCACCAGCTTTAAAATACATCTTGATGTTGCTTAAAGTAATATCATCAACATAATGATTTGGAATTCCTGTAATGGTACATGCATAATTACCTGCGGAATTATATGAAACAATATTGCTGATGATCACTCTTCTTATTTCGCCAACGGGTGTGCCTTCAGGCCCGCGCATTCGCGCACCCAAACGAATAAAGATGGGATCGTTCACCACATCACGCATGGTTATATTATTGATGGTTACATCTTCCAGCAAAGCGCCGTCAACGCTTTCCAATGCAAGGCCGCGGCAATAATCAAATACGCAATTTGTAATGGTAATATTTTTAAAACCACCATTAGATTCTGTTCCGAATTTTATTCTGCCTGTCGGCGAAAAATGATATTGTGGATTATCGCTGCGCTGGTACGTTCCATCCAGCAATGTACCTTCATCATAGCCGCTCAACTGGCAATTGGTGATGGTTACATTTTCAGTTGACCGTGCATAACCCAAGGCATAAGAACTCTTCAAACAAATGCCGTCATCATAAGGCGAGTTTACAAAGCAATTTGAAATACGCACATTGTGGCAGCAATCAACATCAACGCCATCCCGATTGGTATCAAACTTTACATTATCCAAAGTAAAATTGTCAACGCCCGTTGCAAGAATACCAAACCATCCGCCGTGTAAAATGGAAATATCTTTTATAATAACATTCCTGCATCTTATTAAACCAATGGCTTTATTAGCACTTTGCTTATTGCCGTTTACTTGTGTATGATATAAGTTTTCTCCATTTATTAATCCATGGCCAATAATAGCAATGTTGTGAATGCTATCGCCCCAGATCAAACTATTGTGCCAATGCCTGTGGCCGGCATCTTCATATTCATTTGC
Source organism: Bacteroidota bacterium (assembly GCA_013289015.1). Classification (GTDB taxonomy): domain Bacteria; phylum Bacteroidota; class Bacteroidia; order Chitinophagales; family Chitinophagaceae; genus Parafilimonas. The sequence continues at coordinate 1,737 of JABDAV010000005.1, read as the reverse complement.
CGGGCCCGGTTCTTCCTCATCGTAACCATTGGATGCAGTAACAGGCGCAGCAATAATAGTTGCGCCATTATCAATGTATAAGGTGATATAATTCTGCAAGTGAATAGAACCCGTTAAATAATTTCCTGCTGGAAAATAAACAGTGCCGCCGCCTGCCTTTGCAGCAATATCAATGGTTTTGTTGATGGCATTCACATCAAGCGTTTTACCATCACCTTTAGCACCATAATCTTTTACATTATAAAATATGCTTTGTTTTTGTGCGCACAGATTAAGCACTGTAAAAATCATACTTAATAATAGCAATCGTTTTAAGATCATCGGATGTATTTGATTTATTTTTTTAGACTATCAATCCTGTTGATGCAATTCATTAATGCGCGAAAATTGTGATAAGTAGTTTTCCAGATTTGCGCTTTTAATTTTGTTTTGTATTCCGGCGAATTATCCAGACCTTCTTCATACCAATCTCCGTGTTCATGATCTATTAAATAGGTTTGCACATATTGCCATTCTTTAAAAAATTTTTGCTGGTAATTCATTGAATTTCCTGGATACATTTCAGAAAACATCAGCAAGGTATTTAAAGCTTCAGCCTGCGCCCACCAGTTTTTTGTATTGTATGTTATCGTGATGCCGGGTTTGTTTTTAAAATAATATCCTTCGTCATAAAATCCGCCGGCAGAATTATCCCAACCATTTTTCAATGCATGATCAACCATCTTCTTTCCCACAGCCAAAGTTTTCGCAGATGCTTTCCCGTTCAATGTTTCATCAGCTTCCTGCATTAAATATGCAGTCTCCACATCATGGCCAAATGATACATGATCTATGTAATGATTTTTTTTAATGATAGAATCTGCTGAATCACGATATGAAACAGGCTTCCAGTCGTAAGTAAAATACAATTGCAGGTAACCTTTCGGTGTAACAATTTTATCCCTGATCAACTCAAGCATTTCCTGCAATCTTTGTCGCACCAGATCATCGGGCCATACTTTATATAATTCAGTCAACGCTTCTAAAATATGTATCGAACTGTTTTGATCTTTATAACCCAGGTCAGAAGTGCTTTTTACATCAGCTGTTCTTATCACATGCGAACCATCCCTGTTTAAGTGTTGATAATAACCTTTATAAATTGAATCGTGGCTATACTTTTCCAGCCACATAAATGCAGTCTTTGCAAAGTTCAATGCAGTTTCATCATGAGAGCATTCATAATAAGCACTTAAACCATAAATAGCAAATGCGTTTCCATAAGCTTCTTTGATCATGCTTTTTGGTGTACCATCTCTTGTAACCAAATTATAAAAGCCACCATATGTTGAATCCCACATTTTATCACGCAAAAAATAAAACCCGTGACGTGACATAGAGATGTATGAAGTATCATGATAAAACATTGCGGCCTTTGCAGTGCTCCAAACATTTCTTGATTGCGTGACAATCATTTTATCCTGTTCACCAACAGGTTTAAAATCGAAAGAGAACGTGCTTAAATAACCTCCATATAAAGTATCAATGTTACGTGGATAATATTTATCCAGCAATCCCTGTTTCGCAGCGTAACGCATCTGTAATTCAATGCTGTCAAGGTTAGTAGTTTGCGCAGATAAACTCGTTGTAATAAATAATGTTGCAATTAAAAATTTAAGTTTCATTTTATTTTTTTGAACCGCAAAGGCACGAAGACACAAAGTTTTATATCACCTGGTATCTTATGCCTTCTCAGTT
>JABDAV010000004.1 GCA_013289015.1 Bacteroidota bacterium | reverse complement strand
GCAGGAGGATGAAAACAGGATTGTATTTCTTACTGCAGTTTTCACATCGGCTCTGCATTGAAAATCGGTTATGTTAGAAGATACGTATGAAAATTTTTAATCGCTTACACTATGCAGCACTATAAAAAACAGCGCTAAGCGATAAACAAATATTATTAAGGCAAGAACTCCGCCAGTTGCAACTGCAGCCTTAAAAATTGTTAGCAGCCAGTTTTGCCTATACACAAGCCGCATAGAAAATAACAAGTATACAAACCAAACCGGCAATACAATACCCAGTGTAGCAGATTCTGAGAAAAGAAAAGCAGTTTTTATATGTACTAATTGCAATAAAAAAACAATTATATAAAAAAGAAGCGGTGAAAGTGTAAGAAATACCAGGAAAAATGAATAAAAATGTAAAGAAAAAATAAGATGTTGGATATAGTGCTTTTTCTGAAAGATATACAACAGCTGAACAAGCGCTGCCAATAAAGGAACCATGATTATCAGGTATTCTTTTTCTTCGAACTTCATTGCAGTATTAAATCTTTCTGCAAAAAGAGCCGGTGATAAACCTGTTTTATTAAATGCGCCGGTAACAATGTTCTTATAAAACTTTTCTGATTGATATCCTTCAAGATTATAATTAAAAAGACCTTTCACCTTAAAAATAAAAAATATGAAATTAAGAAACACAAAAAGTGCTAATGGTTTTACATATTCTGATTGTTCTGCTGAAAATGCTTTACGCGTTAAATAACCTGGTTTAAATAACAATGGTTTAAGTGTTTTAATAAGTTTTGTATCAAAATGGGTAAGATCGTGCAGCGCTTCCTTTACAAAATGTTTGATGGAATAATCATGATCATCCAAAGGTTGCTTATCGGGAATGTTGCTTTTCATAAATAAGGTTTTGCGTAGCAGTTTTCAAATAACAGAATGAATAACTCCTGTCAGAAAATTCTGGTTCTTAAAAATAAATGCTTTTTGTGTGTAAACAGAAATTTAAATCTATATAATGCAATTACAATAAAAACGCAGCGCAATAATCTATTCTTACTAATTGTATTGCTTCTAAGCTCAACTATTGGCTGCAGTGCTAAAGTTTTTTTTAAGACTATTGATATGAGTACGAAAACTAATAACAACACAAACTCCTCCGACAATAAATTCCATAGATTAAACACTGATGCGCCCAATACTTTTCTTACACCGATTCTTTAGTGCGTTGTTCTGCTACATATGATGCAAGTCCGAACAAACCAAGGCAGCTGATAAATATAGCAAGCGCTGCAAATAAAGTTGCTAACGTTCCTATTCTTTCTTCTGCGGCGAACTTTGCCGCAAATTCTGTGTCAGCAAACTTGTAATCGAAAGGTGCTGACGGAATGAATTTTTTAAATGTTGCCTGAATTTTCGTAACAGATGATGCGGCGCTTTTATTAGGATTTAATTTTAATTCTATCCAGTTCACATTTTCATAATCTAAAAAATACATGGCTTGATGTACCGGCGCATAAGGTGATTCCACCAACATATCATCAACTACGCCAATTATTTTAAATGCTCTTTTCTTTGGGTCGTTTGTATTACGTACAATAGCGCCAACAGGATTTTTCAATCCCATGAATTTTACTGCCGCTTTGTTTATTACAATGCCTAAAGTATCTGTTGCAAAATCTCTTGAAAAATCCCTGCCTGCATCAAACTTCCAGCCTACTGTTTTTCCAAGATCGTGTGTTACCCAATTAGTAACAAATTCTGCATCAAGATTCGGGTCTTTGCCAGCCCATTCAAAGCCATCGTTTGTTGACCAAACCTGTGTAAGTGGACTTGATGATTCAGCCATACTTATAATAGCTCCGTTATTTTTTAGTTCTGTTGGAAGCAGTTCGTACTTACCATAAAAATCCGGAGACTTCATTTGAATCATCATTAAGCTATTTCTACTGTAACCTATCGGTCTGTTTTTTGAATATTGCACCTGGCTATAAACAACAATAGTTGCAATAATTATTGCAACGGAAATAGTGAATTGCGTTACTACTAAGGCTTTGCGTGATAGTACTGAAAGATATCCCGCTCTGTAAGCTCCTTTTCATAACTTTGTTCATCAACAGCTGCATTACTCAAAGCATTTAAATGCATTGAATATTTTAACTAACTCATTTAAAAAGTATTTATTTTTAAATAAAAAAATGGAGCTACAAATTATACTTTCAGAAACCATTCAAAAAAGCAGCTATTTATCTTAAGGATTTTGTTGAAAAGGCATCCATAGATGGATATATCGCTCTAATTGACCATAGCGTAGCGCAATAAGTTGACCACCCTGAGTAAGTGTTTTTGCAAGCGAAAAAAAGAGCTGTTGAGTAATTAAAAATAAGACTTAAAATTCATTGTCCGGTTCTGTTATTCTTTTGTTCCATTACAAACCTTTGTCCGTCATGGCCAGCTTGACTGAGCATCTTATCATACTAAAAACGCGACTTTATATTTTAATCACACAATGGGTTAAGGTTATTGTTAATGTTAGCTAAAAGCAACTACACTGAAAACTGCGTTCATCATATTAATCTTATTCTTTAATATTCCGTTTTTGGTAACCGCACAACCGAAGACATTCATATTCGATAACTATACTACAGATAATGGCCTTTCTGATAATAGTTGTAATAAAATGTTACAGGACAGCGACAGCTTTATATGGATAGCCACCAACAGTGGGCTTAACCGCTTTGACGGAAAAGATTTCGTAAAATTTTACAGTACTGGTTCTCATAACAGTTTGCCCGGAAATTATATTAAAGACATAGTTTGCCTGCCGCGGCACAGGCTTGCAGTTGCCACAAATAGCGGCCTCGGCATACTTAATACAAAAACAAGCACCTGTGAATCATTACCTATTCCTGCGGCTGATGTACTAAAAACAAAAACCAATACAATTATCAGCATTATAACGGATAAAAAAGGCAATCTTATTGCAGGCACTTACACCGGCGTTTACGTTTTTAATGCTGCCTTAAAGCTTATTTTCAGGCACGATGCTTATAAGCCCGGGGATATTGGTAAAAAAATACTGCAGTTTAGCCCTGATCTTTATTTAATGCCAGATGGCAGGGTTTTGATATTTGCTGCTGGGTTAATTTACGTTTTAAACATTGAACAGAAAAATCTTGAAAATATAAAAGATATCCGCGATCATGAATTTGATCTGTTTGAAAAATGGAATGGGATGCCGGGCGTTACGCACGGGGGTAATGCATACGGGCAATTTTTCTTTATTAACTTTAATGGACGTATTGACAGCATTTTTGCTGTTGATATACTTCATCAAAGAGCATCAGCTTCCGCACTTGGATTTTCGGTTTCTATAGCAGATCAGATTAATTGGCAAAGTAAAATTTTACCTGTAAATAACGGCCTGCTCTGTATTTCAACTGCGTCTCACGCCGGTTGTTACCTGATGCACTATAATACCCAAACTTTAAAAGCAAACCTATTAAATAATATTTTGAAGGGGACGTACTGTTTTGATATTATAAGCGATAAAAACAACCGGATATGGGTAAGCGGTGAAGAAGGCGTTTTTAAACAATCTTTTATTAAAACAGCTTTTAATAATACGCTTACGCCGGTTGAAATTTCCAATAGTTCCAGCAACGCAATTGTAAGTTTCATTCATTTCCATCATAAATATTTCATCCTGCAGTGGAACACAGGAATATTGGTTTATGATGACAGCCTGAATTTTATCAGGAATATTAGTTTTCTTAAAGCCGGTAAAGATAACTATCCATGGAATATAACTTATTATGCAAAAGATACTTTATTAGTTACCACTCAGTATGGTGCTTTATTGCTAAATACTACTGATTATTCTTTAAAAAAATTCTGGCAACCGGGTATGCCAATGGTAATTGACAGCTATGGGGGAACCTGTCCACTCATTGACAGCCATCATCAGTTATGGATGGGCGTTGGTGCAGGCAATGGAGTGCTCAGGATGAATATGCTTACACATGACTGGAAATATTTTTCGCCAAAAATTGCCAATGCGGATTTTAAACTCAGGTATCCGTTGAGCATTGCGGAAGACAGGAGCGGGAATCTTTGGATGGGCAGTCCTGAAGGAATTACCAGGTGGAACCAGCGAAAACAAACATTTGATACACTGATAGACCGTTTGCCCGGAATAGGTAGCATTTCCGGTGAGCCAAATACATTTATCATTGATACACAAAATAACCTGTGGATAATGGAGCAGGATTTTGTTTTGATAAAATGGAACCTGAACACAGGCAAATTTTTAGTGTTTCCCAGGCCTTCAAACATTCTTCCATTCAAAACAGAATTTATATATGGACCGTGGCAAAACCGGTTATGGATCACTGGAGATGAAGGCTTATTGTCTTTCGATATTAAAACAGCGCAATACCAGTTTATTAAAAAATCCGATGGCATATTTGATAATGATATTGTAGGAAATTTGTATTTTGACACAGCAACCCAGCGCTTGTTTGCAGGTTTTTTAGATGCTTTTACCTGGTTTAATCCTGATAACATGTTGAAAGCGCGCAAGCCGGTACAGCCATTGATAACTGAAATAAAACAGATAGGAGATTCGGTTTCGTTTATACAGGATTCATCACCTGTATTCTCTTATAAAGAGAACACTTTTGCAATTAGTTTTACAGGTATAAATTATGATGACGGGCAAAGCAACACGTATGCTTACCGGCTGTTTGAAAAAGCTCCGGCTGCATTTATTGATATCGGTAATCAAAAAACGGTAACATTTGCCAGCCTTAGGCCTGGTAATTATACTTTCCAGGTAAAAGCTACCTTATCTGATGGCACAACCAGCAGTCAGCCAACTTCTTTTACATTCAGCATTGCATTTCCTTATTATGAAACATGGTGGTTTTACTCACTTTGTGCTGTTGCTTTTGCAGCAGTTTTGTATATATTATACCGCTACAGGATAAACCAATTGCTTCAACTGCAAAACGTGCGTAACAGTATTGCCGATGACCTGCATGATGATATTGGTTCTACGCTCAGCAGCATTTCCATCATGAGTGAACTTGCAAAGCAGAAATCGCCGGAGGCCGCATCAATTATTAACCGCATCAGCGAAAGCGCAGCTACTATCCAGGAAAATATGGGCGATATTGTCTGGTCGGTAAATCCAAAAAATGACGGCTTTGAAAATGTAGTGCAGCGAATGAATCAATTTGCATCGGAGATACTTAATGCAAAGAATATACAGCTTGATTTCCAGGCTAACTATCCTGCTGTGCCTTTAAAGCTATCTATGAACCAGCGGAAAAATTTTTATTTATTTTTTAAAGAAGCTATTAATAATGCCGCAAAATATTCCGCATCAGAAAAATTAAGCGTACTTATTAATCAAACAGACCATCAAATTGAAATGATGATACAGGATTATGGTAAAGGATTTGACATAAATAATATAACACCTGGCAATGGCATGAACACTTTAAAGAAAAGAGTTGCGGAATTGCATGGTAATTTTAAAATTCATTCTGTAATTCATGCAGGAACCACTGTAACGCTGAAATTCAAAATCACATAAACATGTGATTGTTTGTGAACGAAACAATTGTTTTATTTGTTGAATAACTCCTATTGATTGTGGAAATTAAAGTAGCTGTATTTGAAGATAATAAGATTTTGCGCGAAAGCCTGCAACAGCTAATTAACAGCACAGCGGACATAGCCTGCGTAGGCGCATTCCCGGATGCAAACAAAATTGTAAGCAATATGGAATTAGCCAATCCTGATGTGGTGCTGATGGATATTGATATGCCCGGTATTTCAGGTATTGAAGCGGTGCAGGTCATCAAAGAAAAATTTCCCCAGGTACGTATTTTAATGCAAACTGTTTTTGATGATAACGATAAAATATTTGCAGCTATCTGCGCCGGTGCCTCAGGGTATATATTAAAAAAAACAAGCCCGCTGAATATACTGCAGGCCATCCGGGAAACGCATGAAGGCGGCGCGCCGATGACACCTTCTGTTGCATTGAAAGTATTACACATGCTCAGGCTGCAGGCATCTGGTGCTATAAAAGAGTTTATTGATCTGTCAGAACGGGAAAAAGAAATACTGGCATTACTTGTAAAAGGGAAAGCTTATAAAAACATAGCAGTAGAGTGTTTTATTTCAATTGATACGGTTAATACGCATGTCCGCCATATTTATGAAAAGCTGCAGGTACATTCAAAAGGCGAGGCAATAGCAAAGGCCATTCATCAAAAACTTATATAACGTGAGTCTCAGATTAAGAAATTTAAATTTATAACAGAGCTTCCTTTCCAGACATTACTAAGAGGCTGTTTAAAATGATTTCAAATATTTCGTATGCAAATATTTTTACCACAATAGGCACATACATAGAAAATACACAGATAGAGAGTCTATGTGTTCCCTGTGTGCCTGTGATCCTATTGTGGTTCAAATGCATATTGTATCCATTTTCTTATAAAGATGTTTGCAAACTATAAATTTAAACAGCGTCTAAGAAGTTGAGCCGTTGCTCCTTCGAAAAGACGTCATTTCTATTTTTTGCCTTGCAACTCATAGGTCTGGAATTCGACATGACGTAGCCAACCGCTCTATCCTTCCCTGAACGCTATATAGCTTTTTTTCTTTCATGACAGTTCAGGATTTGTAAAATCATGTGTTTATGCTATTGACAATGCCCTGATGCTGATTGTATTTTTAGATGAAAATTTTTAATCTAAAAATCATACCTTATGAAAGCATTTCAACGCCTGGTAAAACAGATGGCAGATAGATACCAAACAAATGATACTTACCAAATAATATTCAGTCTTCAATAATTATTCACCAAATAAAAAATACAACATAATGAAAAAGTTATTACACATCATTCCATTTTTTTTGATAACCATTTTTTCCGCAAAAATAATGAACGCACAAAACTGGCTTACTTCCGGTAACAGCGGGTTAACCACATCTAACTTTCTTGGTTCAACAGGCAACCAGGATGTTATTTTTAAAGCCAACAATACAGAACGGGGGAGGCTTGCAGCAGCAGGCTTCTGGCGTTTGGGAACTGCAACCAACTATGCCAAAATTGATTCAACTGGCAAGCTTACTTTTGGTGGCACCGGTGTTTACCAGGTGGCCGGTAATAAATATGCATTTCAATATACAGGCAATCCTAATTACGGATTATTTTTTAATTCATCCAGTGTTCAATATGAATTTAGAAATGGAAGTGCAATTCCTGTGTTTAGTATAAATGCGAACACAGGCAACAGCGTATTTAATGGAACGGTTAAAGTAGGCGCTTATACATTGCCTGCAACGGATGGTACCAATGGGCAGGTATTAAAAACAAATGGCTCCGGCGGGCTTACCTGGAGTAATGATAATGGCACAAGTTATACTGCCGGTACCGGCATTAGTATTAGTGGGACAACAATAACCAATACAGCACCGGATAAAACAGTAGTACTAACAGCAGGTACAGGAATATCTGTAACAGGAACATATCCCGGTTTTACTATTAGCAATACGGGTGTTGGTGGTTGGGCACTTACTGGTAATGCAGGCACTAACCCTTCAGTAAATTTTATTGGTACTACGGATGCCAATCCGTTGGTATTTAGAGTAAATAACGTAAGGGCTGGTTTTATAGACTATGATAATACAAAAGGCAATACAAGTTTTGGCTATCAAAATTTAATTTCTAATATAGGAACTTATAATACAGCTTTTGGATATAATTCGCTTTATTTAAATACAAGTGGCTCATATAATACAGGAAGCGGAACGTATGCTCTTTATTCTAACACAACCGGATATGATAATACAGCCAACGGGTCGCAGGCACTTTATGCTAACACAACAGGATATTATAATACCGCCAACGGATATGGCGCTCTTATATCTAACACAACAGGATATAGTAATACTGCCAACGGGGCAGACGCTCTTTATTCCAACACAACAGGATTTAATAACGCAGCTAATGGAGCGTTTGCTCTTAATTCTAACACGACAGGGATGGCTAATACAGCTAACGGACTGGAAGCGCTTACTTATAATACAATAGGAAGCTATAACACAGCCAATGGGTACGAAGCTCTTTATTCTAATACAACCGGATATGATAATACAGCCAACGGAGTAAATGCGGGATACAGTAACAGTACAGGTTTCGGAAACTTTTTTGGAGGATATGAAGCAGGCTACAATGATAACAGCAGCTACAATACCATGATAGGATTTGAAGCCGGGTATTATGGATCTGTTGTTAACGGAAGTAACAATACGTATATTGGATATTTTACCGGGCCTTTATCTTCCGGGTTTATCAATTCGGCTGCAATTGGTTCAGGAGCCACTCCCACTGCCTCTTACCAAATGAGATTTGGAGATGGTTCTGTAAGCAGTATTGGTGGTATAGTTGGATGGAGTACCTTAAGCGATGGCAGGTTTAAGAAAAATATTCATGAAAATGTGCATGGGCTTGATTTTATTAAACTGCTTCGCCCGGTAACCTATACGCTTGATATTGCAGCTTTAAACAAACAAACAGGGGCGGATAAAAAAACAGGCTCACTTGATGCATCTGAAGGTATAGCAAAGCAGGAAAAAAATATATACACCGGCTTTGTGGCGCAGGAAGTAGAAGCAGCAGCAAAAAAAGTTGGTTATAATTTCAGTGGCGTTGATAAACCAAAAAATGATAAAGATATTTATGGTTTGCGTTACAGCGATTTTGTGGTGCCACTGGTAAAAGCTGTGCAGGAACTATCAACTCAGAATGATTCACTTAAAAACGAAAATGCATCTTTAAGAAAGGATTTTAATGATTTAAAAAACCTTGTACTTCAAATTCAGCAGCAACAGCAAACCTGCGGCCCATGCAGCGCTGCAGCAACTGCAAATGCAGTTCAGCAAAATAATATAACATTTACAGATGCCGCAACGCTTGGGCAAAACGCACCCAATCCTTTTAACAGCAGTACGATCATAAAATATTACTTGCCCTCACAGGCAAATAATGCTGAACTAATTATTACCGATGCAAACGGAAATACTTTAAAATCTTTTGCTTTAAGCAATAAAGGCGCAGGACAGATAAACATTTCTGCAGGCACACTTTCTTCCGGCAGTTATTTCTATTCTTTATTGGTTGACGGGAAGAAAATTGATACCAAACAAATGATACTCACCAAATAAATACACAAAATCCTGTCATCATTCATGACAGGGTTTTATCATTATTAAAAATGATACTTCTTGCTTAAAAACATCATCAAAAAATACAGTTTTATGAAAAAGTTTTATATCATCATGCTATGTATTTATTATGTACAAAACGTACATGCGCAAAACTGGCTTACTACCGGCAACAGCGGTATAACCACCTCAAATTTTCTTGGCACCACTGACAACAAACCGTTGCTGATGAAAACAAATAATATCGAAAGGTTACGTATTACCAGCCAGGGCGCAATTGGTATGGGCACCACAACCCCCGGCGCCTTATTGGAAATAAAAGGAAAAGATTATAATTCAGCGTTGCGCATTAACTACAGCAGCGGCATTGGCGCAGGTATATATTTCAAGGGAACAAAAGACTGGTCGTTAATGTCAACAAACCCGGCTGCTTCAATCGGTACCGGTAACATTGGATTTTATGATGTACAAAAAGCAACGTATCCGTTTTATATGGATTCAGCAGATAATGCATTATTCAATTGGAACAGCAGCCAAAGAAAATACGGTAAAGTAAATGTGTACAATAACCAGGATTTTAATTCCATAGGTGTATTTGCACAAGGCGAGTTTTCCGGGCTTGCCGGCTATGCGGGAAAATATGATTCAACACATCTTATATACCTTGATTACCTGCTAAATTCACTTAAAGGTATCCCCTATGCATTTCATGCAGGTGTTTACGGAGAGGCAGACCAAAGCGTAGTTTATTCAGTAAATGATGAATATATTGGCGTTGCTGGTATTGCAACCAATCCGGCTTATTCTGAAGGTGTAATTGGTGAAGCAATATCTGATATAGGAGTCGGAGTAAGCGGAGGAAGCGCCTATTTTACATCAGTTGACCCGCCTTATATTGCTCATGGCAGGGCTTTTGGCTATTTGGCAAGCAGGTTTTCTACCACCGATCCGCAAACACATACCAGCCAGTTACTCACAACGGGTGTTTACGGGGTTGTTATAGATACAGTTGGTGAGAACCGTTATGCGGTTTATTCAGATGGCAATTTTGCGTTGATTGGTAATATGTACACGTTATCTGATGAGAAGCTAAAAACCAATATCAAGCCTTTACAAAATGCGTTAAGTATTATTACCCAGTTGCAACCAAAAACCTATCAATTTATAAAGGCAGAAAAAGGCTACACTTTTCCTACAGAAAAACAATATGGCCTGCTGGTGCAGGATGTAGAAAAGATATTACCGGAACTGGTGCAGCAAACAGCTATTCCAAAAACAAAGAATATGGGTGAACCACATCTGGATACTCATGGTAAACCTGCCGATGAAGGCAAAGCGGTAACCTTACTCAATTACCAGGCATTTATTCCTTTGCTTATTAAATCAACACAAGAACTTTCTGCACAACATGATTCAATGCAAAACCGGGTTTCAAAACAAGACAGCATAATTGCTTACTTACAAAATGCCAACGCGCAATTAAAATCAAGATTAGATGATCTCGAAAAAAATGTTCTGCAGATGAAGCAATGTAATGCATGCGTAAGTTTATCTTCCCAAATACTCAGCAACCAGTCTTCAGCAGATTTTTCTGTAGTTCAACCGGCAACGTTGGAGCAAAACACACCCAATCCCTTTAACAGCAATACAATCATAAAATATTACCTGCCCTCACAGGAAAATAGTGCCGAACTAATTATTGCCGATGCAAACGGAAATACTTTAAAATCTTTTGCTTTAAGCAATAAAGGCGCAAGGCAGGTAACAATTTCTGCAGGTACATTATCATCCGGCAGTTATTTCTATTCTTTATTGGTTGACGGCAAAAAGATAGATACCAAACAAATGATCCTTACCAAATAATATTCAGTATTCAATAATCATTCACCAAATAAAACAACATCATGAAAAAGCCATTACGCATCATACCATTTTTTTTGCTAACCATTTTTTCCGCAAAAATAATAAACGCACAAAACTGGCTTACTACCGGTAACAGCAATTTAACCAATTCCAATTTCCTGGGCACTAAAGATAATACAGACCTTATTTTTAAAGTGAACAATACAGAACGGGGCAGGCTTGCAGCAGCAGGGTTCTGGCGTTTGGGCACTGCAACCAATTATGCAAAGGTAGATTCTTCCGGAAAACTCACTTTTGGCGGCACCGGTGTTTACCAGGTGGCAGGCAATAAATATGCATTTCAATACTCCGGCAATCCTAATTACGGGTTATTCTTTAATTCATCAAGTGTTCAATATGAATTTAGAAATGGAAGTGCAATTCCTGTGTTTAGTATAAATGCAAACACTGGCAACAGCGTATTTAATGGCACGGTTAAAGTAGGCGCTTATACCTTACCTTCTGCCGATGGCAGCAGCGGGCAGGTACTCACCACCAACGGCTTAGGAACCGTGAACTGGTCAACCGTGAGCGGTGGGGGCGGCTATACCGCAGGCACCGGCATCAGCATCACCGGCAATACCATCACCAACACCGCACCGGACAAAACGGTAACCCTTACCGGCATCGGGGCAACAACCGTGAGCGGTACCTATCCCAACTTTACCATTTCTTCTACTGATAACAATACCACCTACACCGCAGGCACGGGCATCAGTATCAGCGGCACGACCATTTCATCCACCGTTACCGGTTCGCAATGGACGACCGTTGGTAATAATATTGTTTATAGTGCTGGCGATGCATTGATACATGGTTTAACTTTTGGCATTGGCGGAGGCAACAATCCCAGCAATACTGCTGTTGGCGATCATGCACTTATTTCCAACCCATCCGGCATCTTTAATACTGCTGTTGGTTATAATACACTTTATTTAAATACAACGGGGAGTAATAATACTGCAAATGGGGGTAGTTCACTTTTTTACAATACAACAGGCAGCAATAATACTGCTATAGGTGATGTCGCGCTATATTCTAATACAACGGGAAATGGTAATACCGCGCTTGGAGAACAGGCACTTGGTGACAACACAACAGGAGGTTATAATACGGCAAGTGGATATAATGTACTTCTTTACAACACAACAGGAAGTGATAATACTGCAAGTGGATATGGAGCACTTTACACCAACACAACAGGAGGTGAAAATGCAGCGTTCGGTGAGGGTGCACTATATGCTAATACATCAGGAAGCAATAATACGTCAATTGGGATTGGCTCGCTTAACAATAATTCAATAGGCAGCTTTAATACAGCAATTGGCTCAAACTCTTTACAATACAGTACAACCGGACAATACAACAGCGCTATTGGTAGCGAGGCACTTCTAAACACTACTACTGGAAACTATAACGCTGCTATTGGGAATAATGCTCTTTACTCCAACACAACAGGTGGAGAGAATAGTGCACTGGGTTATAACGCTTACCCTATAGATGGCACTGTAAATAATTATACAGGTATGGGCTATGATGTTGGCACCACAGCCAGCACAAGTAATGAAGTGGAAATTGGCAACTCCAGCGTAAGTGTAATCCGCGGCGAAGTAAATTTCAGCACTTACAGCGATAAAAGGATTAAGAATAATATTCAGCAAAATGTGCCGGGCCTTTCCTTTATCAACAAGCTTACACCCGTAACATACAAGCTGGATATTCACAAGGAAAACGACATGATGTATGCCGGTAAAACTTTTAATGGCAAGAGTGAAAAAGACGTTGATTTTGCCGGTAAGTATGACCTGGAGAAAAAACAGATGACCGGCTTTCTTGCCCAGGATGTGGAGGCAGCCGCAGAAGCCGTTCATTATGATTTCAGTGGTGTAGTTAAACCCCGTAACGAGCACGACCTGTACAGCCTTCGCTACAGCGATTTTGTGGTGCCGCTGGTAAAAGCTGTGCAGGAACTTTCTAAAATGAATGATGCAAAAGAAGCAAAGATTGATACTTTACAAAAGCAATTAAACAATTTAAGAACACTTGTTCTTTCCATTCAACAACAGCAACAAAGCTGTAGCCCATGCAGCGCCGCTGCAGCAACTAATGCAGGTGCAACCCAATCCTATGTAACAATCGCAGATGGCACTTTATTGGAACAAAATATTCCGAACCCTTTTAACAGTACAACCAGGATTAATTACACATTGCCACAAAAATTTGCCAACGCACAAATTATAATTACAGATAAAACTGGCAAAACATTAAAAGCAATAACTATTTCTGGTAGTGGTAAAGGAACCGTGAATGTTGATGCTTCAACACTTTCATCAGGAGCGTATCAATATTCATTAATTGTTGATGGAAGATTGATCGATACGAAACAAATGGTGTTGGCTAAATAATATTTAAGTTATCGAATATTAAAATCTCCGTTTATACAGGCGGGGATTTTTTTTATAAAAGGCAATTCTTCCTATTTCTGTAAAGTGTGTAAGATGAAGTGTAAGCTTCCCCAAAGTCCGCCGGCGTATTTAGAGTTAGCAAGAAGATGTATTGTTAACTTTAAAAATTTATAATCATGAAAAGGAAGTTTACAGAAGGCCAGATAGTGGCAGCAATTAAGAAACAGGAAAACGGCATGGCGGGAAAGGATATATGCCGTGAATTATCAATCAGTGATGCAACATTTTATAACTTGAAATTAAACCTGAAATTAGGCCTCAAAGTTGAAAATCTGCACCACAATCCGCACCCCCTTTTAAATAAAAATGCTGAAAAGCAATGTGGTAGTGCCTTTCAGCATTTCATTAGTCGGGAGGACAGGATTCGAACCTGCGACCCCCTGGTCCCAAACCAGGTATTCTACCGGCCTGAACTACCTCCCGAATTTCTACCGGAATCATTATTCTTCCGAAAGGGCAGCAAAAGTAAGGGTTTGACTTATATTACCCAACAGATTTGAAAATATTATGCATTTATACAGGTTTGTCTCTGAGCCCCCAAGTTTTCAACAGATAGTTCAACCACATCACCTTCTTTCAGGTATTGCGGCTCTTTCATACCCAAAGCAACGCCCGGCGGCGTGCCGGTTAAAATAACATCTCCCGCCTCAAGCGTCATGAACTGGGATAAATAATGCACTACATAATATACATTGAAGATCATTTTAGATGAATTGCCATTCTGCATCTGAACACCATTTACACTTAGCTTCATCCATAAATTTTGCGGATCGTTTATCTCATCTGCAGTAACCAGGCATGGGCCTAACGGACTAAAATTATCGCATGATTTCCCTTTCGTCCACTGGCCGCCTCTTTCAATCTGGAATTCTCTTTCAGAAACATCATTTGCAACAGTATAACCGGCAATAAAATCTTTTGCCTCATCAACGTTGTCAAGGTATCGCGTCTCTTTTTTTATAATAACTGCCAGTTCAACTTCCCAATCTGTTTTTTTACTTTTCCTGGGAATGAGAATATTATCATAAGCACCCACAACCGTATTGGCAGCCTTCATAAATACAATAGGTTCTTCCGGAATTTTTGCACCTGTTTCCGCAGCATGATCAGAATAATTAAGACCAATGCAAATAACTTTTCCCGGTCTTGCGACAGGAGCGGCCCATCGTTCATTTTCATCAATCAACGGAAAGCCTGAAATGTTCTTTAATGTGGCTTCTAAATTTTTAAGGCCATCATGTTCGAAGAAATCATTATTCCAATCTTTAAATAAATGAGATACATCACGACGATTATTCCAGTGATCTAATATTCCCGGCTTTTCATTGCCTTTTGTACCGAATCGTATCAGTTTCATGTGTAATAATTTTTGTTTCTCAATTGCCTTATGAATCGTCAATCCAGAGCTTGGCTCATTTCATATTTAACTTTTGAATTTTTGTGGAAGCATGCCTTTAACGCCGATATGCTCTACAACAAATAATTTACCGGCATCCGGTTGTTCTTTCAATGCCTGTTCATTCATACCCTGCGTTGCTGTTGTAATATACAGATCATCCAAACCGGAACCTCCAAATGTGCAGCATGTTACATTTTCTGCAGGTAACAATATTTGTTGCAATAATTTTCCGGTAGAAGGATCATACCGGTCTACGCGCCACCCACCGTAAAAAGCTATCCACAACATACCTTCTTCGTCAATCGTCATTCCATCTGCACAACCTTTTTCGTGCGTCAAATCAATCACTACACGCTGGTTAGAAATGTTGCCGGTTTGTATATCGTAATCAAAAGCGAAAATATAATTTGTCGGCGTGTTGATATAATACATTATTGAGTTGTCTGCATTCCATGCAAGGCCATTTGAAATAGTTACATTTTCTATTTTCTTTTTTATGGAAAGATCTGCATCCATCACATAAAGATTGCCTTTATTTTCTTCTTCCTGCAACGACATAGTGCCTGTCCAGAAACGTCCTGCCGCATCGCATTTGCCATCGTTAAACCTGTTGCCAATGCCTTCTTCAGGATTTATGATGTGCTGCACTGAATTATTTTCAATATCTATGAATGCGATACCGTTTTCCAGTCCTGCAATAAAGCTACCGCTGCTTCTCTGCGCAATACATCCGATCATTTCACCAACAGAAAAAGAATGATGCGTTTTGGTATCTCTATTATAAGAATGAATTCTTCCTTTCTTAATATCAAGCCAAAGTATCTGCTGGTTTTCGGCAACCCAAACCGGGCCTTCACCCAATTCGCATATACAATCCAGTACAACCTGGGGAATATATTGATGATTCACCTTTTTATTTATCAACAAATATAATAAGGCAAAATTTTGTTTTATGTATTGAAGTTATCAGCATAATCATTCAATTACAAAATGCAGTAAGCAGTAATATGAAGTAAAAACGACTGTTGAAAAATTTTATACCTGAAAATTGTAAGCTTTACAATTATTGCCCCTGTAGAAAAAGTTATTAATTTCACGTCCTTGCAAAATGTGTACAAATCACATGATGCATATCTAAAGAACTCTCATGAAAGCAATAATTCCCGTTGCTGGCGCAGGTGCAAAGCTTCGGCCACATACTTATACGCAGCCAAAAGCGCTTATACCCATTGCCGGTAAAACAATTTTAAGTTTTATTGTAGATCAATTGCATGAAGCAGGGATTCATGAATTCATTTTTGTGGTTGGTTACCTTGGAGATAAAATACAGGAATACGTTTTACAAACCTATCCCGATCTTACCTGTCATTTTGTTCAGCAAACTGAACGTCGTGGTACAGGGCATGCAGTAGAACTTACAAAAACTTTAATTGGCAATGATGAAATACTGGTAACATTAGGCGATACTATTTGCGAATACAACTTACAGGAAATCCTTTCTTCTCCGAATAATATGATAGGTGTGAAGAAGGTAGATGATCCGCGCAGTTTTGGTGTTGCAGAATTAGACGATGATGGCTTTATTGAACATGTGATTGAGAAACCTGCCATTCCTAAAAGCAATATGGCGTTGGTGGGTATTTACAAAATAAAGGATACAGAAATTTTATTCAGTTGCCTTGAACATCTCTTTATTCAGCATATAACAAGTTATGGTGAATATGTTTTAACGGATGCGCTTGATTGCATGATAAGAAGAGGAGTGAAGTTTAAATCATTTAAAGTAAAGAACTGGTTTGATTGCGGTAAAAAAGAAACCCTGCTGGAAAGCAATACTACACTCTTAAAAAAATTCGGTGGCTTTGTTGATCCGAATCTTCAATCAGAAAATTCTATTATTATTCCTCCTGTAAGTATGGGACCGGGATGCAGGTTGAAAAATTCTATTATTGGTCCTCATGTATCGGTTGGCGCCAATACCTCACTTGAATACTCTGTGGTGCGTGATAGCATCATTGGTTCTTATACCAATCTTTTTGAGGTGGTGCTCGACAATTCTCTTATTGGCAGTGATGCCAGCGTTAAAGGTTTAAGCCGCACTTTAAATATCGGCGATAATACAGAATTGGATTTTGGTTGATAAACTACGTTGCCTGGCCAATCGTTCTACAAAATATATGAGCATTGATTGATGCTAACTTTGCATCATCATGATAACTAAACAACAAATCGTTGCCAATTGGTTGCCGCGCTATACCGGCCACGCTTTAGATGATTTTGGTTCCTACATATTGCTTACCAATTTCAGTAATTATGTAAACAGTTTTGCTGACATATTTCATACAGAAGTTATAGGAAAAGACAAGCCTTTTCAATGTGCTACTGCAGAAAAAATAACTATTATTAATTTTGGAATGGGTTCGCCCGGCGCTGCGACTGTTATGGATTTATTATCTGCAATCGATCCCAAAGCTGTACTGTTTTTGGGTAAATGCGGGGGATTAAAGAAGCGCAATAAATTAGGCGATCTTATTCTGCCTATCGCCGCCATAAGAGGTGAGGGAACTTCGAACGATTATTTTCCCGCTGAAGTTCCGGCGTTGCCGGCATTCGCTTTACAAAAAGCAATCTCTACTACAATACGGGAATACAAAACCGATTACTGGACAGGCACTGTATATACAACCAACCGCCGCGTTTGGGAACATGATGAGGCGTTTAAAAAATATCTTGAGCGCATACGCGCATATGCAATAGATATGGAAACTGCAACCATATTTACAGTTGGCTTTTATAATAAAATTCCAACAGGTGCATTGTTGCTAGTAAGCGATCAACCGATGATACCTGAAGGCGTAAAAACAAGTGAGAGCGATAAAAAAATTACAGAGCAATTTGTTCAGCGGCATTTGAATATTGGTATTGATAGTTTGAAGCAGTTGATCAACAAACAGGAAACAGTAAGGCATTTGCGTTTTTAATAAACATGCATTATTTGATCTTTGAAAAAGGAACATTTGTAATGCGGTAATCTTTCCAGGCTTTATAATCAAAATGCCACCATTCATATTCATACACAGCAAAACCCTTCGCTTCCATTTTTGATCGTAACAGATCGCGCATCTTTCTTTGCTCTGCTGTACCGCCGGTATAACCCGGATATGAACGTTCCGTCATCTCATCATAATTGCCTGTCATCTCAATTTCTTTTCCTGTTGTAAGATCATATAAACTCAGGTCAACAGCGCAACCACGGTTATGCCTTGAGCCTTTTGCAGGATCAGCAACAAATTTTTTCTTATCATCTGGTGTAACATCCCAAAATAATTTTGTAACACTCCATGGCCGGTAACCATCAAACACAACCAGTCCATAACCCAAAGGTTTTAAAGATTCATTTACTTTAACCAATGCTTCTGCAGCAGGGCGTTGCAAAAAAGCTCTTGCTTCTTTATACATTGGCCGTCCAACAAAATTGTTGCTGGTTGCGTAACGGATATCTAAGTGAATAGATGTATCAAGCTTTATTAATTCAACAAGATCGGTTGGTTTAAAGCTGCCTGTTTCCTGTGGTGGTTGTGCTTTACAACTGGTTATTGCTATTGAAACAAAAACAATAAATACGATATAAATTAATTTCATTTATCCTGATGATTTTCGTTTGTATTTATCCAATCTTCAAAATTCATTTCAAATTTAATTTCTCCTTTTCCGTAAACACCAACTTCTTTCCATCCCGCTTTGCGATAAAATTTTTCTGCTCTTGTGTTCGGTGCTGTGCTTAACCAAACAGTTTCTTTTGTTTGATCGAAAAACCAGTTCAACATTATATCCTGCAATTTTTTTCCAATGCCTTTGCTTTCAAATGCAGGATGCACAAACAACGCCCATATATTTTTATCTTTCACATCAACAATTGCAAATGCAAGAATGTTGTTTTCAGTTTCACAAACCCAGCCTTTACCTTTTTGTGTAAGAAATGTTTTGCAATCATCATCCGTTACAACTGAAGGATTGCTAAGCATATTTTCTTTAACCGAATTTCTTACAACTTGTATTTGCGGAATATCTGCAATGGTTGCTTCGCGAAAGATCATTTTATTTTTTAATGCTTTTCTTTTTCGGTGGTGATTTTTTCATTGCTCTTTTTGCTGCCGATATTGATTTAACGATCGTTTCTCCTTTGTGCAATTGCTTTGGATCTTTTACTTTCCCCAGTGAATTGGCATATGCTTCCTTCACTAATTTTTTAATATAAGCTTTGGGAAATTTTTTGATATCATCCACCAATATATAACGGTACTGATGGCCTTCGCCTAATAATTTTTTTTCAGGATCTGCAATTTCATTTCCCCAATAAAAACCAAAATGAATATTATGACTTGTCCTGCCAACAGCAATCGAACAAAATGTATGACCAACTCTATCAGTAGGCGACCATCCGAATGCCAGTGCATTATAATTATCATAGATCAATTCATTGCAATGCGGGTATTGATCCCAGATGAAGTCTCTCAGCCATAAAACAGTTTTTTGTTTTTCTTCAGGATAAACAGCGAGAAATTTCAGTAACTCCTGGTTTTGTTCTTTACTCATAGTTAGCGGTTTATTTCAATTAATAGAACCCATGCATCAATAATAGATTTAACGATGCTTATAACAAATGCAGCAACAACAAAATAAAACCCTTGTTCATTATTCAGCAGTAAAAGTATGGCTGCAATAATATATGGAAATGTTGCAAGCTGATCTATCAGCATTGTTATAAAATTTGCTTTTCTATATTGTTTGTCTGTTTTACTTGTAATAGATATACCGATAATAGAAGAAGCAATCCAGCAGCAGGAGCCAACCAGTAAAACTTGAATGCCTGCAACAAAATTTTTTTGATGCGGAATCAATAAAAGCACTGAAACAATAAGTATAGTTGATAATAATATAAGTGATAACAACGCCCGGCTTGGCAATTTTGGATAAGCAAGAATGCGTGAGAGGTTTATTGAAACACCAACGAATATTAAACCGGTTAACGCAGCGGAAGCGCCTGCGGTTGCTACAAATAAATCATGCCATTCATTCATTGCATAAGATTACAAAGAATTTTGAAATGTTGGAATGGCGAAATTTTGAAATTGATCATGTGTTGGCTTACAAAGTGCTTAGGAAATCAATAAGCCTGACTGCACGTCTTTCGCACGGAAGTGGGAATCTCATGATTTAAGGTCATATACATCCTGATAATGAGATGCCCGGTCGTTGCCGGGCATGACGGACCGGTGATTGTGTTTTATTCCAGCCTTTAAAGCTTTTATCAAATCAATGATCTCACGCACGTCTTTCCTACGACCTGTTCCGCTATTCGGAAAAGTGGGAATCTCATGATTTAAGGTCATATACATCCTGATAATGAGATGCCCGGTCGTTGCCGGGCATGACGGACCGGTGATTGTGTTTTATTCCAGCCTTTAAAGCTTTTATCAAATCAATGATCTCACGCACGTCTTTCCTACGACCTGTTCCGCTATTCGGAAAAGTGGGAATCTCATGATTTAAGGTCATATACATCCTGATAATGAGATGCCCGGTCGTTGCCGGGCATGACGGACCGGTGATTGTGTTTTATTCCAGCCTTTAAAGCTTTTATCAAATCAATGATCTCACGCACGTCTTTCCTACGACCTGTTCCGCTATTCGGAAAAGTGGGAATCTCATGATTTAAGGTCATATACATCCTGATAATGAGATGCCCGGTCGTTGCCGGGCATGACGGACCGGTGATTGTGTTTTATTCCAGCCCTTAAAGCTTTTATCAAATCAATGATCTCAAGCACGCCTTTCCCACGACCTGTTCCGCCATTCGGAAAAGTGAGAATCTCATGATTAAAAGTCGTGTACATCCTGATAATGAGATGCCCGGTCGTTGCCGGGCATGACGGTAAGCTGTGGCGTTTTGTGGTATGCGTCACAAGGCGTTTTGTTGAATTAATATATTTATCAGAATAAATTCCCTTCGGGCAAAGCAAGCTGGCGTTTATACATCTGGATGATGTTTTCAAAACCATAATAAATAGCATCGCATATAAGTGCGTGGCCAATGCTTACTTCATCAATCCATGAAATATTTTTTATGAAATAATGCAGGTTCTTCAAATCAAGATCGTGTCCTGCATTTAAACCAATATTCATTTCTCTTGCAGCAACTGCCGCAGCAAGATAGGAGGCAATAGCACTTTCTTTATCTTCAGCATAATTATGTGCGTATGCTTCAGTATATAATTCAACACGGTCTGTTCCGGTTTCAGCAGCAGCTTCTATCATTTCAATTTTAGGATCAATAAAAATAGAGGTGCGTATACGTGCCTTTTTAAACACTCCAATAATACCGGTTAAATATTTTTTGTGTTCGATAGTATTCCAACCATGATTGCTGGTAACCTGGTTCAAGGTATCGGGCACCAATGTAACCTGCGTTGGCTTTGTTTGTAAGACCAGGTCAACAAATTTTTGTTCCTGCGGATTGCCTTCAATATTAAATTCTGTAGTAATGATCTTTTTTATGCGGCGAACATCATCATAACGAATATGTCTTTCATCAGGCCGCGGATGAACAGTAATACCATCCGCACCAAATTTTTGTGCATCAATAGCGGCTTGAATAATATCAGGATTGTTTCCGCCGCGGCTGTTGCGCAACGTTGCCAGTTTGTTGATGTTTACACTTAGTTTAGTCATGGTTCAAAGATATTTACATTGGAAAGTCAGAGCTATAACGGAACATTTACAAAAACAGTATTTTAACGACATTAAAAAAAAGTTTATACTGTGTGAACGGAGTAAAACGTTTGCGACCTGCATTTGTTACAGATGTTTTGATTGCTCTTTAATATTTAAGTGGATGCTTCGCATTCTTATGTTTGTTCTTTTTTTTCCCGTTCAAAAAAGAACGAAAAAAGGGCACCCGCAAATGTGTTGAATATCATTTGCGGGATGCGCCTTGATTTAACTTTTGTGCTGATGATTTTTCAACAGTTGTGCCTTGATTCTTGGTTCAGTCAGCATCACTTTTCAATCAGGATGAAAGAGTAATAATAATTTACCTTTGAGCGATGGGCATCTGGAGACAAATACAGGAATATCTTTTTTTGAAGAAACGCGACCCGAAGGAGTATACTAATACCAATATAAAACTCATGAACGGCATGAACAGAACATCGCTGTTCATTTTTATTATTTGCCTGATCATAATACTTGTGAAGCTCGTAATTATCCCGTTGTTTCATTAAAGCCCGGCATAATAATCATAGCCGCGTTCTGCCCAATAATCCGGAGGTTTTTGATTGCTGAAATACATGGTGCCGATCTGCTTTAAATGTTTTATTCCGTACTTAACAGGAATGATCAAACGCAACGGGTAACCCTGGTTCATTGGCAAGGGCTTGTTATTCGTTTCATAACAAAGAATGGTTTGCGACTGAAGCGCACTTGGCATATCAATACCAACATAATATTTTTTATCAACAGTTTGAAGGCCTACATAATTCATTCGTTCCTGGCCATTCAAATGATAATGATCCATAAAAGTTTTTAACGGAACACCCGCCCAATGTGTTACCTGGCTCCAGCCTTCAATACATTTAAAATCGAATACCACATCTTCTTTGGGAAGGCTTTCAATTTCTGCAAGCGATATCTTTAAAGTGTCGCCATCACCACGTACAACCTGCAAACGCCACGTTGCTGTGTCAATTGTTTTTTCCATGCCAATCAATCCATTTACACGCACATTTTTTACAGCATCTTTTTCATCGTATGTCTTGACTTTTTTTGCCGTGTCAAAAGTTGATGTAAGCAGCTTTTCATTTACTTCAAGTGTTTTGCGCAAAGGTTTTAATGCGCCCTGGTCATTGGGTTGATTGTTGAGCCATTTCCAGGCAAAAATTCCTGCAGTAACAAATGCAACAAATATTAAAAAAGAAAAGAGCATTCTTTTTTTGTAAGCTGAATTGCTTATTTCTTTTGTGCGTTTTGAAAAATAATCACGCCTGCTCATTTACCGGAATTTGTTTTTCAGTTTTAATTACTTCAAGCCCGCTGATCATTGCCTGGAAATTATTCCATCCTGTTTTTATCACCTGGAAAATATGAATAAGAAAAAATAAAACGTAACCGATGGTAAGTATAAAATGTTCAACTCTTGCTGCTTCATATCCGCCACATAAAAATGTTGCCCGGGAGAACTGAACCGGTTTATAAATAGCAAGTCCTGTTAACACACTTCCCATTCCCATAAAAATAATTGCAGTATAGGCTATGCGTTGTGCCGCATTATATTTTTGTTGCGGCGGTTCATATTTTTTTATATGCAGATCATGCAACAAAACCTGCCACGCTTCTTTAAATGATTTTCTGTTGGGAAAGAGGTAACGCCATTCGCCGGAAAAAATAGTATAGGCAACATACAAAATGCCGTTAATGATGAACAGCCATGCAAAAGCAAAATGAAAGCTCATGCCTTTTGCAAGATGAAAAGGAACATTTAATGCGTTATACAATCCTTTCGGAAAAAATTTGTAGATAACTGTATTACCAACTTTTATTTGATATACATCGTTAGCCCAGTAAATTAACAGGCCGCTCCAGATCATTATAGTTAACACAGGAAAATTTATCCAGTGAAACCAGCGAATAGCAAGCGGATGTTTCTTTACTATTTTTTTCATCAGTATAAATATAGAACAGGAAGTAATGGTTAGCTGCAACAAAAAATCATACATCTCGCATTATACATCTGAATTACTCCTTCTTAAAATTGAGCGCTGCTGAGTTCATGCAGTATCGCAATCCTGTTGGCGCGGGGCCATCATTAAACACATGGCCCAAATGTGCTCCGCAATTGGTGCAATAAACTTCGCTGCGCGACATACCGTAAGAATCATCTTCTCTTTCCCCAACATATTTTTTATTCAGGGGCGCGTAAAAACTTGGCCAGCCTGTGCCGCTTTCAAATTTTGTATCGCTGCTGAATAAAGGCACACCGCAACAAACACAATAGTAAGTTCCTTTTTCATGATTGTCCCAATACTTGCCGGTGAACGGGCGTTCAGTGCCTGCCTTTCTTGTTACATCAAATTGCTCAGGCGTAAGAACTTTTTTCCATTCATCATCTGTTTTTGTAACCGCAAATTTCTGTTGCGATTGCTGCTGCGCACAGGAAGAAATTGTTATAACTGAAAACAAACAGCAGTATAAAAATATTTTTTTCATAGATCTTTATTTGAACATCAATAACGTAAAACGAACATTGATAGTTTGTTAATTTTATGCTGATACAAAGTTGAAGATAATTGTTGCAGCATTAGCAGAAGCGTTGCCGCCTGCAGATAAAATATTCTTTAAATCTTCGTAATCTTTTTTTAATTGCTTTTGTCTTGATTCATCAAATAACAAAGCAGACAATTCTTCTTTTGCATTTTCAACAGTAAGATCATTTTGTATCAGCTCTTTTACAACAGGCTTATCCATTATTAAATTCACCAGTGAAATATATTTTATTTTAATGAGTCGTTTTGCGATCTGGTAACTGATATTGCTTCCCTTATAACAAACAACTTCAGGCACCTGGAATAATGCCGTTTCCAATGTGGCTGTTCCGCTTGTTACCAATGCAGCTTTTGATTGCATCAACAATTCGTATGTTTTATTTCTCACAGAAGAAACGTTTGTGTAATGCTGCATGAAACCTGCATAAAATTCATCTTCCAGCGCCGGTGCCTTTGCCAGCACAAATTGATATTGCGGAAATGATTTGCTGATCTCCAGCATGATGGGAAGTTTTTTTGATATTTCCTGTTTGCGGCTGCCTGGAAGAAGCGCAATATAATTTGCAGTTTCGGGTTTACTGTTTTCGGTTTTAGATTCTTCTGGCTGCTGATTGTTTTTAAATTCTTCAATCACCTGCACCAGCGGGTGGCCAACATAATCAACCTCCCAGTTCCATTTGTTTTTATAATATTCTTTTTCAAACGGAAGAATAACGATCATCTTATCAATCGTCTTTTTCATTTTGGGTACCCGGCTTTCTTTCCATGCCCAAACCTGTGGTGAGATATAGAAAACGATCTTAGCCCTGAGCTTTGAGCTTTGAGCTTTAAGCTTATGAAACCATTCTGCAATACGTAAATTAAACCCGGGGTAATCTATAAGCAGTAAAACATCAGGTTGAAATTTTAATATATCTTCTTTGCAGAATTTTAAGTTAGAAAGAATAGTTTTTAAATTCATCACCACTTCGGTAAAACCCATAAAAGCAAGTTCACGATAATGCTTAACAAGTGTTGCACCGGTTGCCTGCATCAAATCTCCGCCCCAGCAACGGATATTTGCATTGCTGTCGAGCTTTCTTAGTTCTTTTATAAGATTACTTCCATGCAAATCGCCGCTTGCTTCACCTGCAATGATGTAATACTTCATAGCCTTTATCTTCTAAGATGAAATTTGAGTTTGCATAAAATGATAAAGTAAAGAAAACTTTGCCAAGTGTAATGTTATAACTGTTTCCCTGGTATTAATATCAATCAAACAAAAAACCGTTGGCTTTGCAACGGTTTTTCATACAGAGTTTTTTATCCGATTAAGGAAAGATGCCGAGTTCAGCATAGCTTGTTCCTACTTTATCAATGGCAACCACATAAGCTGCGGTGCGCATATCAGGAATTTTATCATTTGCTTTCCAGCAAGCCATGATTTCGCGTGTGGCTTCAATCATAGTTTGCTCAAGGCCGCTGTACACAAGATCAACTTCATCTGGTCCATGTTCAATAAGCGTTTTCTCTCTTGTGTTAACGGTTTTTCCGGTAAGTTCTTCCATTTGACCGAGAATATGTTTATTGAGATTTTCTGTGAAGCGTTTTTCCATTCTTCCGTAACGCACGTGACTTAAATTTTTAAGCCATTCAAAATAAGAAACGGTAACCCCGCCTGCATTCAGGTACATATCAGGAATTACAAGAATTCCTCTTTTTGAAAGTATATCATCTGCTTCAGGCGTTAATGGACCATTGGCTGCTTCGCCGATAATTTTTGCTCTCACTTTATCTGCATTATCTGCATTGATAACATTTTCCAATGCTGCCGGGATAAGAATGTCACATTCCATTTCCAGTGCATCGCCGCTTTTCTCAAGACTTGTTGAGCCGGGAAAACCTAACAGGGATTTATTGACTTTTCGGTATTGAAAAACTTCTTCTTCATTTAAGCCATCGTCATTATAAATTGCTCCTTCAAATTCAGCAATGGCAATTACTTTAGCGCCATGTTCCCTGAAAAACTTAGCAGTATGGTATCCAACATTTCCAAGTCCCTGTACTATTATTCTCTTACCTTCTACACCTGTTGGTAAGCCTAGTTTTTCCATTATATCAGGCATATTGCATACTTCACGTATACCATAAAAAACGCCAAGACCTGTTGCTTCTTTTCTGCCCCTCACACCGCCTTGGGCTACAGGTTTGCCTGTAACACATCCCATAGCATCCACTTCACCCGGATGCATGGCGGTATAGGTGTCAAGAATCCAGGCCATTTCTCTTTCGCCTGTGCCATAATCAGGAGCGGGAACATCGGTGCCCGGCCCTATAAAATCTTTCTTAACTAATTCTGAAGTATAACGTCTTGTAATCTTTTGTAATTCAAATGCACTGTATTCCCTGGGATTGATTTTAATGCCGCCTTTTGCTCCGCCAAAGGGCACATTTACAATAGCACATTTGTATGTCATCAACGCGGCGAGCGCCATAACTTCATCCTGGTCAACAGCTTCGCTGAATCTTATTCCACCTTTACAAGGTGTTTTATGATGAGAATGTTGCGCGCGGTAAGCTTCTATTACTTCTACAGATCCGTCATCTCTTTTAATTGGAAATTTCATTCTGAAAACAGAATTACATTCTTTTATTTGTTCCAGTATTCCTGTTTCCCAGTTGGTAAACTTTGCTGCCTTATCAAAACTTTTTGTAACGCTTTCAAAAAAATTATAGTGTTTATCTGCCATCGTTAGGAATTTAAAATTTTATTGAATGAACTAATGAACGTTCGTTGTTTTTTATTGAAAAAAATTTATTCTTTCTTATTCCGCTCAAGTTTACTGATCTTTTTATCTAAACTAAACAGGTAGATGAAAAGACCTGATAATATTACCACCACTACTGCCATAACTACGTAGATCTTTCCGTCTGAGGTCATGAAATTCTCGTGTTGCGGATCATTGCCTGTAACCTGTGCATAAGAATGTGCAACAAGAAAAATGAAAAAACTTAAGAGGCTATATTTTTTAAACAGCTTCATATAATCGTTCTTTATAGATACGTAATCTGGTAAATAATGTTGAAATCCATATACCGAGCAAAATCCAGCCGATCACTGCAGGTAAAAAAACCATTTCCATTTCAGGGCTTGTATCGTTAGGGTTCAACCCCGGGTTCCCTTCGCTGCCCTGCCCGCCCGGATGCAGGGATTCGGTAAGCCTTGGCAATATCCATATTGTTGGAAAAAGCATAGCAAACGCAAAAATGTTATACACTGCGCCAATCTTTGCCTGCTTAACTTCATCTGTAACAGAGCCGCGTAAAACAAAATAAGCGAAGTAAATCAAAAGCGCAATGGCGGCGCCGTTTTGCTTGGGATCGCCACTCCAGGGTTGCCCCCACTGATAATTGGCCCATATAGCGCCGGTTACCAGGCCAAGAATTCCAAATACAACACCGGTTCTTGCAAATTCCCTTGAGTAGATGTCGTACAGAAAATCAGGCTTATTTAAATACCTTATTGCATAAAATACCGAGATAATAAACAGGGTTTGCATGCAAAACCACATTGGTACATGAAAAAAAAGATTCCGTACTGTTTGCTGCATCCTGTCATCCAATACAGGAACTTTTACCAAAAAACCCACGGTGCATGTGTAAAGAAGTAAAACGAGGCTTAATATTTTCCACCATGATTTTAAAAGCATCCGAAGCTGGTATTAATTTGCTGTTGCGGCGCAAAATTAGGGTAACCAGCATCAAAAGCACAATAAAAAGTTTGTCTTATCAAGACTTCCTTTATCTCTCCGATACATCTCCGGTACATGTCCGGTTGATGTCCGCCTGATCATACCGGAGATATGCCGGTTTTTTATTGCCCTGGTTATAATTAAATGGCGACGATATACAACTTACCACTAAGGTTTGATAATTAATGTTTTAAGTTTTTACTTATTCTTATTATAACTGGTTTAAATGGGAATTAGGTCAAAAATAAACAGGCTTAAAATAATCTTATTTTAAGTACTCAATACTTACAATTAAATATCAGATAGGCTATATTCTTACCTTTTAAGATTAGAGAAATTTCTTCCCATCTCTTTTGCCTTTTGAATAGCCTCGCATATAACCCGAAATCAAACCTAAACCTCCCGCAAGAAGTATAAGCCCCATAAAAGAGAATTGACTAATTGTTATCATAACAACTTTATTTTTCTTTTTTAACCTGTTTTTCTTTTTTAGGCAATGGTGTATTAAGTGCTTTCTTCATGGCTTCTGCGTAAGTCATGTTTAGCACTACTGGTTCTTGTTTTTTCTTTTTTGCTTTTGCCATAATTTATTTTAATTTCTTATTAAATATTATATTAGTTTTCAAACCTGCTTAAAATGTTTGCCAAAGCTTATAAGATTGCCCAAAATTTACTCTACCATTTGTTATTTCTACCAAAAATTACAACAACGAATGCAATACCGGAATTGGTGCTTTTGTAATAATTAATGAAGAAGGATATTTTGTAACAGCCTTCCACATTATAAATCAAATAATGCAACTTTATAACGCGATTACTAATTATCCAAAGATTATCAGCAAACCAAAACTTTATTGCTTGAAGCAACCCGTGCCATCCGTAAGCTGTGTAAACAACCGGGATATGAAAAGGATATAATTCTATTAAGAAGTATTGAGGGCATTGGAGAAATTAATGCAGCTGTAATGTTGTTTGAGTTGCAGGATGTAAACCGGTTTAAACATTTTGACAATTTATGCAGTTATGTTGGATTGGTACCCAACACCAACGACAGCGGTGAAACAAAAATAACCAAAGGCATTACCAATCGCAATAATTATTACCTGCGGACAGCGTTGGTGGAAAGCAGTTGGAGTGTTATTCGTAAAGACCCGGCCTTATTAATGAAGTATAAAACATATTGCCGCAAAATGGGATAAGCTATCTGCTTTTGCAGAAGCACTTTCCTATTTCTCTACTATCACTAATGCGTGTCCATCCCTTATCAGAAGTCGGGTTATATTACCCGTTGATAATGTTAAACAATAAGCTGTGCCTGATTTTGAATCATTTGAGGCAATGCTTTTTTAAGAGAAGCAATATGTTTGTAATAGCCGTATAACAATGAAACGTTCACCTTGCCTTTTAGCATTAATATTTTTTGCATTTCAAACTGTTTCCGTTGGGGCACAAACTTCGGAACTTGAACCAAATGACATTGCAGGCCAGGCAAGCGCTTTGCTCCTGAACAATACTGGTTATGGTTCAATAGAAAAACCCAATGATATTGACTGGTGGAAAGTAACAACCAATAGTGATGGTAAATTAGATATTACTATTCAAAACACAGGCAATGTAGGAGCAATCCATGTAGAGTTATACGATAGCAGCTTTTACACGATATTAGATAGTGTTACGGTAAATGAAAACACTGTTCAAACCATGCATGCAGATGGCCTGGGTGCAGGCACTTATTTTATTAAGATGAAAGGTGCTGCGGCTATTGACACAGCATCGTATATAATATCTAACACTTTGATAGCCGTAACAGGGCCAAATGATAAGGAGCCAAACGATATGTGGTGGTTCGGGCCGCATACTCCCATACAGTTAAGTGATACTGTATATGGCCACATCGGGTACAATCATAATGGAAAGATTGATAAAGACGACTATTTTTCTTTTACAACACCTGCTGATGGCAATCTTTACCTAACATTCAACAATGGCAGTAATATCAACTCGATGGAATTCAATCTTGGAGATTCTCTAAACAACGGTTTGCTAGCATCTTTTAATGACCCAGGACAATCCAAAACAATGGAGCAGCAGGGGCTCAGAGCTGTACCTACTTTATTTGGGTAAATTATTATCCGCCATACGAACTTTTTGGTCCCTATAGTTTTTCCATGCATTTTGTGCCGACACTGGATTCAAACGATGCTGAACCGGATGACCGGCCTTCACAGGCAATAGACTTGCCTGTAAACAGCACAACGCAAGGGCATATTCAATATTATTATGACACTAAAACCGACCGGGCAGACTGGTATAAAATAGACTTACCTGTTGATGGAATGCTTAAATTGAGATTGAGTGCTGATAACAACCTGAACCTTGTTCAATTTAAATTGTTTGATACAAGGCAAAATGTGATTAAGAAGGGTATTGTTGCTGAGCTGCGTCAAAAAGATTTCCTTATTGATGGCCTTGGCTCAGGCAAGTATTATCTCGTAATATATGGCAAAGGGTGGCACAGTTATTCTTCCTACATATTATCTGATAGCTTATTCACTTATAAATATGCATCTGATAGTAAGGAGGAAAACAATAACCTTCCTTATTTAGCCACGGAAGTAAAAAACAGGCAGCCTGTTGAAGGCCATGTAGGCTTTTTGCATAACAAAGGCCGCGACAGTGCAGACTGGTGGAAAATAAATCAAACAGATATTTACGGAAACATCCGGTTATTATTCAGCTTGCTGCCTTCCCTTGCTGACAATACATTACAGGGATTGCAGGTAGAGTTATATGATGATACATTGTTGGCACCGGTGTTCAGTAAAATTTTGAATAATGCCGCTGATACCATATCGCTTGAGGGTTTAAAACAAGGCATGTATTATCTTAAGATTACAAACGCACATCCTGATTCCGGCTGGAATGCCTACGCATTTGAACTGCGCAGTAACAGTGTCTTACCTGTTACATTTATTAAGTTTTCCGGCAGTGTCATCAACAATAAACCTATACTTGAATGGATCAGCGCTGATGAAATAAACTGCAAAGGTTTTGAGGTACAAAGAGCACAGACGGCGTGCATTTTAATACAATAAGTTTTATCAATTCAAAGGGTAACCTAAAGTCAAATAATTACAGCTATACAGACAATAATGCAAGCGATAATTCCATCATCTATTACAGGATAAAGGAATCAGACATAAGCGGCAGCTCCAACTATTCCTCTATTGTGTTAGTAAACCTGAACAGTTCAAAATGGTACGTTTCAGATGTTGCCAATAACGCCACGCTTCACCTGCAATTAGATCAATCTTCCAATGTTATTGTACAGGTTATCACAATCGATGGTGTAATACTTAACACGATAAACAAAGGAAATTTATCCAAAGGGATTTATACAATACCGCTTGGTTTAAATGATAAGCCTGCAGGTATTTATGTTGTGAAGCTTATTCTTAACCAAACATCAAACAGCATAAAAGTTTTCAAGCCCTAAAAATAATGCGATCCCAAATTATAGCCTTAAAACCAACAGATCAATGAAAGCGATTCAATCAACATTTATTCTTTTAACTTGATTAGTGAAGGACACTCTGCGGGGAAGGAAGGCATAAAGTAATCCCGAAAGGATTTAATTTGAATAACCCCGCAAGGATTGCGGGGTAAAAAATGGATGAACAACATTGAACCCTGCAAGGGTTCAATTGATTAATCACGATTTTATCCTCCGATTATATCGAAGGCTATTTATATTAAAGCCTTTCAGGCTTAACCCGAACTCATGTTAACTGTGAGCTTGTTTTTGGGTGGATAATACATCCTGTATTTGCAAACTGCTGGTGGCAGGATTCCCAATGCATGAATTCAGTTCTGTTTTAAAAATTTATCCGTTCTGCAGTCCGGGACGCTATTAAGCAATAGTAAAGTATGTGCAACTTAAGTGCCTGCATGTTTTTCTTGCCGGATGATTAGTGAAGGATACTCTGCGGGGAAGGAAATAAATACCACCTTTTTCTGCTATCGCTTTGCGTACAGACATTATGCGTTTTTATGCCAAATTACTAACCAGGGCGCTATTAAACAATAGGAATGTATGCGCAGCTTAAGTACCCTGGTGCCGCAGAGTGCCTGCATGTTTTTCTTGCCGGATGATTAGTGAAGGACACTTTGCGGAGAAGAAAAGGAATTTTTCCGGTACTGGTACCAAAACTTACCAGGACTGATACTAAAACTTCGCGGGATTGATACTAAAAATGATCCCGGGCTATTTATGCTACCTGCTATCTGCCTAAACTTGTATCACATTATCGAATCATTTGCCCATGCATAACCTGATTCATCAATATTACATGAGAAAGAATACAGCTATACCTATCATTCGTTTCCTGCTTATTTTCTTATTTGTGTACGCGGCCACCAGCAAGCTGGCAGGCCATGCTATGTTCAGGGTACAGTTAACGCGGTTTCCTGTATTAGGCGGCTATGGAAGTTTTCTTTCCTGGTGTATCCCTGCGGCCGAATATATAGTAGTTGTGCTCTTATTTATTCCGCGCTGGTTTCTTACAGGCTTATATGCATCTGCCACCCTGCTGTTCCTGTTTACCGCTTTTTTAATTGTAATGGTAAGTTTTAATACAAACCTGCCCTGTTCCTGCGGGGGCGTTATTGCGCAATTGTCGTGGAAGCAGCATATAGCGTTCAATCTCTTCTTCCTGGGGCTTTCCCTAACAGGTATTTATCTTAAAAGAAAAAATACTGATAAGGTTACCGTATTTAATAAAACCGGTAATGCTTATCCTTAAAATAATTGTTGCAACAAACAGGGGTAACCGAAAACCTGTAGGAAAGAGTAGGTGATATTTTAAGCTAAAAAATTTTTGTTATGAAAAAACATTTTGCAGGCACATTAGCGGTTGCGCTGGCTTTTGCTGCCACAGCATTTACTGTACCTCCGCGCGGGCATGCTACTTTAGACCCAACTTTCGACTGGCAGGTTTATGATGCATCGGGTAATCCGACATCCACATTCCTGACCGGTGAAACAGAAGCACAGGTACAGCATGATAATCCGGGATGTAATGGAAGCAATTTAACCTGTTTCCGTGAATGGAACCTGGGGCATACTATTCCACAGAACATTTATATTAAAAAACCCTAATCTACAATTACAGGGGTTGTCTTAAACCTTTAAGACAACCTCCTGTTTCTTAATTCCGGTCGCTTATAACCAATACATCCATTAACTTTCCCGTCTCTGTTAATTCAAGTCCGTAAGCATGTAATGCTTTTTTAAGCGTATTTACATCGTATTTAATCAGCCAGTGACTGTCTTTAATATTCAACGCTATCTTCATATCAACAGGTTCAGTAAAATTTGTTTCATCATAAACCGGCAGGTTCAGTTCAAATTGGTTCAATAATGCTACAAAAGCAGAAAACGGGCTATTCTTTAAAATAACAGTTACACTGTCTTTGTTGCCTCCCCAATCGCTATAAACAGGCAGGCCACCTGCTGACTTAATCAGATCGTTATGGTTTAATATATTTCTTATAACATAACAGGGCATCTGCTTTTTTTCAATCTTTCCCTGTATAGGTAAATACATATTTAAGTTGTTAAGCATGTACGAAAAAAAAACTGTTTTGCTTTCCGGAGGTGTTATTTGTTCATAACAAAACAGGTTGTTCATCTTCCAGGTAATATTCTTTGGTATACTGTCAGCAACCGGGAAATAATAGTTGGCAGAGTCATGTATATTAAAAATTATCCTGAAATATTGTGGGCTCGTAAAATATTGTACCCCGGTTAATTCTGAAAATGCCTCATAAAGCATATTTACCGGTTTACCATTTATAATGCAAATACGGGTTACAGAATCGGTAATATTAAAAGCAGTATCTCTCCCCGCTTTTGTATAAAAATTGCTGATGACGGACGGGTTAAAGTGCGAGAAAGACGATTTATATAGTATCAGCGAATCAGCAGGATGATAGGGATTCCTGATATCAAACTGCATATCATCTTCCTTTGTAAATAAATGCACGCTATCATTTTCTATAAAACTTTGAATGCCATCTGCGGATACTTCGTTTTCAGAGGTATAAGCAACCACTCTTCCTTTTGAGTTAATCCATACAATGTGGGGTACATAGCGATGGGGGAAGAAAGACGCAAATAGTTTGTCGTTGGTTATATAGGGCAACCGGATGTTTTGCAACGAGGGAAGCGAATTAAACAGATGCCTTACTGCAGTACTGTCTTCACTTGTTACAGACAAAACATTGAAATTCTCATTAAACTTCCGGTATAAGCTATCTATTGAAGGCAGGCTTTTTAAACAACTATTGCAATGTGTATCCCAGAAATCAATGATTAGTGGTTTGCCATTGCCCAACTCAGCTAATGTTGCAGCAGGTTTTTTATAATTGTGAATATTATGTATGGTTATAGCGGGCACCACATCTCCTATTTTCAATGCCTGTAGTTTCGTTGTGTTTTGTGCGTCTGATCTGTTTACAGCAATCAAAAAAAGCAGCCCATAAACTTTAATACTCCATTTCATAAAGTGTTATTTAGTAGCCTTGATTTTGGATTAATGAAGGATTATTATTCAATTCAATTTGCGGAACGGGCAGCAGGCTATCTGAACTTTTCCAATTGGCTTTCGCCGTTCCTAAAACCATATCCGCTTTTCCTGTTCGTTTCAGGTCAAAAAAGCGGTTCCCCCATTCTGTAAAAAGCTCCCGTTTTCGTTCTTCTTCAATAAGGTTAAGGCAGGAGTCTTTGGAAATACCGGCGCTTACCGGATCAATGGCCGCCCGGTTTCTTACAATATTTACATCTGCAACGGCATCAGCGGTTTTATCTTCATGACACCTGGCTTCGGCTCTTATAAGATATTGTTCCGCTACCCTCAGGCACATAGTATATTCAGCACTGTTAACCATATTAAAATTGCTGTTCCTGTATTTGGCAGGATAATACAATACAATACCGTTATCAATTACAGAATCTATCCATTCTTTCCTGCGCAGGTCATTGCTTTCATATGCCTGCAACAGCCCGGGTGTAATGCTGAATTCAACTGATCCGTAGAAGGGCTGAAAATAAATACCGCTCCAGCTGTAGCCATACTTCTCTTCAAATTGTAATATTGTTTCTTTGCTGTTCGCCAAAAATACATTTGCCGGTTCTTCCAATGGTGTATATATACCGCTGTTGAGTACAAGGTCAGATGCTGCTTCCGCATCTTTCCAGTTGCCTGTATAAAGGTTAACTTTTGCCAGTAAAGCCTCTGCTGCCCATTTGTTGGCCCTGACTTTTTCAGCAGACGGGTAATCAACACCGAGCTCGCCTGTTGCATCGGTAAGGTCCTGCAATATCTGCTTATATATGACGGCCTGTGTATTTCTTGCAAGTGACGCAGTAACGGTTACGTCAGTACTTAATACAAGCGGCACATCACCATAATAATTTACCAGCAGAAAATAACTGAATGCTCTTAAAAATTTAGCCTCTCCACCCGTTTTGCTGATAAAAGAACCTGTTAAGGCGGGAGAACCTGTAATGCCTTTAAGTAATGCATTGCATTCATATATTACGTAATACAAACGGCTCCAGCAAGCGGCATTGGTTGCGTTATTTATGCTTACGCTGTTGGTATAATATTCATAATCATTGCTGCCTGCAGAAGTGGGTTCCAGTTCATCTGCGTAAAGCGAAGGATAAGGCGAGTAGTATCCTTCTATGCTTCCGCCGGTAGCGCCGAACTGGCTGTAAATATTAAGTAAAGCAGCTACGGTACCTGCACTGTCTTTAAAAGCTGCTTCGCTGGTAATTTCATTCACCGGTGGCTTTGCTTCTATCATTTTTTTACAGCTTCCGGTGGCACAGCCGAGCAAAATCAGTAAAACTGTTATGGTATTTAAATGTTTCATTGTATTATTTTTTAAAAGGTTATTTCAATACCAGCCACATAACTATGCAAGGGAGGTATGCCGCCGCCTGTTGTAAGCAACTCGGGGTCGGTGCGTTCTTTACCGGAAATAGTAAACAGGTTCTCTGCCTGCACAAACACCCTTGCCTGCTTCATTCCTATTTTTTTTGATGTTGAGGGTGTTAATTGATAAGAAAAAGACACGGTTTTAAACCTGCAGTAGGAGGCATCTGTTACAATGGCGCTGGAAGTAGAAAGGTCCAGGTTGGCATTCCAGGCTTCTGTTCCGTAAACCGTAGCTGCCCTGGGCACATTTGTTATATCACCAGGGTTTTGCCAGCGGTTCAGAACAATCGCGTTATCATTAGATGCATAATCAAATCCGGGCGCGAAAGACGGTCTTAACCCTTCCTGTTTAACAAATTGTAAGAATATACTCAGCTCAAAGCCCTGATAGGTAAAACTGTTATCAATACCTCCATAAAAGGCCAGGGACTGGTTGCCTGTAACCACATAATCCGCCGGTGCAGATATTACGCCGTCTTTATTTACATCTTCATATTTTGCCACTCCGTTTGCAGGATCAATGCCTAAAAACCTGAATCCTTTTATTACATCCAGGCTTTGCCCCACAACATACCGGCTGGCATAGCTGGTTTTTTCTATACCGGGAAAAGAAACCAGTTTGTTGCCTGCAACGGTAAGGTTAACGTTTGTTGTCCAGTTTAACCGGCTTTTAATGTTATCTGAACTTAGTTCAAATTCCCATCCCTTATTTTCTATAATTGCCGGCAGGTTATATTCATAACTGTTGAAACCTGCCTGCGAAGCAAGCGGGTATTGCACCAGTTGATTGCTGCTTCGGTTACTGTACCAGCCTGCATTTATTCTCACCCGGTTATGCAACACTCCTGTCTCCAGTGCTATTTCTGTTTTTTTATTGGTTTCCCATTCATAATCAGGGTTGGCTATCCGCACAGGATAAATAGTAGTAACTCCCGCGTAACTTACACCAGGTCTGTAGCTGCTCATATACTGGTAGTCCTGTATCCCGTCATTTCCTGTTATCCCGTAACTTGCTCTCAGCTTGCCATAGTTAAGCCAGGGTAAACGGCTCTTTGCCCACTGTGTTTCCGAAAATAACCAGGCGGCACCGGCCGCACCAAAATTTCCGTACTGCCTGCCTGGCCCGAAACGCGAGGAACCATCTCTTCTGAAATCAATATTTAATATATACCGTTGCAGCAGGTTATAGTTAACCCTTCCAAAGCCAGATACATATTTATAATTGGTATAGCTGTCATTAATATAGTCTATGCCGCCTGCAGCGCCCAGGCTGTATAACAAAGCTTCATTACTATAATTAATGGCATGAATTACAGTGGCGGTACTATTACTGTTTTGCCAGCTTCCTCCTGCCAGAACAGTAAGTTTGCCTGCTCCAATCTGCTTTTCATAATTCAGTTGCGGTTC
Source organism: Bacteroidota bacterium (assembly GCA_013289015.1). Classification (GTDB taxonomy): domain Bacteria; phylum Bacteroidota; class Bacteroidia; order Chitinophagales; family Chitinophagaceae; genus Parafilimonas. Next base: position 34,510 of record JABDAV010000004.1, on the reverse strand, counting down.
TGCTATAACAGCTTCATAAGCCGTATTGCCGGAAATAGCGCCGTTGGGTTCGCCAAATAAAGGATTCAGGCTCGCAAGAGGCTGTATTGCATATTGCTTTAGTTCAGTACTGGTATATCCGCCGCTTACTGTTAATTTAAGGGCTTTTGTAATAGCATAGTATACAACAAGATTGCTGGTAAGTGTGGTGGTTTTGCTTTCTGCAGGCTGCATCAGCGTGGCAGAGGGGTTAAGTGTAAACAGGTCCCAGTTTAATTTTCCATCAGGATTATACATGGGAAAATCGGGCGGCAGCATCGTATAGCCATCCATGGGAGGCGGTTGCACATTTTTATCGCCTGTGTAGCTTGCCGTAAAGCTTAGGCCTGTCCTGTTGTTTTTATCATGATGGCTGATGTTTATATGCGCTCCGCCGCGGCTGTAGTATTGTTCTCCGGGCAATATACTGGTTTCATGCCGGTAATTGCCTCCTATTAAAAAAGAGGTCATGTCATTGCCGCCGCTGATGCCGGCATTTATGTTTTGTACATGATCTGTTCCACCCAATATATACTGCTGCCAGTTTGTACTTTTGGCAGTATCCCATACTACAAGATCAGGAGCATTGTACACATCGGGCGGCGTACTGTCGTTGGCAAAAGCTTCCCTTCTTATCATTAAATATTGTGGCAACGTAAGCAGCTGGCTGCGATCTGTTGCTTTGCTGATGCCGTCATAAAAGTTAACCGTTGTTTTGGTTGCGCCCGCTTCTCCTTTTTTGGTGGTGATCAGCACAACCCCGTTAGCGCCCCTTGAGCCGTAAATGGCGGTTGCATCGGCATCTTTTAAAATAGTTATGCTTTCTATATCGGCAGGATTGATGCTGTTCAGCGGGCTGATGGGTCCGCTTGCAAATTCAATGTCTGCCTTCCCGTTGTTGAGCGGCACCGATATAAATGGTACGCCATCTATTACATAGAGTGGGTTATTACCCGCATCTATAGAATTTTTACCTCTTACCTGTACTGTAATATTGCCGCCCGGAAGCCCGTTTTGGGTACTTACGAATACACCGGGAGCGCGACCCTGAATAGCTGCCAGCACATTGGTAACCGGCTGCTGACTGATAATTTTACCGGTAACCGTGCTTACCGAGCCGGTGTTGAACCTTTTTGAGGTAGTGCCATAACCTATTATAACTACTTCATCCTGCTGGTGGCCCGCTTCTTCTACTTCTACCAGCAGCGGTTGAAGATGAAGCGGGTTAACCGCTATGCGTTGCGTGATAAAATTGATGTGGCTTACCACGAGGGTATCGGGTATGGGAACCGTGAGGGTAAATGCCCCATCGGCATTGGTAACAGTGCCCTGTTTTGTTGATTCAAGTGATACGGATGCACCTGCTACCGGTTCGCTGGTGATGGCATTGATCACTTTGCCTTTCAGCACCTGTTGCGCCTGCAGCCTGCCGTATGCGCATAGCAATAGCAGGGCCGCAATGCATGTTTTCATTTTCATTGCAGTTTAATTTTTAAAATGAAGAAATGGTTGCGATGCCATCGCTTATTGCGCCGCAGTTGAATGGTTTAGTGTTTCATTGCCGGCAGCAATCGTTGTTATGTAGTTGGTAGCTGATAGTTCATAGTTGATGGCTCATATTTTATAGCTTACGATTTACTATTCTCAACTCATAACCCGTGAACTTGTCAACTCGTAAACTTTAACCATGATCTATGAACCATTCCCTATGAACCCTCTCCTATACCGGGTTCTTCGGTTTTTTGGCAAACTGTGTTTTAAGCAGCATTAAGCCTTTTGCCGTTAAGCGTAAAAGAGAACCGGTTACTTGTTCTGAATATTTTTTACAATGCCATTTTATTTTACCGGTAAGGGGTAATTGTTCATACACCTTTCTGCAGGCTGCACGGTGCATAATTACTTTATGAAAAGCGCTGTGTATATCTTCTTTGGAGAAGCCTTGTGCCAACAGTTGTTCGTACAGGTTGATCCCATCTTTGCCCCCATCCCCTAAAGGGGAGTACTGGTGTTCCTGGCCACCATACCCTACAGAAGAGTACTGCCTGGAGAAATCTTTTACAGGGAGTTGCTCCTGAAGGTTGGGGTGGGGTGCAGCGACACTACTGCCGGTTGATACAGCCTGTGTTTTGTGTTTGGCTTTTAAATAGCGGTGCATGGCATTAAGGTTTTATCATGCTGCGATCCTTTATCCGCTATTAGTCTATGTAAGTTTGTTTTCTTTTTTAAAGCCATTCCGGTTGCAACCGGCAGCCTTCATTAAGAAACACTCATTTTTCAACTGCTTTCTATTTTGTTCCCTCTGCTTCAGGACACGAAAAAAGAGCGCAGATCTCAACTTACCGCATTGAGGTACTGGTATACCTGTGAACGAATAAGTGAGCCCACGCCCTTTTCAGGCGTGAGCTATTCAACTTATTGTCCCGTTCACATTTAAAAATTACCAGTTTTCAATGCGAGACTAAAGCGAATTGCTTCAAATTATTTCATGAAGAACCGCAAAATTATTGAGTAAAGGTTATTTGCTTTTCTTTATTTCAACAAAATGTAAATGTACAAAAATTATATAAATAATATACAATTTATTTAAAATTTATACACATTATGTATGTATAATTTACACATTTATGTTTATTTCTTTACAAGGTGCCGGAAAAAAAGAAAAAAATTCATCGTGGAGAAATCCTCAAACAGGTTGCTGCCGAAAGTGATCTTAGTATAACGCAAATTGTAAAACGTGCAGGTTATAAAACCCGCCGCAGTTTTTATACACATGTAGAAGACCCTGATCTTTCATTTGAAATACTTGAAAAATATGGTAAAGCCTTAAACCATAATTTCAGGGAAGATTTTCCCTCTATGCCTGAATACAGTTTGGAAGAAATGCCATCCCCGCCTTATAAATCAAAGCCTAAAACCCTGGAGGAGGCAACGGAAATAATAGAATACTGGCGCAGCCGTTTTTATGAAGAGCTTGAAAAAAATAATAAGCTGCTCGAAAAGCTAAATCAACCGGATGATGAAAATGCTTTTTAAGGATTTTCATGCCAGCATCATCGCGCTGGCGCACGAATGCGATAAGTAACCACTCATTCTTTCACGCACTGCTTTATTACCATTTTCATTACCTGCCTCTGTCTTCAGTACATAATTGCCTGTAGCATGCTTTTATCGCCAATATAACGAAACAGGAGTGTATTGAAATGGTGAGTGATTTTTAAATTATAAGGCAGGTATTGGCAACAGCCTGCGGTTTTACATTGCCATTCGCAAGGATTGCGGGGTAAAAAATGAATAAACAACATTGAACCCCGCAAGGGCTCAATTGATTAATCACGATTTTATCCTCCGATTACATCGAAGGCTATTTATATTAAAGCCTTTCAGGCTTAAGCTGAATTCATGTTAACTGTAAGCTTTGTTTTTGGTTGGATGATACATCCTGTATTTGCAAACAGCCGGTGCAGGATTCGCAATGCATGTAATCCTGTTCTGTTCTAAAAATTTATCCGTTCTGCATTCCGGGGCGCTATTAAGCAATAGTAAAGTATGGCAACTTAAGTACCCTGATGCGCAGAGTGCCTGCATGTTTTGTCTGCCTGATGATTAGTGAAGGACACTCTGCGGAGAAGGAAGTTATAAGATAGGGCATTGGCAACAGCCTGTAGCTTTACATTGCCATTCAAATCAATAAATGTAACGTGAGTTCGGGTTAAGCATAAAGTAATCCCGAAAGGATTTAATTTGAATAACCGCGCAAGGATTGCGGGGTAAAAAATGGATGAACAACATTGAACCCTGCAGGGGTTCAATTGATTAATCACGATTTTATCCTCCGATTACATCGAAGGCTATTTATATTAAAGCCTTTCAGGCTTAAGCCGAATTCATGTTAACTGTAAGCTTGTTTTGGGTGGATAATACATCCTGTATTTGCAAACTGCTGGTGGTAGGATTCGCAATGCATGTAATCCTGTTCTGTTCTAAAAATTTATCCGTTCTGCATTCCGGGACGCTATTAAGCAATAGTAAAGTATGGCAACTTAAGTACCCTGATGCGCAGAGTGCCTGCATGTTTTTCTTGCGGATGATTAGTGAAGTACACTCTGCGGGGAAGGAAATTGTATGTATGGTCAATAATCTAAATTAGTCCGGCAAATGATTACTTTTGCATTTGAAATATGAAAAGGGCAGCAATTATATTTCTCATTTTCATGTATGCATTCACCTCAACAGGTTTTGCAGTACAGGCAGATTATTGCTGTAATAATCTGAAATCGGTTAGGTTAATATTGGCAGATGGTGCAAAAGATAAAGAAGGTTGCTGCAAAGTAAAATACAAATCCTTTAAAATAAGGGATGTACACCAGGTCTCCGATACTCTTGCCATACCCGGTTTAACTTATACTTTTATTCATACGCTTAATTCATGTTTTGAAATACATTATTCAGATATCAGTAACAGCAGTCAATCCGTAAGGATTCATGCCCCTCCTTTATATTCTGCGACCCCGGTTTATATATCCAACTGCGTTTTTAAAATTTGATCTTATGTTTTATCCTGTTAACCTGTAAACACTTCTTTACGGACAATTCCCTTTATTTCTCAAAAACATAAAATCATTTAATGAAATCTCTTATTATCTGCATGTTTGCAACATTTGCAACAGTTACATCATTTGCTCAAAAAGCCCAACAAGACAAGGTCCCTGTTAATACAGACACTTCAAAAATTTTAATTTACGCCTGCACCATGCATCCTGATTACATCAGTTTCGCTGCAGGAAAATGTCCTGTTTGCGGTGAGAATTTATCAAAGAAAGAAGTAATGAAGGCAGAAGTTGTAAAACTGTATACCTGTGCCATGGACAATGTAATATGTACCAGGCCGGGTAAATGCCCTAAGTGCGGAATGGACATGGTTGCATATACGTCAAAAAAGAAGCAGTAATAAATTCCTCACAGGCACCGGGAACTTCTGTATCCGGTGCTTCAATTTTATTTAAATGAGATACATTTTTATTTCATTATTCGTATTGATGATACAGGCATCGTTTGCTGAAACCGATACAACCGTTACTTTCAAAGTGTATGGTGTTTGTGCTGCTTATTGTAAACCCCGGATTGAAACAGCATCAAAAGGGAAAGGTGTTGTTTCTGCTTCATGGAACGTAGATACTAAGATGCTCACGCTTGTTTACGACCCGTCCAAAACAACATTGGATAAGGTGCAAAAGCGTATTCTCGATGCAGGTCATGATGTAGAAAACAAAAAAGCAAAGGACATCATTTATCAATCTTTACCGGCCTGTTGTTACTATCGTGATATGAAAAGCATGGACAGTACAAACAATCAAAATATAACTGGCACAACAACAGTTAATTTATCATCGAAAGATGAGATAAAAGGCGTTGTCCTGGAAGAAGACAATAAAGGTTCATTCAAACCTTTGGCGGGTGCAACTATAATGTGGCCTGGAAAAAATTCAGGAACCGTAACGGACGATAACGGTGTATTCACTTTAAAGCCCGAAGGAGAAAGAATAATAGTAAGCTATACGGGTTTCAGGGCGGACACCATTTCAGTAACGCCGGCAAAAGAACTGAACATTGTACTGGCACCAGGCAACCAGTTAAAAGATGTAAAGGTTACATCAACTTTAAGAAGCACCTATATCAGTTCAGCAGATATTTACAGAACACAAAACATTACACAGAAAGAACTTTTCAAGGCAGCGTGTTGTAACCTCAGTGAAAGTTTTGAAACCAATCCTTCGGTTGATGTTTCTTATAATGACGCTGTAACAGGCTCAAAACAAATTCAACTGTTGGGTTTAGCGGGTATCTATACACAATTAACAGTTGAGAACCTTCCAGGCCCAAGAGGTTTGGCAACATCATTGGGTTTAAATTCAATTCCCGGCTCCTGGATTGAAAGTATACAATTGAGCAAAGGCACAGGGTCTGTGGCAAATGGATTTGAAAGTATTGCAGGACAAATAAATGTTGAACTAAAAAAACCTGCAGCAAGTGAAAGGCTGTATGCAAATGTGTACACTAATAGTTTTGGAAAAACAGATTTGAATTTAAACCTGTCTCAAAAGCTTGGCAACAAATGGTCAACTGAAGTATTACTGCACAACGATTTTTTGCACAATCAAAATTTAGATTTCAATAAAGATGGTTTCAGGGATTTACCAACAGGCAATTTATTTACTGTTGCCAATAAATGGGGATTTGATAACAACAAAGGCTTAATATCGCAGTTCGGTTTCAAAATATTAACTGATGACAGAACAGGCGGGCAAACGAATTATAATGCAGCAACGGATAAGTTTACTACCAACAGTTACGGATTAGGCATCAATACAAAGCGATATGAGGCATTTGGTAAGTTGGGTTATGTGTTTCCTGAAAAAAGATATAAGAGCATCGGCTTACAGTTGTCTGCTTTCGATCATACTCAAAACTCATACTTTGGTTTTACGAACTACGATGCGCACCAGCAGAGTTTTTATTCCAATCTTATTTATCAATCCATCATCCATACAACCATACATAAGTTTCGTACGGGCTTAAGTTTTCAATATGATAAATACAACGAAGATTTTAAAACAGATAATTACAAAAGAACAGAAGCGGTTCCCGGTGCATTCTTCGAATACACCTATACACCTTCAACAAAATTTGATTTGGTTGCAGGCATCAGGGAAGACCATAACAATTTATACGGATGGTTTACAACGCCCCGGCTGAATGTAAGGTATCAACCATTTAAAAACACAGTGATAAGATTAAGTGCAGGCAGGGGACAGAGAACAGCGGATATTTTTGCGGAGAACAACAGCGTCTTTGTCAGTTCAAGAACAGTAGAAATTATTGCTTCAACTGCAAACGGCGCCTATGGTTTAAAGCCTGAGGTTGCATGGAATAAAGGTATAACGGCCGACCAAAAGTTTCAGCTATTTGCCCGTACAGCCTCATTGGGATTAGATTTTTTCAGGAATGATTTTACGAACCAGATGGTAGTTGATCTAGAAGACCCGGGCGTAGTTAAGTTTTATAACCTTACAGGTAAATCATACTCAAACAGTTTTCAAAGTGAGGTCTCGTTTACGCCTTTGGCGAAGCTGGATGTTAAGTTAGCCTATCGTTTATTTGATGTGAAAACAACTTATGGTGATCAGCTTTTAGAAAAGCCATTACTCTCAAGGAACAGGGCATTTGGAAATATTGGTTATGAATTTAATGGCTGGAAATTTGATTATACAATTACTTACAGCGGCAGGAAAAGATTACCGTCGACAACAGCAAATCCTGCCGAATATCAACGACCTGCTTATTCACCTTCATTCGTTATGATGAATGCCCAGGTAAGCAAGACTATCGGAACAAAAGATCCGTTCGAAATATATATTGGCTGTGAGAACCTCACCAACTCTGTACAGAAAGATGCAATTATTGCGGCAGACCAGCCTTTCAGTCCATACTTTGATGCATCGCTGGTTTGGGGTTCTGTAACAGGAAGAATGTTTTACTTCGGTATGAGATTTACTATCAAATAAGGTAAGTTCGGGTTAAGCCTGAAAGGCTTTAATATAAATGGCCTTCGATGATTAATAGAGCAACCCGTTGGCGGAATTTTTTTTACCTGTAATAAAATTTTAGTAACTTTAAGTTAAGATGGCAAGGCAAATTTCAGATACTATCATAACCGGGACTTTTGACAATCTTGTATTTTACAGGATGGATGGCAAAGGTTATGTGCACAGTAAGAGCAGTCTTACCGGGAAACAATTTAAAAAACAGCAACGGTTTGCCAACAGCCGCAAAAGCGCCTCCCGTTTTGGCATGGGTAATACTCTTGCAAGTGCGGTGAACAAATCCATTCCTGCAGCTGAAAGAAAACATTCCGTGTTTATACAATTAAGATCTGCCGCTATTGCTTTATTAAAAGCAGGTACACCCGAAAATGAGGTGAAGACAAAACTTACAGCCCTTATTCCTGTTCTACATTAATCATCCTGTTTTTACCTGTTGTTATTGACCAACCACGCAGTTACTATGCCGCAGGTAGGGAGGAGACAGGGAGAAGAGTACGGGAAGAGTGGGAGTAAGGCTGGAAATGCAGGCACACTTCTGTTATAGCGTGGACAATAATGATCTTTAAGAGAAATTAACCGGGTTGATGAAGAAATTAAACGACCAATTCACGGTTTGTAAAGCAAACAGAAAAGATATATTTACTGCTTACGGTTGTTGTATCCGGGCGATGAAGTAATGTATATTTGGGCGTTATGCATTACCTACAATTTCAATTTTACTTTTAACGGGAATGGAAAAAATAAAAGCTGTTATTTTTGACCTTGACGGAACCCTGGCGAACACTTTACCCTTATGCATTCAGGCATTCAGACAATCGGTTGAACCACTCCTTAACCGGTCTCTTTCAGACGCTGAAATTATTGCAACATTCGGTCCTTCAGAAGAAGGAACGATCATGGCATTAGCGCCTGGCTATTATGATAAGGGCGTTGCCGGTTATCTTCAATTTTATGAAAACCTGCATGATATGTGTCCTGTTCCTTTTGAAGGTATTAAAGAGTTGTTGCAGACTTTAAAAGATAAAGGAATCCGTATTGCAATGGTTACAGGTAAAGGAAAGTACAGTACGGATATTTCTTTAAGATATTTTGGGCTTACTCACTTCTTTGAATGGATTGAAACGGGCTCACCAAAAGGAGCAAGAAAAGCAGAAGGCATTGAGCTTATTTTAGACCATTTAAATGGTATCAAAAAAGAGGAAATAATGTATGTCGGAGATGCTCCCAGTGACGTAACAGCAAGCAGAAAAGCTGGAATTCCTGTTATTGCGGCTGCATGGGCGAGCACTGCTGAACCGGAGAAGTTACAGGAATTAAAGCCCGATGCGCTGTTTTACACGATCAAAGATTTCTCAAATTGGTTGTTTGAGAAAATCTAAACAGGCATAATGTTGAAGAGAGCATTCATCACAAGAGGTTTGACAAAAAAACAGCTGGTTACACGCGCGCGGAACAACAGGCCATATAAAGTCTGGGGATGATATAGTAAATGAAAAAGCAGAGTTGGGAAATGCATCGGAAGATAAAGAGCTTATTTAATAAATCCCTGGTCTTTCATTTTTTGTTTTACCATTGTAATCACTCCATCCATCATTTTGTTTTTATCTGAAATATTAACTGCTGTTGTTACACCAGTCCAAAGCAATTTGTTTTCAATTAGAGAATACACATTCGTTTCAATATTCTGAATATCGTTCGATGATAAACCACCCGGTACATTATACAGTGGGAAAGTTGTACTGTAATAGCCATACCAGGTGTTGTAATATGGGGGAGGAGTGCCTGATGTGTTCATCGGATCTTTATTGATATTTATCAACCGCATAATAACAATTCCGTCAAATCCATCCTGCTTAAGCCTGTCAGAAACCAAACTCATATCAGCATTGTTAGCAGTAAGGTTGGGCAGGTAATTATACGATACAACACCTCTTGGCCTTACAAGGTTAGCAAGTTTGTCTTCCGCAACTTTTCTTGTGTAAGCGTCTTTTAATAAAGCCACAAATAAAATTTTCTGAAAGCGTTTCGTGCTGTCTTTTTTTTGATCTGGATTGCTCCAGCTTTGCTGCAGGTCTGTTGGTGTTGTACATCCAAGATATATTAAAGCAATAGCAGTAAACAAAATATATTTCAACTTCATTAAAATGTTTTTTGCATTGATGAATACATTTTATATAAACGGCTCTTGTAAAATTAAGTCAAGAAGTTGCATTGAGTAATTATATTTATCCGTGAAAAATACAGCATGGAGGAAACAGTGTTACCATATGTATTTTGATTAACTGTTTCAGGTCATCAGCCTGTTTAAATTAAAATTTCAAAATGAAGAAACTCGTAGTTGCTTTTTTATTAACAATAACAGTAAAGGTTAGCACAGCGCAGGTGCTTATTGCAATATTATTTGGTGATAAACTGAATTCAGGCAAGCTCGAGTTTGGATTAATGTTAAGCCCAACATTAACCAACATCACAAACATTGATGCCAACGTAAGACCGGGAATTGATTTTGGTTTGTATTTTAATATGAAGCTGAGCGACAGGTTTTATTTTCATCCTGAAGCTATACCCAAGCTTTCTTTTGGTGCAAAAAATATAACACCTTATCCTTTGGGCGATCCGCGTCTCGATTCATTATTTACCGGTGGTTCGGTTAACAGGGCAGTTAAAGCGATCGGGTTGCCGTTATTAATGCGCTATCGTATTGCCGGATCATTTTATGTAGAAGCAGGCCCGCAGATCGATCTTATCACTAATGGAAAAGATGTTTTCAAAACCGAAGTAAATGATAATGATCTTTCTTATGAGAATAAAACAAAAGATCAGTACACGAGGTTTGATGTAGGATATGTATTAGGCCTTGCTTATAGGATACAACCAGGTCCGCGTGGAATGACGTTAGGTGTAAGATATAACGGCGGCCTCACGGATATTATGAAAAATGAACCCGGCAACCAGTTAAACAGTGCATGGTTATTCAGTATATATGTTCCTGTAGGTTCAGGTAAGGCTGCTGAAAAGAAGGCGCATAAAGCACAATAATTTTATATGCAGGTTAAGCCCCCGCTGCGTATTAAATTTATTAATTGATGATGTAAACTATAGAGATGAAAGACTCCGGATCAAAGTTAACCATTACAATATTTTTTATTTCATTCTTTAGTGTATCGTTCGCACAACAAGAAACAAAACCGTCTTTAAAAGATTCCGTGGATAGTGCGTTTGATCTAAGTAATTATATCATCCACGCAAACGGTTTTGTTCCCGTTCCTATCATTATCACAGAGCCTGCTTTTGGCGGTTTTGGTGGCGGCCTTGTGCCGGTTTTTATTAAGAAGAGGCCACCATATATAGATTCTGTTAAAGGCAAAATAAAAGTTACTCCGGTTGCACCTGATATAACCGGCGGAGCAGCTTTCTATACGTTAAATAATAGTTGGATTGTTGCCGGCTTCAGAAGCGGAACGTTTGTAAAAGCCCGTATAAAATATATTGTCGGTGGTGGTTATGCCAATATCAATATGTCGTATTACAGAACTGTTGATGATTTAGGCGAAAAAGAATTTAAATTCAATATTAAAACTCCAACAATTTCTCTTCAGGCTATAAAAAGAATTGGTTACTCTAACTGGTATGCAGGTTTGAAATATCTTTTTTTAAAAACAGATGTAAAATATGTCGGTGATAGTGTAGCATTACCGCCGGAATGGGTAAAGCCAAATGAATATTCAAGCATTGTAAGCCAGTTGGGCGCGGTGCTTGAACTGGATAACAGGGATAATGTGTTCAGTCCGGACAGAGGCATGAAAGTGCATTTTGATGGAATAAGATCGGATAATATTTTTGGCAGCGATTACGATTATTGGCGTATGAATTATTATATGTACGCATATACGCCTCTTTCAAAAAAACTTACCGGTGGTCTGCGCATCGATGGTCAGCAGACTTTTGAAAATCCTCCTTTTTTTATGTATCCTTATATTGATATGCGGGGCATACCATCCAATCGTTATTCAGGTAAGGCTGATATACTTACAGAAGGTGAATTCCGATGGGATTTTTATAAGAGATGGAGCATTATGTTTTATGGTGGTGCAGGCAAGGCTTTTAATGATTGGAGTGATTTTGGTTCAGCGGATCTGGCGTACAGCTATGGAACCGGCTTCAGGTATTTGATTGCCCGTAAATTTAAATTGCGCATGGGAATAGATATTGCCCGCGGCCCGGAAGACTTTGCTTACTACATTGTATTTGGAAGCAAATGGCTTAAGTAGATCTATCGCAATGTTATAATCTCTTTCAGTTCATCACGCTTTACAAATTCAATTTCATTTTATAGATGAGTTCCTGTGCCGACATTGCATACTTAACTTTATAAAATGAAAGAAAAAGAGATCAATGAAATTATTGAAGAAAGATTTAAAACCATTGATAAGCTTTCCCATAAAATAACCAAAGAATTTAATGCAGATGATATTCATGATTTTCGGGTTGAAGTGAAAAAACTGAGAGCCTTTTTGCGTTTACTTGATATTAAAAAAGAAGAAGATGAATCAGTAATTCCTAAACTGCTTAAAACCTTTTATGGCTACATCGGCATCATCCGTAATATTCAATTGTATAAACACAGTTTATTTAAATACATAACAGGTCACAATATTGATAATCCTGGAGAGTACATCAAGCTGTTAAATGATGAAAAGGCATACTGGAAAAAACAGGCAGAAGAATTAATGGCCGATAATAATTTTCACGACGTAAAAGAAAAAATAATAAAAGAACTTCCTGATAGGCTTGAAAAGTGTACAATAAAAAAATTTACAGAAGGCAAACTGGGTGATCTTAAAAAGCAGCTTGAAGATACCGATGATGAAGTTGGGTTGCATACCATCCGGAAAATTTTAAAAGATTATTTATATACATGCGATTATCTAATTGATCATGCTGATTTGCCAAAAGCAATTTCAAATAAAGATGATTTAAAATCATTAACACAAATGCTTGGCGATTTTATAGATAAATATATGCAGCTTGAATTTTTACAGCCCGAACATCTTGACAGGATCGAAGATGAAAAAGAAAAAGATAATTTGTTGCAAATAAAAAATGATTTCGAAAATGAGAAGCAAGACATGAAACAGGAGCTGCAATACAGTTTGGAAAAATTACAGCAACAACTGTAATATTTTACATAGCGATTGTAAGGTTGAATATGATGCAGTAAATATTTTCTGTTTCAAATATTATTTTTGGCAATGTCTGATACAATTGCGGAAAACTTTTTTTCATTTTCAATGAGTAATTTGAGCAGTTGCGCCTGGTTGGAAGCTCTGTAAAAATTATGATCTTCATAAGTGCTGCCATAATACGCATCATTGCTTAAATAATCAGACAGAAAGCGAAGTGCCTGCATATAGATCATAAACTTTCCCGCAAATACAAAACTGTTTAATTCTTCGCTGCTTAATTCATTGCACATTTCACTTAAATATCCTTCCGCCACTGCAACAAAAATCTCTTCGCGAATGTAAATTTTGGCAATATCATTTTCTTCTTCACTAACAGCAGGAACACAGGTTCTTATCATGTCGCCTACATCGCTTATAAAATAACCTGGCATTAATGTATCAAGATCAATTACACAAATAGCTTTTTCTGCAGTGTTGAAAAGTACATTGTTGATCTTTGTGTCGTGATGCGTAACACGAAGTTTGAATGCATTTGAAGATTGTATTTTTTCAAACTCATCAACAATATTTTTTTGACTTTCTAAAAACTCTATCAATTCATTTGCTTTAGTGATCCTTTCTTTATTACCTGATTGAATAGCGTGTAAAAAATCTTTATAACGTAAGGAGATATTGTGAAAATCCGGTAAAGTAATTTTTAATTCATTCGCCGGAAACGTAGCAAGCAATTTTGTTAACTCACCAAATTTTTTTGCTGCTTCATATGTTTGAGATGTGTTTTCTGCAACATCAATCGTATGCGAATTTTCGATGAAAGGAAACATTCTGTAGTACCCTTCTTCTTTAATAAAAACCAAATCTTTACCGGAAGGTGTTTTGCGTGGTGTAAGAAAAAAATAAGCGGGATAATGATGTTCAAGAAAAATTGCAATGGCATGAATATTTTCTGAAATGAATCCAGGATGTTTAAATATTTGGGTATTTATTTTCTGCAGAATGAAATTGTTTTTTCCATCTTCAATTTTCCAGGTTCGATTGATCAAGCCATGTCCATAAGGAAATATTGAAGCATTGCTGTTAATACTATAAGCCAGCAATACATCTTCGAGCATAAATAAATTTTTAAAATAAAACGATAGTTGTTGAATCAAACATACATAAGAATATTATTTAAATCTTATGTAAACAGTTGTTGAGGTTTAAGAATTATTAATTGGATAGAAATAATTTTTAGCAGATTGCAGGCTGAATAAAAATTGCAGGTTAATAATAATGTATGTTCTGTATAAAAAAAGGGCTGTTGAGAAACAACAGTCCCTTTCTTAAATTGTATGTTCAAATATAACGGTTCACAATGTTTTCAAGATATTCCTGCCTTCCGCTTTTCATTGCAGGTTCACCGGCTTCAATCGCATAATTGCGTAAGTCATCTAACGATAATTTACCTTCTTCAAATGCTTTGCCTTTATCGTTGTCAAATGAGGCATAACGTTCTTTACGGAATTGTTTAAAGTCTGATTTATTTAAAATATTATCGGCAGTAATTAACGCTCTTGCAAATGTATCCATGCCGCCAACATGTGCATAGAACAGATCAGTAGGGTCTACCGATGAACGACGGATTTTTGCATCGAAGTTGATACCGCCGCCCTGCAGTCCGCCCGCTTCTAATAAAATCAACATTGCTTCTGTTAGCTCATTTATGTTGTTAGGAAACTGGTCCGTGTCCCAGCCATTCTGATAATCGCCACGATTGGCATCCAATGAGCCTAATACACCTGCATCTGCAGCTACCTGCAATTCATGTTGAAATGTGTGGCCGGCAAGTGTTGCATGATTTACTTCAATGTTGATCTTAAAATCATTCAACAGATCCCATTGACGCAGGAAACCAATTACTGTTTCGCAATCGTAATCGTATTGATGTTTGGTTGGTTCCATTGGTTTAGGTTCAATTAAGAAGATACCTTTGAAACCATTCTTTCTGGCATAATCTTTTGCTGCGTGTAAGAATCGCGCAAGATGTTCTTTCTCCCGTTTCATATTCGTGTTGAGCAAGGTCATATAGCCTTCACGGCCGCCCCAGAAAACATAACCATCGCCGCCTAATTCAATTGTAGCATCAATGGCTGCTTTAACCTGCGCTGCCGCATGAGCAAGTACATGAAATTCAGGATTGGTTGATGCACCATTCATATACCTGGGATTTGAAAATACATTTGCAGTACCCCATAACAATTTTACGCCACTGTCTTTTTGTTTTTGTTTTGCGTATTCAACCAATGCCTGCAAACGTTTTTCATTGTCTGCAACATCAGTTGTATAGTCTACCACATCAACATCATGAAAACAATAAAAAGGCAAATTCATTTTGGTGATGAATTCAAACGCTGCATCCATTTTATCTTTTGCTCTTGCCACTGCATCACTCTTTTGATTCCAGTCAAAAATATGTGTGCCGGGACCAAAGGGATCACTGCCTTCATTTACAAATGAATGCCAGTAAGCGCATGCAAAGCGAAAGTGCTCTTTAAGTGTTTTCCCGGCAACAACTTTGTTTTCATCGTACCACCGAAACGCAAGCGGGTTATCGCTTTCAGGCCCTTCGTATTTTACCTGGCTGATGCCTTTAAAATATTCTTTTTCTCCTAATAGAACTTGCATAGTATTATTGTTTTGAATTTTTCAATTGTCTGTAAAATATTTATTCTATGAAAAATGAAATTCATATTTCTTCTGCTTTCCTTTTCTCTGCCACTGCAGTTATTTTCTCTCTCTATTACCAAAATCAACAGCCGAAAGCAGGAGTACTTATTTTGGTGAGCATGCCACCAGCCCATGCCTTTCGGAAATAAAATCCAGGCGAGCTAATTGGTAAGTAGTGAACTTGCTATCACCTTCTTTAATTTTAATATTTGTATCAACAGGAAGATTTTCAAATACCTGTATCTTACCTGTAACCGGCCATGTTATTTCAATCTTTTCAACCGATGTTGCCTGCCCCAAACCAATATGTTGTTGCAAAGGATTAGAACCAAAACTTCCGCCTGAATTCACATCCCTGTAAACTGATCGTTCTGTATTACTATCTTTAAAAGTAACTTTTATTCTTGCACCGATTGCTACCCTGTTAGAAACAGTTCCTTCCAATGAAAGATTAACCCAGTGATTATGATTTTGACCCGGGTTCAAATACAGGGAATTTTCATAAGCATCCGCTGTATAGGCTCCGCCCATTTTGATGTAGATATCTTCGTTGCCATCATTGTCGAGATCAGCAAAAGAAACGGCATGGCCTTTTTGCAAATTGCCTACGCGTGCAGAAGTAGTAACATCTAAAAAACTGACGCCGTTCATATTTTTAAACAGCTTATTGGGTACAGCTGATTTTAGCTGTGGGTTTCCTGTACCGAGATAAAAATCCAGGTAGCCATCATTGTCAATGTCACCAAAATTTGATCCCATTGCAAAGGCAACTTTATTCAAGCCCACTTTGGCGGTTACGTCTTCAAATGTTCCATCATGTTTGTTCCTGAATAAAAAGATCTTGCCGGCATTGCCTACCGGCAACTGAACTGCTTCTGCGCCCGCATAATAGGACAGAGATTGAGTAAACTCATAACCACATACAAGAATATCGAGCCAGCCATCATTATCATAATCCCAAAACCATGTAGGAAAAGTACGGGTTAAATTATTGCTTAAACCGGCTTGTTTACTTACATCTTCAAATTTTATAGCGCCATTTTTTACCGATTCGTTTTTCAATAATATTTTATTTCCGTTCATTGTGGAAATGAAAATATCTGTCAAGCCATCATTGTTATAATCACCCGAAGTAACTCCTTTTACATATCGTGTTATTGCACAACCAGCTTTTGCTGCAACTTCAGTAAACGTCCCGTTTTTATTATTGATAAACAACTGGCACGGTTGGGCTTCTTCACCAGGAGATGTTTCATTTCCTATAAATACATCCAGCCAACCATCATTATTAAAATCTGCCCATGTAGCTGTTTGAGATGGATGAAAAGAAAGCAGCCCGCTTTTTTTAGTTACATCTGTAAATGTGCCGTCGCCATTGTTTCTTAATAAGGAGTTAGGATTTTTTCCAAATTCTCCTTTCCATCCGCCTCTCAATACGAATATATCTTTGAAGCCATCGTTGTTATAATCTGTTTGCATTATATGCAGTCCACCGGTTAAATAGCCTAACCCTGAAGAATCAGATACATCTGTAAAAGTTCCGTTTGCATTATTCCTGTAATAACGCATAGGTTCTGACAGTGACCAGCTACTTAATACTATATCAGGATAATTATCATTATTAAAATCATCAATAATACAGCCACCGGCAATGCATTTATAATTCAGGCCCATATTTGCTGCCACATCCCTGAAAGGTTTAACGAGGTGCATGCTATCATCATTCTTTATTTTTAAAAGAAATTGTGGTGGCACTTGCTGCGGGTATCCTCCGGTTGTCATATATGCAATATTCAACAGCCATTTTGATTCCAGGTCTCCGGGATCATTCGCTAATATTGCCTTATACATTTCGATAGCTTTTTCTGAGCCTGTTTTATCGTGATGTATTCCACCATTCGAAATAGGATAGATGCATGACTCGGCATTGTGGTTGTGAATGCAGTTCGTTCTTTCACCCAATCTAAAATAAGCATTGGCCATATCTTTCATGACCGATTGCCTTTGGTCGAGGTTGCCATATGGTATTTTATTAAGCAAATCCTGGTAAATGTCTATCGCTTTTTGTTCCTCACCTAATTGTAAAAGGGCATTTGCTTTCTTGTTAAGTGCTTCCGTTGCCACGTTTTCATCAGAAGAATTATGCAATATGGAATCGCAGGATTTTATCACAGCTTCGGGACAAAAAATATTGTTCGGGTTGTTATCATATTTTTCTGAAGCTTTTAATAGATCGATCATAGCCTGGTTAGGTAGTGCTTTTTCCTTACAGGAAATTACAAAGAAGGGAAGTATAAAAAATAGCATTAAGATGCAGCTATAATTTTTAGCCCGATAACATTTCTTCTCGCAAAGAAAAATAAAATTATATGAAGATAAAACACCTTTCATGCTTATTGTGACTTCCGATTACACTAATGAAAAAAAGGCACCAATAACGGGAAAATTTTAAAATAATGTGTAAATAAAATATCCGTACTGTGCTGAGTTTTATGATAACAGAACTTTGCACAGTACGGATATGTAAAATTGATTAGTCTGATGTTAATTCTAATATATTTACTGAACCATTATAGATTGAGTATTCCATTCCTGACCATCGTAAATAGAAAGTGTATATACTCCAGACTCTAAATCATTAACTGTAACTTTTACTGAATTAATAGCCGATTTATATTCGTACGTTTTTCTTACTGTGCCCATTCTATCTGTAATTTTTATAGCTTTTATTTTACCAGTATTAGTATTGTTTAAGCTTTTGTCAGAAACAACTATATAGCTTTTTGATGGATTTGGTGTAATTGTAAAACTTGGTGGGCAATATTTATAAATTCCTGCGGGAACAGATTGTACAGTTCCACATGCATCGGTATAAGTGAGCAGTACTGTTCCACCGTTGGCGTAAAGATCAACATACGTAGACGAACTATTAGGGGAATATATGATTTTGTAGTTATTAGGATCATAATCAGTCCACTTCCAGTTTGTGCCATAAGATGGTTGATCTACCTTTAAAAGCCATGTTTGGTAATTGCCGCCACTACTGCATGAACCTTGTTGTTTAGTTATAGATATTGGTGGTGATATCTGCTTAGAGGCAGTTTTGCAACCGCTAACAGCTGCTGTTAATGTAAAAGTCCCATTAGTTAACCTAGTTAAAGTAGTCGAATTGCAGTTAGTACAGCTGAGGCTAACTATCCCAGTTTGGTCGGTTGACCAGGCTGCAGAAAGGGCTGTATTCGTCGAATAGATTTTTCCAGGAGTATTACTACATAGAAAAGGTGGACCTGCAATTGTTACAATGCTATTTGGGTCTTTAACAGGAGTTGATTGATTTGTATTGACAGAAGTTCCATTATAATTCACAGTTACAAAAATATTGTTTGGAGTCTTAGTACCAGCAACATTTAAAGTTATACTGTTATTTGTGGTTGTAATAGTGGCAGGAGCAGGAGCATTATTATATAACCAGCCATTGTTTGTACCTCCCAGGTTCCATACATAATTAGTAATATTTGAAACAGCAAAGTTTGGTGTTACTGTAAAAGTTTGGGAAATAGTAGAACAAATATCTACGGTTTTGGGCGTTAGTTGAAAAGGTGGGGTTTCGGATATGTAAATTTGTCGAATATAAGCAACAAAAGTTGCAGGCACAGTATTATCTGGAAAGTAATTTGAAATCAATAGATATGTATAGTTTTGAGTCGGCATCCATCCATCAAAAACCACAGTGGCATTAGGTGTTTTCGTTGGTAACAAACAATGCCATGCATAATTATTTAATTTATCCAAACTAACCAACGGGGGATCAACACATGCGGTACTCGTATTTGTGCCATCATTTGTATTTCCCACATTTATGGCAAGATTAGGAAAATTATAGCCGTTCCCGGTTACAATCTGCATGTTGGCATCATCCAATTCTAATTTGTATCGATAATTTTTAACAAAGGGAAAGTTAATGCCATATTGTTCTGCAAAAGTTTGAGCAGTTGAATATGTGTTGGCAAGAAGCACGAGAGCGTTTCCATTAAAATTTGGATTGCCGAAGCTTGTTTGGTGAATGTAGGATCCAACTGTTGTTGGGGTTGCAAAGACATTACAAGATGAACTTGATAGACCAGCCGTTGTATAATCTATTTTATATGTGATGGTTTGAGAAAGACAATATTGAGCACAAAGAACACAAGCCATCATGATAAGCAGAGTTTTTTTCATATAAAAATTTTAGTTGTTTATTGTATTAAAAGATTTGCCGCAACCTCACTCGCTGGTATCGAGAAAAGAGCAAGCTGTCCAGGCTTAGGATCAGGCCTTATTGATGGATAATAGCCTTTGGCTCTCCATCTTAAAATATCAATATTATTAACTTCTTCACCAGCTAACTCTACAGCTCTTTCATGCATTACTGCTGCTATTGCCTGGTTTTTTGTAGCTACTTCAACCGGCGGCATATTTAAATGGAAAACGCATACTTTCTGTTGAAAGAACATAACCGTTGATTCAGTTGTTTTAAAATGCTAATAGTCATAAGAGTTGGTTTAATTAAAAGATGGCAACCTTGATTTAAAAAATTTATATAAAACAGTAAGCAAATATTTAATGGCTAAAAACAAGCAGAGAATTAATTCCATTACTATCGCGGGTATTCAGCCAATCGTCCTTTAGTTTCAAGTGTGCTTCATACCGTTTAGTGTCGTCAAGCGAAACCGATTACAATAAAAGACATGCATTTTGGTATATATGCTGCACAATTTAATCATTTAAAAAAAATATTTTCTCAATTATTTCCAAGCAATTTCCATTTAAGCAACCAAAATAATTTCTATTCAGGCAACTAAAGTAATTACTTTTTTATTATTAGCAATCGGTTGCGTAACTTTTTTTATTAGATTGTTCTTACATTTATCCCCTTAACGTTCACATGGTGAAGCCTGAGAAGGAAATTACGATCTACGATATAGCAAATAAATTAGGTGTGTCTCCGGCTACTGTTAGCCGTGCGCTTAACGATAATCCTTCAATCAATGCCCAGACCCGCAAAAAAATTAATGCTTTAGCAGAGAAATTAGGTTACAGGCATAATCTTTTCGCCAGTAGCCTCAGGTTACAAAAAACACAAACAATAGGTGTTATTTTACACGAACTAAATAGCTACTTCATTACTTCTGTGTTGGCCGGAATTGAGAAAGTTGCAAGAGAAGCAAAATACAACCTGATCATCGTGCACTCTGCTGAAAACGCAGACCTGGAGGCTATCAATGCGCGTAATCTTTTTCATAAACGTGTTGATGGTGTTATAGCCTCTCTTTCTTTTAACACGGAAGATCTTTCGCACTTTAAACAATTTCAGAACAAAAAGATACCGGTTGTTTTTTTCGACCGTGTTTTTGAAAACAGTAATGACGCCAAAGTTATCATCAATAATTTCCAGGCAGGCTATGATGCTACGACTCACCTGATAGAACAGGGTTGCAAGCGTATTGCACATATAACCTCCAGCCTTAAGAGAAATGTATATTCAGAACGAAAGCGGGGTTATAAACAGGCGCTGGAAGATCATAAGCTTAAATATGATGAGAAGCTTATCGTTATTGACGGGCTTAAAGAAGAAGATGCAACACGGTCTGCAAAGCGTATTTTGACTATGAAGCCTTTGCCTGATGGCATTTTTATTACCAATGATTTTTGTGCAGCAGTAGTGATGCAATTATTAAAAGATGCAGGCATGCGCATACCGCAGGACATTGCTATTGTTGGTTTCAACAACGATAATATTGGTAAAGTTGTAAGCCCTAAGTTAAGTACGATCAATTATCCCGGGTTTGAAATGGGGCAGGTAGCTGCACATAGTCTTATAAATCATTTAAAAGGATTATGGGACATGAGCCTGACCAATACAATGATCATCAAATCTGAACTTATTATAAGAGAGTCATCTTTGAAAAAAGGAAAAAAATAAACTGATTCAATAGCTGTTGCACGTATTACAGTTTTAAAAAACTATCTGTACTTAAACACTTTCATATAGTCATTGTTTATTGCAACAAGAATCAATTTTTCATTGTTTTTAGTTGATATCATTTTCATATCTTTTATATCACCATTCACCATAAACCCGCTTGAAGTTGAAGTAATCACTTTAAATTGTTTGTTATGCGTGCCTTTCAAAAAACATCCGTAAGAAGCATCATATCTACCTGTCATAACTTCTGTTTGATATTCATTGCCTGCAAGTAAAATATCTTCAATTCCATCGCCATCTAAATCGGCACAAATAATTGCATTCACCGGCGCAAACTGTGCTTCCATCGGCAACGCATGCATTACAAATTTTCCATTCCCTTTATTTTCAATCCAGCAGCTTCGTGTTTCATTACAGTCATATGTCTGCATATCTTTATTGGCAGGAAAAATATCTTCTTCCGTTGCTTTTGCATAATCTTTATTCAACAGAAATGTCTTTTTTATCAACGGCACTTGTGCAGATAACTGATCGCGACTGATAGAAGGATATAGTTTCCTTTCACCATCTTTATCTTTTATATAGTAAAACATCACAGGATCAATTTTGCCGTTGTTGTCAATATCTTCTGCATATAATTTCATCGGGTATTTATCCGTAACATGATAATTGCAATTCAAACCTAAATTACCGGCAACAAAATCAGTATCACCATCGCCATCAATATCTGTTGCAATAAGACTGCGCCATAAACCGCTTGTATTTTGCAAACCGGTTGATGCTGTAATTTCTGTAAATGTTGATCCGTTATTTTTAAAAAAGCGAATCGGCATGTATTCGCCGGCAATCACTAAATCAGGATGATTGTCATTATTAATATCTGCCCATTGTGCAGCAGTTATCATTCCTGCCTTTGACAGAGCGGGACAAACTTTATTCGTGACATCAGTAAATACCCCTTTATTGTTTTGCAACAGGTAACTATGTGGTGATAAAGGATATTGTTTCGATACGCGCCCTCCGATAAAAACATCCATATCTCCATCACTATCATAATCAGCTATTGCAACACATCCTGCAATGGTTCTTACATTAGATGGAATAGCATTTGCGCTCAATGTAAAATTTCCTTTACCATCATTCAGGTATAAACGAGGATGATAAAAAACTGATGTATCGCTGAAGCGCGTATCACCATAAGTTATCAAAAGATCAAGATCACCATCTCCATCTGCATCAAACAATACACTGCTTTCATCTTCCTGGAATTTTATTGTATCAGTCAAATTTTTTGATGTGAATTTTCCATTGGCAGATTGCGTGAAAACTTTTCCCGAAAAATTAAAAGCGCCTCCAATATAAAAATCCGTCAATCCATCTTTGTTAATATCGCCAGTTGAAATGAACGGACCAAGCTGCGAATATTTTTGCGGCAACAAACGTTGCTCTTCATAATCGTTGAAAACAACATCATTGTGTTTATACACTGCATCAACAGAAGTGGTAACATCAGTAAAAATTTTTTGATTGTTATTTTGTATAGATGGATACCACAATTGCGTTGCATTCTTTTGATATACTGTGTATGTTGAATCTGTTATTAAGTTTTGCAACACTTGCTTTTTATCGTTGGGCCAGATAACAACAACAGAATCTGCTTTTGTTTTTTGCCCGGTACCAAATAAAAGTTTTGTATCAACAGAAGATAAATAACCACGCACAGGATATTCTTCCTGCACCTGAGACTTTCCGTTATTATACACAAAAACTTTAACGCCAAATCCATTCCTGTTTAAACTATCGCCTTTTAATATAAAACTGATACTGTGATTAGTTTTGCGTTTGCCTTGCTGTACTTCATTATTGATTAAAATAAATGCAGGTTTATTGATGTTGTTTACAACAAGATCAAGATCGCCATCATTATCCAGGTCAACATACGCAGCACCATTAGACATGGAAGGTTGTTTAATGCCAGATGAATCTGTAATATTTGAAAAAGTATAGTTGCCGTTATTCAGATATAAATAATTCGGCAGTTCAACATGATTCAATGCAACAAGTTTATCACGCAATGTTTTTCTTACTTGATCTTCTGTTGCATTCTGCCCAGTTGTTTGACTGAACTGAATGAAATCAGCATTGATAAAATCTCTGCCAATGCCATTCGTGATGTGCAGATCTTTATAACCATCGTTATTAAAATCTGCAAATAAAATACTCCAGCTCCAATCTGTTTCGCTTATACCTGCAAGCTGGCCTATCTCACTAAAAAAGGGAATCGATGTATCACCCAGTTGATAATTGCCGTTATTCAACTGCAGCATATTGCGCGAAAATTCCGGTGAGTAACCTAAATTTCTTTCTTCATTATAACGATCATAATTCATGAAGGAAAAAGTTTGCTTCTTGCGTAGATTATCTTCAGGCATCATATCAACAGTTGCAAAATCAAACTTGTCATCATTGTTTATATCAGCGGCATCGCAACCCATGCTGCTATAACTTTGATGTTTAGTTGAACGATCAAGCACGTTCGTAAATGTTCCATTCTTATTGTTGAGCCAGAGATCATCGTTTGAAACAAAATCATTGCACACATAAATATCAGGCCATCCATCCATGTTGAAATCGCAAACAGAAACACCCAATCCATAACCATCTTCTTTTATACCGGCCTGCATTGAAACATCTGTAAACACAGGATGATCTGTGCCCGGTTTTGTTCCGTCATTTCTATATAATTTATCATTTGCAGGTGAACGCCCGCTGAGATTTTTTGGAAAAAGATAATTAGCAGAATAAGAAGCATTCAGCATGTAATTAGATAAATACATATCGAGATCGCCATCTTTATCATAATCAAAAAAAACGGCCTGTGTTGAATAACTTGTATCTGCCAATCCATACGCTGCGGCTTCTTCTTTAAATGTATTGTTGTGTTGATTAATGAATAACAAATTTGCAGAACGTTTACCTAAAGTTTTGCCATACGTACAGAGATAGATGTCATCGTATCCATCGCCGTTTATATCAACAACACTAATACCGGTGATCCAATCATTTGTTGTTAAGCCAGCAGTTTGTGTTATATCTTCAAAGTGGTTGTTGCCTTTGTTTAGGTACAACTTGCTGCTCACCTGGTTGCCACAAAAGAAAATGTCTTTCAATCCATCATTATTTACATCGATGATTCCAACGCCGCCGCCCATGTAAGCAAATTCATTCAATGCATCGCCGGGCATTTTTGTTTCATCAATTGTATTTGTAAAACCAATACCTGTTTTGTTCGATGATAAAGAAGTGAACAGTTGGTTTTGCTTCTTCTCTTTGCAACCCATTGCGAAAAAGATGAATAAACTTATAATAAGATAAAGATGTTTACGCTTCATCTGGCGTCAGTTAAATTAAGCTTGCTGAATTGGAATGACAGCGAATGTAGGGATAACTCATTTTATCATTTTAAAAATCAATCGATGCATTACGAATAAACCAGGTCATTGTTTTGCTGAAATGCCAACTTTAATTTGTGTGAATGAATGCGGCGGAAATGTAAAAGATAATTTATTATCACTCACTTTCACATCTTTTATTACAGGTGCATACTGTGACTGTTTATCGAAGGTAAATGCAGCATTAAGATCATCGCTGTTTACAATGCTCGCCGCTGCTTTTCCTGTAAAGCTTCCTTGGGTACTTGTAATGTTTGCAGTGATCGCTTTATCATGGCTTCTGTTCACCACATTTATGTAAACAATGTTTGAATCTTTTGCATGAACGGTTGTCACATCAAGGTAAGGTATACCTTTATATTTTTCTGTGTTGAAGGTATCGCAATCAACATACGTATCAACTGAATTGCCGCGACAGTTATTCGAAAACAATTTGAACGTATAGAACAGGGGTGATTTGAATGTTCCATTCTTTAGATCGTTTGACAATAATGAAGTAAGCATCGTAAAGTCAGCCATCTTCACTATATCTGCATGGCGGATAAATGAATTTAAACATTGTGCTGTTGGTAATACTGCCAAAAAATTTCTTCCGAAACTTCCATATTCATCGACTGAAATATAAATCGGGTTAGTGAAATTATTCTTTGCTTTTGCCTCTTCAATTTCAGCGGCGGTAACTTTTATCTTCTCTTCAAAATCCATTGCACCGCTGCCCATAAAAGTGTAGTAATTATTTTGAGATCCTCCTTCCCAGTAACGGTGAATAGAAATATAATTGATCATATCGCCCAATCCGTTCAATACAGTGCGGTTCCAAATCTACCCATTGGCCTGTTGGTTCGTAATAAGATGAACCTGATGCAACGAATTTAATGCTATTGTCAACAGCCTTCATTGCTTTTGCTGCTTCTCTTCCAATCTTTACATAATCATCCGCGTTCTTATGACCTAGTTCCCAAGGTGCGCCATCTACTTCATTACCTAAATCCCAAAGCTTTACATTATATGGTTCAGGATGGCCGTATGTGGCGCGCAGATCTGAATAGTAAGTCCCTTTCGGATAATTACAATATTCAACCCAATGCAGTGCATCGTTAATAGTACCGAGACCAAGATTTACACATACAACATTTTCGCTGCCTATTGATTTATTCAGTTGAATCCATTCATCTGTTCCCACATGATTATTATCTGTTCCGCCCCATGCAAGATTAATGCGTTTAGGGCGCTGGTCTTTTGGGCCAATGCCATCCTCCCAATTATATCCCATTAAATAATTTCCGCCGGGCCAACGCATATTGGTTATGCGCAATTCTTTCATGGCATCAATATAATCTTTGCGAAAACCATTTTCATCTGCAAACGGTGAGGAAGGATCATACAATGTTCCGTACAGCGTATTAAACTCTACCGAATCAGACAAACCCATTCTTCTTCCATTGAAATGAATAGGCTCCATAAATACACCATAAATTTTTGGATCTACTTCTCCAATGGTTCTGGTGACATCAATTTTTATAGTAGCCGTTTGTGCAAATAATAATAATGGTATGAAAGATGGAAAACTGATAAGTATTTTTTTCATGGCAACTGTTTTGTTAGCGATTGTATGAACATTGATTAAAAAGTGCTGTATCAAAAGATATAATTTTTATATTCTTTCCATCACATTAGTGATATGACTTTATTTACCGGCTGCTAATTGCTGCGCAGCATTTGCTAAGAAAATATAATCAGCGCAGCCGCCAACAGTTACTTCATTTTCACCCCAGAAGAAAGGCCAGTCTTCTTTGTTTTCCGGAAAATCCGGTTTTATTATTAATATACCCGGAACAATACCACCGGCAATAAAATGGAAATCTGCACGATTGTTTCCATAAGTAATTTTTTTGGAGACGGTTCCTACAGATGAAACGAATGAAATGTTTGAATATGGATGACAACCGAAAATATAATTAAGCCCTTTATAAATATATTCAGCACCGATCACATCAGGATAAAATTTATTTGCATAATAATTAGTGATTGCAAAATTTACAACGCCACCACTGCCGCCCCAGCCACCCGTTGCAATCGGAACACCATAAGGATTTTGTTTTGCGTAATCGTCGCACAGCACTTTATATTTCACCACATAATCGCGCAACTTCTTTTTATAATCATCATCCATGTAAGGTATTGCCTGCAACGCCGGCTCCATTCCAAATTGAAGAAACCTGTCGAGCGATTGCCACACAGCATTTTTAAATACAGTTGCATATTGTTCATCTTTTGTAGTAATATATAATTGCAGGGCTGCAGACATTTTAAGACTGTTGCCAAACCTTTTTGAAAATCCTGATGTATCCATTTTGCTGATGCTGTCATCTTCATTCCATAATTGTTTTGCATAGAATAAACTTTGTTCAGACAAAGTATCATCAAAGCCTTTTAGCGAACGGCTGGCAGCAGCTAATGCTGCAGCAGTAAAGTAATCGAGGAAGGTGGTACGTTCAGTAAAAGCCCATCGGTCATCCATTGTACCGCTACGATTGCCTTTTACTTCATAAGGTCTTAATGTTGAATCATACAGCAGGTTATCTGTTTCATTAATCGCATCGCCCAAATGATGATATTGATGCAGGTTTGGAACAACAATTCCACGTACAGGATGGCCAATATTTTTAACCTGCGCCACCATGTTCAACGTGCCATGTTTTATCTGTTCTAAAATATCGGGCTTGCCATCAGGGCGATGGATGTCTACGTACTTCGTTGCATAATCAACATACGTTTCATCACGCGTTGGCTGAAATTTTTCCCATGTATCAACCAGGCTCAATACAGCATCGCAATGCGAACCGGTTTGAATATCAAAATCACCTGCATCAAACCAACCACCAACAGCCAAACCGGGAATGCGTTCATAAGGTTTATATTTTGTTTGTGTGGAGGCGCCCATGCTGTAACCATCAAAATGCTGCCAGTTGGTTGGTGCCTGCAATGCGTCGTCTAAAAATGGCGCACCATGCCACACGCGGTAAGCTTCATTCACTTCCATGTGGTCCATCTGCACAGGAAACCAAACATCCATTGTCGGATGCCATATATCATCATATACATTTGAAGCGATAGAAAATGTATTTGTTTTCTGATTGCCGTATTGAATAAAATAAACTCCCGGTTCTTTAATTGAACTGAAATCAAACTTTGCATAATTATAGCGCAGGTATCTGCCCCAAACTTTTACATCTCCTTTCAGTTTTTCAACATATTTTCCGTCTTGTGTAACCTGGAATAATGATGCAGTTTTTAAAGGCGTATCATTTTTATCCAGTTCAATTACTGCTGTTTTTTCCTGTTGCGGATGATAACCTACCTGCGAAAATTCGATCACCGGTTTTCTTATCCAGTTGTGGATTGCGTTCGGTTCAACATACCATGTTAATACCTTCCCTGTTTTGTTGGCAGGCAATAAACTGCGTACAATAAACCATCCGTTTTGTGCAAGGTTGCGGCCATCAAACAACATTAAATTTTCATCAGGGGTTTCTGAAACGATCTTCACATTGCGCTCAGGATCTTCCGGCGCAAGTACTATCATTTTACCTGTTGTGATTGGAGAAGGAACAATGAATTCGCCTCTGCCTCTGTCGTCAAATGTTGTATGGCCTGCAAACTGCGGTATCTTTTTACTAATGGGTTCTATGCTTGTTGTGCTGCCCGGATATAAGGGAAATTCGCCAGGCTTTCCATCAACGAGATATGTTTTTTCAAAATAAGCTGAAGGAAGAAATTCAAGATTGAAACCAGCATTGCCAACCAGTTTTTCAGGAACAGGTCTATCGAGGTACACATTTATTTCAACGCCGTTATCTTTTGCAGTAACAACAACTTTCGAATTGAAATCAAACTGCTCATAACGCAATTCAACTTCAATACTATTGTTTTGCTTATCCACTTTCCGGCTTATCATTTTTGGTATCAGGTCCCATTGTTCCGGTGTATTCTGCAATCTTACAGCGCCGCCGGTTGCTGTTCGCACCCCATGATGTATCAATTCAATGCCTGATGTTTTTTCATCAAAAAAGAAACCGCTGTATTCATAACTGTACACGAGCACATTTACACCGCGTTTTTCAAAATAACCCGAATCGTTTATCTGTAACTTTTGAGCGAAAGAATTTGTTGTGAAGAATAAGCTAATTGCAATTACAATCCGTATTATTCTTGCTTTTCCAGTTAATGAAATCGGTTGCATATATCGTCAGATTTTTAGATGCATAAATTATTTTAAAAGCTTACCAGGATATTTTAAAAAGTGAAACGGCTTGTTCAGGCAAATCAGTATTTAATTTAAGTAAGCCATTTTTTACATTGAATGATTTTGATTTGTCAAACTCTTGTAGTTGCCCTGCTTTTTCAAGCGCATCAATTTGTTCAGCAGTTGGTTGTTGCGGAGAACCCATTTTTTTCCAGAGTATATAGGCATTGCTATGTTGCTCATCAATCCTGTACTCAATAACTTTTACTTTAGATGACCCGATGCCAGCAATATTTAATGTGATATCAACGCTTATATTTTTCTTATCAACATCATGATAATTCCAAACCATAATAGTTGCAGAAGAATCAGTTGCTGAAGCAAGTGCTCCAACATCTGTTTGTGTTTTACGAACGCCACTATCGAGCATATGTTGAAGGGTGTATTGATGATCAGAGTTTGCATTAACTGCTTCTCCTTTCATCATACCAAACATTCTAAATACATTCAGCACAGGTTTATCAATACCATTGGTTGCAAGATCGCGATAGCCATAAAACCAGGGTTGATTTTCAAATTCGAAAGCCCATGTTACAGCGCCAATAAGATTGATATTGAATTTTTTTGCAAGCTCATATTCTCTTGTAAAAACAGCCGCTTCATAGCTTGAATACATAGTGCCGTTACGATAAGCATTTTCAGGATTGGTAGCCATTCCACAGGCGGCACATCCTTCAGGATCAGACTCACCAATAATGACAGGTATATTCTTTAATTGCGGATAAGAAGATATAACTGTGAAATTGTCAACAATATTTTTTAACTGGTTACTGATGCCCATCACAACTGTGTCGTGCATCAATCTGGGAGAACCTTTCGCATGAAAAGAAACCAGGTTTAGCGGGCTGCCAATATTACCTGTTGCATAATTGGTATCATATAAACAATGATGTATAAAACTATCAAGATATTTAGCGCCGCCGCCTGTTACATCAGCGCCGCCAATGCGTGCTGACGGCAAGGCACGCTTAACAGCATCTGCAGCATAATCATACAGTTTGCAATATTCCTGCAATGTGCCTTTCCAATAAGGTATGTCTGGTTCATTCCAAACCTCCCAATACCACGACGATACTTCGTTTGCACCATAACGATCAACACAATGCTTTACCCATTGATATACCAGGTCACTCCATTTTTTATAATCTTTTGGAGGATAAGCCCAGCCCGTAAAAATGGTTGAGTATTTATCTTTTGGATTCCAGTTATGTTTATAAGGCTGCGGATGTGTTGACAATGCTTCCGGCATAAAGCCAATCTGTGCCAAAGGCTTCATACCAAGTTTTATGTAGGTATCGAAAATACTATCAACAATATGCCAGTCATAGACAGCATTACCATTTGCATCTTCAGTATAAACATTGGTTGAGCCCCATTTTAATGATGGTGTTCCATCGCCGGTAACCAGCAAACTATGCGTTCTTACATAAACAGGCACGGGGCTTAAAGCAGCAATTTCACCCAATAATTTTTTGCCGTCTTTCATATAAGTATAATTGGGTTCATCATAACCAAACCATGCCCATATTGGTTGTCTTTCATCAGCCGTTTTAGCAAGGTTAATATTTATATGTGCAGTATCGCGTTGTTGAGAAAAAGTATTCAGCGTTAAGAATAACAATACAGCAACACATACTCTTTGTTTGAACAAACAATACATACCGTTGTTATTTTTATTATTCTTCTTATGCTTATTCATCTTACATCACTAAAGCTTTTTATTATTGATTGTTATTACCCTTCAAATTTTAAAAGATTAATTTTTGGTCTTTATCCTGATCACTGTTAAAGACCTTGCAGGCGTTTTGTAATCAAAAGACTTGTTTATATTAAAAGATGTTGTTACCGGAACAATTTCTGCATTTTTACCGAAATCGTTTGATGCATCTGCATTGCCGGTGAGTTCTGTTTTCACTGCAGCAGGAATCAATTTTTTAAATGTCGACAGGTTAACATGCATTGTTGTGGAAGAATCAGAATCGTTCACCAGTTTCAGGATAATATCGCCTGTTTTCGAATCCTGTACGCAGGATGCAGCCAATGCAGAATCACCTGCATTTTTAGCGATTACATTGCTGTAAAACATATCACCACGATTACTGCAAAATAATTGCTGAACATAATAATTTACAGAAGGTGTAATGCTGGTGTTATTAAAATAGATCATATCAGGTCGCCATTGCGTAAATCCCTCTTTGGCAAGTAATGGTGCATATGACGCCATCTTCACAACATCGCCATTACGTTCAAGCGCTGTCATGTATGCTGCTTCTGCCAAAGCATTTTTCATTTTATTTCCCCACGAAGCATATTCTCCAACATATACCTGCGTTGCATTTCTTTTATATGCATCATAGCGATATTGATGTGAGATAAACCATTCAGGCGCACTGTAATAATGTTCGTCAACAACAGGCACATACAATGCGTTTGCAAACGCCCATCCTTTATTATAGTCATCACCCTCAGGCGCAGGGCCAACTGTTCCGATCACAGTTATTTCAGGATGTTTTGCTTTTACTGCTTCGTAGATCATTTAAAACGCTCTTCAAAAGCAGGCGTGATCTTATCTTCATTACCAATACCTACATATTCAAGATTAAATGGTGCAGGATGACCTGCGGCTGCACGTTTAGCGCCCCATTCAGATGTTACCGGCCCATTTGCCCATTCAATAAGATTTAAAACTTCCTGTATGTAATCGTTCATCTCGTCCATTGGTAAGGCCTGCTGGCCCGTACCACCAATGCGCCATGTACCACCTGAATTTTGGCAACTTACTCCTGCAGGCAATACCGGCAAAGGTTTTGCGCCGATGTCTTCGCAAAACCGGAAATATTCGTAATAACCTAAACCTGCGGTTTGATGATATCCCCAGATATTTTTTTGTTCAACTCTTTCTTCAACCGGACCGATAGTATTTTCCCATCTGTACATATTGCCCAAACCATCACCATGTGATAAACAACCTCCGGGAAAACGGATGAATGCTGGTTTTAATTCAGCAAGCTTTTCAGCAAGATCTGCGCGCATACCATTGGGATGATCTTTAAATGTATTTGCAGGAAACAAAGAGATCATATCCAATGCTAATTTTCCTTCTGTAATTGCCAACACTGCAAGCGAAGCGCTGTCGCATGTTTCAGTTGCTTTTATTGTGGCTGTATATTTTTGCCATTGAGGCGATGCAGCTGCAAATTTTGTTTCACCGATAATTTTCCCATCCTGATTTCGCAGGCTCACCCATAAAGAAATTGGTGCTTTGCCGAGTTGCTTTGCAAACATTGAAAGATTGTAATCTTCATCTTTTTTTATAACAATACCATTAAAACCATAATTGCTTACACCAATACCGGTATCGCCAACGTGTTCAATATTTAATACGAGGTAATGCGGGTTGTTTTTATTTAAAGGTTCACTTGTTTCTACATCAATAGAACCATAAGAAAACCCCGGCGTAATGTAATTCCAGAATGAAAAAGCATTCCAATCTCTCCTGTCTGTGGGACTATATTCGAATGAACGGTTTTGTATAAGCTCTGCATACAAACCACCATCTGCAGCATAGTTAATGTCTTCGAAGAACAAGCCGAATAGATCAGTGCTTATTTTTTTACCGGTGACAGTTTTTGATTGCGCCACCGCGTGAATTGACATCAGCATGTAACATAAAAAAATCATTGCAGTTAATGTGCAATGAATAGTCTTTTTGAATGAAAAGCTTTTGTTCATAAATTTTTGTAAATGTAGATTTAGTTAATCCTGAACCAATCAAAATCAACATAACCACCTAAATCTTTTGTAGCATAGTTGAATAAGCAGAATTTATTACCGGTGAATATTCGTAAGTTAAATTTCATTTCCAATGCATTGCCTAAATCTTTGAAATTTTTATCATCGATGCTGTATTCAAAATTTGCTTTGTTAGTTGTATTCGATGCTAACGTTCTCAAATAAATTGTTGATGTATTGATGGCAATCGAGTCGATTGTTTTACCATTGTTCACCATTACAATATATTTCGACCCATTGTTTAGTTTTATGCCGATGAAAGCATATGGATCCTGTAATACAGCAATACCCGCAATATCGCCATCTTTCATTTTGCTGACATCGATCTTTGTTGATGCAATGGTTGATTGTGTTTGATCATGTTTGGCAAACGGGCGTTGTGTTAGCGTATTGCGCGCCATCATGAAATCATTGGTAATACCTGGTGTTTTCAATCGTAAATAGCCGGGTTTTTCTGTAAGCGACCATTTCGTTGAATCAGGATTATGGTTCCAACCCCATTGCATACCTAATTTCTTCTCATTGAATTCATCTGATGTTGGAAAATCTTTGATAGGATATGTTTTACCAACATTTGGTTTTTTATAAGTTATAACCGCTTTACGATTTACACCGATCATCGGCCAGCCATCTATCCATGTTACAGGTTGCAGTGAAGGAAAACGACCGAATGGTCCACTATCGACAAACAAGATTGTCCACCATTCACCTGTTTGTATTTGAATCAATGCGCCCTGATGAATACCATAGTTTATACCCTGTGTTGTGTCATAAAGCAACAATTTTTGTTCGTAAGGCCCATAGATATTTTTTGAACGCAATGCCACCTGCATGCCATCTTTTCCACCATAAGTACAATACATATAGTAGTAACCGTTTATTTTATACACATGTGTGCCTTCAAGGCCTTTGCGAATATTGCCTGTAAACACCAATGAGTCGGGGCTAACCCCAACAAGACTGTCATTCACTTCAGTAACAGAAATTTTGCTGTAACCCTGGGCTACATAAACTTTTCCATCATCATCAAAAAATAAACCCGGGTCATAAAATCCCTTTGGTAAATGCGTGATATGCCATGGACCTTCAGCTTTCTCTGCTGTACACATAAAGCCGCCTTCATTCAATGTGATGAACAACAAATAAAATTTGCCCTTGTGATATTTTAAACTTGTCGCCCATTGCCCATGGCCGTAGCGACTGCAGGTATCAAGATTATAACAATCGCTAAAATCAAATCTGGGAACTGCGTTGCTGCAATATTCCCAATTTACCAGGTCTTGCGATTTTAAAATAGTAACACCGGGAAACACAAACATCGTTGTTGTAACCATGTAGTAAGTATCGCCTGCGCGTATAACATCAGGATCAGGAAAATCTGCAGAGATCAGCGGGTTGGTGTATGTGCCATTACCGTTATCGCTATGAACATTTTGTGCTGATACAATGTTTGAACAGAACATCCATACACAAAAACTTATTGC